>DAOUHR010000138.1:0-33037 GCA_034428635.1 Dehalococcoidia bacterium
TCCCCCTTCTCTTTGGCGGCGCTGAAGGGGACCATCCGGTCCATGTGATAGTCCGGGTCCGAGTTGGACGGCGCGTTGGCCAGGGCCTGGTCCACCATCTTGTAGTACTTGGGGTCCAGCTGCTCCAGCTTGTCCGCCTCGGAACGGATGTATGCCACCCGGGAGATTATGCGGTGCAGGGAGTCGCCCCCGCATAGTTGGCACTCTGTGGGGTCGGCGGCGCTGAAGGTGCGCAGGTACACGTTGTTGACTCCGCCGCAGCCTTCGCACCGGTATTCGTAGATAGGCACGATCAGTCTCCCGCCGGAGCGGTCTCTTCACGCCGGAGGAAGGCCGCCAAATCCGGCGACAGGTTGGCCTCCGTCTTGTTGACGCCGGCCCACTGCATCCGCCGCAGGTAGTCCTCGATATACCTCTGCTTGACGTCCTCCACCACGGCCATTCCCTGGGCGATGTTGGCCACGCCGCCGCCGATAATGATGGCCAGGGCTTCCCAAAGTACCGGGTCCTTCAGGTCCCGCACCAGATCCCGCTCTACGCCCCGCATCAAATTCCCCAGGCCCGCGCCGAACCCTTCAGGCTGATTTTCTATCGCATACTTCACGTGGGCCATGCCATAGGCCATGTGGCGGGCCTTGTCCTCCAGGCACTTGCGGAAGAGGAACTTGTCGGCCTGGTTGCAGGCATACGCCTCGCCGTACCGGTACAGCAACAGGGTCAGGGGCCCCCGCACCAGGTACAGGAACATGGAGACTTCCGTCCAGCCGGGGCGGGTTTCCATCATACGCCGGTTGAACTGGCCGGCGCTCTCCAGGCCCAGACTGCCGTCGTTGTGCAGCGCGCGGTGCCGGAAGATGGTGTAGTGCCTGCCGGAGTCGAAAATCTCCGAGGCCAGAAAGGTCTTGACCTCGTGGTAGGCGTAGTTCATCTTGTGGAGCCACTGGCCGATCAGGTCGGTCTCGATGGAAGCCTGCTGGGCTAGCTCGGTGCAAAGCTGGCGCATGGCCAGTTCGTATTCGTAGGGCTGGGGAGTTATTTCGTCCCAGGCTATCTCCAGGTGGCCCATCCACCGCCGCTGGATTGCCTCCTCGTAAAGATCCACGGCATTGTCGGCCCACAGGTCGACCCTGGCGCTGAGGGCATAAAGATCGGTCCGGGGAACTCCGGAGATGGGAAAGGCGCCCCGGGGCCGACGGCTCATGTCGGAACTGGACTCCGGGATGTCCCCGTAGCTGCCGATGTTGAGGTCTCGCATGGTGAGGCCGCGCTTCCCAGGCTGGGCGCGGATGCCCCACTCCAGGGTGTCATTCATCCAGCCCAACCGGTCCGGTCCCGGCGTGGCCGGAGTTTCGGGGGATTTGGCCTGGTCGCCTTCTGCCTCGTCGGTTTGGGGTCCCTGTTCCTCGTCGAGCGCCATGTTCATCCTCGAATGAAACCGTTGTGAAGTGCAACAGACATAGAAAGCAAGACCTCCCGCGAATATCCGAGGGAGGTCTTGGCGACAGTTGCCAATATGGTTATGCGGCGGCCTTGTATTGTTCCAGAAGGACGGGACTCACCCGGCCGTTGTGGATACGGTCGTCAAAGCCGGCCGACTTGAGCCTTTGGAAGTATTCCTTGGTCTGCCGCTGTCGGATAGCCATCAGGATCTTCTGGCCTTCGTCCACCTTGTCCTTGCCGCCGCCCAGCAGCACTGCCAGGGCCTGGCTGGTCAGCTGGTTCTGGCCGGCCGGATTCTCGCCACCAGCCCCGGTGGCCTGGCGCGACTCTCCTTCGTCCAAATAGCCATGGATTTCCTCCCGACGCTCCGGAGAGAACTCGTTCATGTAGCGAAGGTGCAGGACGCCGATGGCCACATGGCGGGCCTCGTCCTGGGCGCAGCGGCGGTAGATGGCTTTCTCGGCCTCGTTGTAGGCCATCATCTCGCCCAGCCGGAACAGGGTAAGCACGTTGCCCTCACCGGTGATGTGGAGGCGGGAAGAAAATTCGGTGAACTCCCGGGCGTTATCAGTGCTGCCGCCCACCACGTCGCTGACGCTGTCGGTCATGCGCATCAGGCCACCGCCGTTGACCAGGGCCCGCTTGCGGAACACGTCCAGATGGCGGGACTCGTCCATTACCTGGGCCAGCAGGGCCAGCCTCACTTCCTGGTAGTCCGGGGACATAGTGGAGATGAACCGGCCCGGTACATCGGAGGCAACGAACTCCACCTGGGTGAAGAAGGTGGCCAATTGGCACTCGGAGGCCTCGATGTCGTCGGGCAGGGGCCGGACGGTTTCCCAGGGAATGTCGGTAGCCGAACTCCACTGGCGGGTGATGAACTCATCGTAGAGTTTGCTCAGGTTATAGGCCCACACTTCGCTCTTGGTGCGGAAGGTGTAAGCCCCGAACCTGGCAACATCGCCGCGGGGAATGGACCCCTGGACCCGCCCCGTGTCGTTGGCGGACTGCTCTTCCACCCCTTCGCCGGCCACGTGCTCCTGCAGCTTGTTCAGCCACGAAAGGTCAAATCCCTGTTCCCTGGCCTGCTCCCAATAGGCTGTCCGGCTGTCCACTGTGGCCATGCAAATCACCTCCGGGCCGACTAACCTGCCGCTGGGCAGGCGCAATATGGCAATTTACGTGATATTACCTATTAAACGCAGGTATTGTCAACTTTATGACGCTCCCCCGACCGGCCAGTAGCGGTTCTCGCAGTACTATTTCCGGTGGCTGGCGTTCTTACGTGTGCTGGGGGTCGGCGGGGGCCACTCGCCGCACCGGCGGCCTGGCAAACAAAATCACCACTGCCGTCAATCCGGCCAGCGCCGCGAATACAGTCAGGGCAATGTCGTAGCTGCCCGTTACGTCAAAGACGATGCCCGCCGCCACTGTTCCTATGGCCTGCTCCAGGCTCGTAAAGGGCTCGGTAACGCCGCGAATGGCCCCCAGGGACCGGCGTCCGTAGTAGTCGGCGTAGGCCACGGGCGGCACCGACAACATTCCGCCCACACCGAATCCGAATGCGGCGGAGTAGGCCAGTGCGTCCAGGGTGGAACTGACGGTCAGGAACAAAAGGGCGGGAATAGCAACGGCCAGGGAAACGGCGACGAGTATGTAGCGTACGGGGAACCGCTCCGCGATCCAGCCCCACAGCAGGCTTCCCGCGCCCATGAAGGCCGCCGACAGGCTCAGGCCCAGCCCGGAGAGCACCACGCCCAGGCCCTCGTCCCGCAGCAGGGCGGCGAGGTGGGTGTTGATACCCGCCTGCACCAGGAACAGGGTACCCACCCCGGCAGCCAGGATCCACAGGGCAGGGGTCTTCATTGCTTCCTTCAGCGTCCAGGCCGGTTCTTCCGCCTGGGCGGCCGGCGCATCCTCCGTATCCCCTGCGCCGGGCGCCACAGCTTCCGGCTCCGCGTCACCGTCGGGACGCAGCCCTATATCTTCGGGCTGCTGCACAATCAGGAAGGTCACCGGCACCAGGGCGATAATCCACACCAGCGCGCCCAGCACAATCCACGCCATGGGCCAGCCCTGGCTGGCTATCACCGCCGATGCAATCAGGGGAAAGGCAACCAGCCCGATGGAGTGGGAGGCGAACAGTATGCCGTTGGTCCGGCCCCGCATCCGCACAAACCATCGGGACACCACCACCGAGGCCCCAATGGGAATGGGACTGGCAAAGATAACCCGGCTGATTCCGTAGAACAGGTAGAAGAATATAGGTATGGTGGCCCACGCCAGGGATATGGTGGCCAGTCCCATTATGAAGACGCTGGAAGCCAACACCAGCCGCGCCCCGTAGCGGTCAATCAGCCACCCCACCAGCGGCGAAAGGGCCGACGCCGCCAGCCCGCCCACGCTGGCGGCCCCGGCCACCAGGGTCCGGCTCCAGCCCAATTCCGGATCCGCTGCCAGCGGGTAAATAAACACCGCCAGGGTCAGGCTGGCCGAGGCGTTGCGTACTACCTGGGTGCTGCTGGCCGACGCCAGAATTACCCACCCGTAGAAGAAAGGCAGCCGCTGGGCCAGTCTTTGCAGGGAACTGTTCACAGTGTGGACAACGTGCCCGGGCCGGTGGCGGAATCCGTCAGCCTGACGTTGCGGGTCTTACCTGTAAGAATTGGTGCCGGTAGAGTCAAGGGATGCTCCGAAGGTTTCCATGCAGACGGAATCCGGTGTCTGCGCCAGCCCCCCGAAGCGGCTAAAGCTTCGGAGCCTGTGCGGCTGCCGAATACTTTAACATAGGGCCCCACCTGCGTTAAGTGTCAGCCCTCAGGGATCTTCAATAACTGCTTGGGAACAATACACGGCTCCCCTGCAGACGAGGGCCCTTGCATAACCGTCAATCCTGTATGTGTTAGCTAAGTCGATGACGAGAGCTGCAAGATTTACAGGGGAAGGGCCTGCTACCCCTCCCTTTTGCCTACATGATCACCTACGTGGCGGTAGTAGGTTTTCCAGCGGTGGGGGCGTGGCTGTTGCGGCATCGACGGCAAGGCCTAGATAGATGGAAGCACGAACAACGAGGACCGGTATTACCAGCTCCCACCGTACGACTCGTTCCACGTGTTAAATGATCCCCTTTAAGGCGATAGCACACTATTCCACAACAGAATCGGCGGCGCCACGGCGGACATTTGCCAACAGTCCAATCTCGCGCCTACTCGTGGATAATTAAAGGGGAAGTCAGGCGGCTATGCGGAGGATGCCGTACATGTGGGCGTAGAGCTTACTGGCGCCCTTGACCAGCGGCCAAAGCTGCAGGTCGGCGCCGGGGCGGACGTGCTCGAAGATTGCCGTTTCGGTGTAGCGCATGTCCTGGCGGCCCTGACTGCGCAGGGTGTCCACCAGACGGCGGGACTCGCCCACGGGAATCAGCGAGTCGCCAATGTCATGCATAATGAGCAGGCGGTTCCTGTAGTTGTCCAGGTAGTTGCGGGGGGAAATGCCGTCCAGCTTTTCCAGGAAGTCGGGCGGCATCTGGTTCAGCAGCCTTTCGGCTTCCTGGGGGTCCGTGCCGTCCAGCAGGCGGCGGGAAAGGTCGGCGGTGCCGGCCAGTCCGTCCAGTTCGGCCTGGGTGACTTCAGCGTTGTCCACGAAGCGACGGGTAAGGATGCTTCGCTCCTCTTCGGTGGGAGCGACTTCAATCAACTCATTGACGAAGACCCGGCGGGTCAGCGGGTCCACGTCCCAGTGCTCCACTACGTCGCCGGAATGTTTGGTATTGCTGGCGATCTGGACGAAAAAGTCACGGGCGTCGTAATAGGCGCCAAAGGCATTGACGAAGGCCACGTCGTCGCGAATGCGGGGGTCGGATGCGGCCACCATGATGAAGGAACCGCCCACCGAGAAGCCGGCCATGCCGATGCGGGCTGGGTCCACGTAGTCCTGCCGGTGCAGGTGCTGGAAGGCCCAGACCAGGTTTTCCACCTCAGCGGGATCAACGTTGTTCTGCAGGCCCATGGTGGGCGACCAGCTGAACATGGGCACGTAGCCGGCCCGGGCCAGGGCGTTGCCGAAGTTGACCACATCCCGGTCGTCGCGGCCCGCAGCGTTGGCGCCCAGGAACACCAGCAAAGCGGCCCGCCGCTTGCCATCGGGGATGTAATAGATGTCGGCCTGTCCCTCGGCGTCGGCGCGGGGGAAGCTGATCTCCTCTCGCACGGGCGTCTGGGTGAACCAGGCCTGGGGCTTGACGGGGATGTTGAGCACCTGGGTGACGAACAGGGCCGTATGGAAGCCGGTGGGCAACTGGGGAAACAGGGTAAACAAGACCACCACCGTTAGCAGCAGTACGCCCACGACAGCGTAGATGCGGTAGGCCAGACGGCCAAAGAACCTGGCGGTGGCGGAGCAAATGCGCTTGAGCATGGACTAGACCTTAAACCGCGGGGGCGGGTTTCAAACCCGCCCCTGCAACTCGACAACCTTTTCGCAGGCGACCAGTTTCCTGCAGACAAATGAATCGATCAGTCGCCCGACGCCTTACTTGGTGGGCTCCTTGGTCATGAGCAAGTGGCGGGCATCGGCAATCAGTTGCTCGTCGGAACGGCTCAGGTCGATGAGGTCGCCGTGAGGCTGGGGGACAGGGAAACCGGTGCGATAGTACAGTTCCACCCGGTTACCTTCCGGATCGAAGAAGTACATGCCGAAGGCGTTGCCGTGACTGACGATGCGCTCGATGGTGATGTCTTCGGCTTCCAGCCTTTCCTTGTACTCGCGCATGTCCTGGATGGTGGGGACCTTGAAGGAGATCTGCTGGATGGTCTTGGTCTCCTCGTTGGCTTCGCGGCCCTTCATTATCACGAACTCGTGGTGCTCGGAGACGGGGTCGGAAGACATGAAGCACATGCCCCGCTCCATGTTCTCATCGGCGATCTGCAGGCCGATAACGCGGTTGTAGAAGTCGCGCTGCTTCATAAAGTCGTCGGCATAAATGCCAACGTGGCCCAGTCCAGTAGTTTGTGCCATGGTTGCTCCTCCGAAAATACAGTTCTGTCTCTGGTCTCGCGCTTATTGTACCAAGCGAGCCATGCCGAGCGCTATACGGGTCATAAAGGCCATACCGGAAAGCATAAGGGCGACGAACCAGCGGGTCTGGCAGTTTGTTTATTCTATTGGATTGGCTGTTTTCCAATCAAAGCGGTTGTAATCCCTTTTCACGCAACCAATTTGCTATCATTGCAAGCTAATGTAGCCTCTATGTCTAGAACCTTAATGAGCCGCGACTTGACTGTGGCCCACCGAATATAGACGCCCCTAGTTCAAGACCCACCATCATTGCTCCAGTTCGTGCACGCATTAGCACCAACCATATACCACGTGACCCTTCACTCGCAAGATAAAAGATAGCTGCCGACATACTGAATACCAAGGATAGACCGCAGAATCCGATGAGAAGAACATATATGGCAACTGTCCCCAAATTACCATCCAAAGGAGCTAACTCCATATTAGAAATCACCAGATTCAAGAAGCTAAGAGCTAAGCCCCATATTGTCCCCATCAGTAGCACAAGAATACAAACCATGATTCCTGATTTGGCAATGGCTCGAGCGGGGTCTGGCATTCTCGGTTGGTCTATATCTATACCTCTATCAGAAGCCACACGACGGCCATATTGGTCTAACCTTCTTGCTATGATCAATGCCAAGTGAGCCACTAGAATTCCAGAGCCAAATAAACACAGATACAGGACACCTCCCACAAAGGCCCAGTCTTCAGGTGGGTAACCAGTAACCCAAAGATACAGAACCGCGATTGTTGCAATAGGGAAGCCCGCCATTGCAGCCCTAACAGGTAGGAGGCTGGGTTTCTTCGTTTTCTGCTTGCTCATCGTTGCCACCTTCGATTTCGGAATCTCCACCAAAAATCTCGTACCAAACCAGTTTCACTACGTCAACCACACTCATAACAACTGCTGCCATTGACACCACCACTACAAACACTAGCACAGCCTGAGAGAGCAGTCGCCGTGTATTTTCGTCGATGTCAAATAACTCCGCGCCTTGACTAATCAGCCAGCTTAAAGACAAATGCATAACCAGTAGTGCCAAGAATGTAAGAGCCAATATGCAGGCTCTTGCCAATAGGTTATAGCATCTCCTACCTGCCTCGATGGTACTCTGGTCAAGAGTAAAGATATTTTTGAATTGCATTACTTTTGGAGCACACAACCATAGGTTTTAGTGTTGCTAGAAACCCCCGCCAAGCACTCTAGACTTGAACCTAACTTTGGCATAAGTGGTTACGTCGCCAACCACAACTACAGCTCACTTGCTCCTTTAGTATTGTACATCTACGACAACAAGGCACTCAATGTGGTTACCTTCCAAATCAAGGTAATAAGGTTTTAAACAACTTTTGGGCCCTAGAAACTTCGCAAATAAAGAGCCAATTTGAAACGTTACCCTTATCTCAGCGAGTCGAACAGTGTTTTAGACCGACTTGGCCGATACCTCCGAAAAACTCAATACTTGAGCCTTCGCTCGAAGTAAGCTCTCTCAAACCCAGCCCCAAATATTGTGCTTGAACGTTTTCGTTAGCTGGCTTTTGGACCCTTATGACGGTCACGGCAGATCCCAGATTGCCATACATAGGTCCTTATTTCTACCCCCGCCCCTTAATCACCCGCAGCACCCGCTCCGCCGTTACCGGCAGCTGCATTACCGGGGCGCCTATGGCCTCGTGGACGGCGTTGGCTATGGCGGCGGCTACGGGGGTGTTGCTGCTTTCCCCGATTCCCTTGCTTTCGAAGGGGGCGGGACCGCCGCCGTCCTCCAGCAGCACCGTCACCAGTTCGGGGACGTCCTTGATGGTGGGGATTTTGTAGTCGCCCAGGCTCAGGTTGGAGATGCGGCCCTCTTCCGTTTCCATTTCCTCCATCAGGGCATAACCCAGTCCCTGGATTACGCCGCCTTCGATCTGGCCCTGGTGGAACAGGGGGTTCAGCACCGTACCCACGTCGTGGGCGGTGATGAACTTGGTGACCTTAACCTCGCCCGTCTCCGGGTCCACCTCCACCTCGGCCACCTGGGCGCAGTAGGAGGTGTACTCCGACGGGGGTGCGGTGTAGGTCTTCTCGGCGGTCAGGTCGTCGCCCAGGGCGGAAACGGCCTGGGCCGCAACGTCCTTCAGGGCCATGGCGCGTCCGCCCTCGTTGGCCTGGAACTGGCCCGCCTCCAGCGTAACAGTGTCAACGGAAGCGCCCATATACTCGGCGGCCATGATCGTCAACTGTTCCTTCAGGTCTTCGGCCGCGCCCACGGTGGACTGGCCTGAAGTGTAGGTTACGCGGCTGCCGCCGGGGCCCGACTCGAACCCCACGGCGTCGGTGTCGCGGATAACCACGCCCACATCCTCGATGGGGATAGTCAGGGTTTCGGCCACCATCTGGCGCAGGACGGTGTGGGCGCCGGTGCCCGTATCCCACAGGGACATGAGCAGCGTGGCCCTGCCGACGGCGTCCATCCGCACTTCGGCGGAAGACTGGCCCGAGCCGGGGGGTTGGTCCGATAGGGAGATGCCCCGGCCCACCCGGATCCCATTTTCCGACGAGGCCTTGGGCTGGTCCCATCCCGCTGCCTCGGCGGCCTTCTGCAGTACCTCACCGGCCCGGATGTTCTCCCACTCTTCGCCGACTGGGTTGCTGTCGCCGTCCTGGAGGACGTTAATCATACGGAACTCGTAAGGATCAAGGCCCATCTCCCGGGCAATCATGTCCATGTGAGACTCCACGGCGAAGGCCACCTGGGGCTTGGCCGGAGCGCGCATGTGGCCGCAGGGAATGTTGTTGGTGTAGACCATGTAGCTGTCGATGTGGACGTTGGGGATGCGGTAGGGGCCGCCGCTGTGGTCGGCGCCCCGCAGGTGGACTCTCGGCTTGAAAGCGCCGTAGGCCCCGCTGTTGAAGACGCACCGGGCCTGGCGCGCCCAGATGCGGCCGTCACTCTTCATTCCCGTTTTGATGGTGATGGTGGCGGGATGGCGGGGGTTGCCGGCCATCAGTTCCTGCACGTAGTCCATGACCATCTTGACGGGGCGGCCTGAGGCCTGGGCCAGGTAGTAGCACAGGGGAATGTCCATAAAGGAACCCTTGCCCCCGAAGTCGCCGCCGATGTTGGTGGGGTTGACCAGGATGTTGGCTTCGGGCATGTCCCACACCTTGGAAAGCTGCTCCCGCAGCATGAAGGGACCCTTGTTGCAGGCCCAGATCTGCACGCGGCCGTCGTCGTCAATGTCTACCACGCAGGCGTGGGGTTCCAGGTAGGCCTGGTGATGCAACTGGGTGGTGAAGGTGTGTTCGAAGATCAGATCGGATTCGGCGAAACCCTGCTCAATATCGCCCTTGTCCCACACATTCTCAGCGAAGACGTTGTTGAATTTGGACACCGGCTGGGGCAGGCCCGGGTAGGAAGCCATGCCCTCGTGAAGGGTGGGGGCGTCGGCGCTCATGGCTTCTTCAGGGTCGAAGACCGGAGAAAGGTCTTCGTACTCCACGTCGATCAGCAGCAGGGCCTCCTCCGCTACGTCCGGGTCATCGGCGGCCACGGCTGCCACCTTGTCGCCCACGAAGAGCACCTTGTCCTTGCACAGCACGGGACAGTCCCGCAGCAGGCGGCCCACCCGCCGTTCCGGAATGTCCTGGCCGGTGATGACGGCGTGGACGCCGGGCAGGTCTTTGGCCCGGGAAGTGTCGATGCTGACGATGCGGGCGTAGGGCAGGGGACTGCGCAGAATCTTGCCCCAAAGCATCCCGGGCAGGTTAACGTCGGAAGCGTATACGGACTGACCGGACACCTTTTCCGGCCCCTCGCCGCGGACAATAGGCTGACCGATGACGGAGTAGGAAGCAACCATGACAACCTCGCAAGAATGAATAGGTTTGTTCCACCAATTATCCACGAAGGACACGAAGAACCACGAAGATAAGCAACACCACCTTCGTGAAACCTCGTGCCTCTTCGTGGATGAAAAAATACTAAAGCGCGGCTTCCGCCAGCTTGTCCACCTCGTCCAGGGCGCCGGCTTCCCGGGCGTTGGGCAGGGACAGGATGACCCGGTCGGCGCCAGCCTCGGCGTACTGCTGCAGGAGGTCCCGCTCGGCCGCCACGTTAAAGACCGTTACCTGGAAGGAGGCAGGGTCTCGGCCTGCAGCCTCGGCCAGTTCGTCCATGGTGGCGCGCCCGGCCTTTACCTGCTCCACGGACGCCCCGGCGGGGAGCCAGCCGTCGGCCCAGCCCACGATGCGCCGGAACAGGTTGGGCGCGGCGCCGCCCAGCAGCACTGGCGGGTTGGGCTTCTGTACCGGCTTGGGGTCGCAGTATACGGGCGGAAAGTCCACGTAGGTACCGTGGAACTCGGCCTGTTCCTGGGTCCACAGTTCTTTCATCGCCTGGATGTTCTCCCGGGTCTGGGTCCAGCGATGGTCGAAATTGCCGCCCATAACGGTGGTCTCTTCCCGGTGCCAGCCGGCGCCCACGCCCAGGATGAAGCGCCCGTTGGAGTAGTGGTCCAGGGTGGCGATGACCTTGGCCAGCATCAGGGGGTTGCGCTCGGGTATCAGGCTGATGCTGGTGCCCAGCTTGATTTTGTTGGTTACCGCCGAGGCCCGTGACAGGGCCATGTAGGGGTCGACCATGTCGTACATATAGGGTGGAACGGAACCGTCCGGTGTGCCCCGGTACTGGCTGGTGGTATGTACCGGCATGACCGGATGCTCGGGCATCCAGAAAGACTCGAACCCTGCCGCCTCAATTTTCTGGGCTACTTCCGCCACATCGACAGCCTGGGCGGACAGGGATGCAAAAACTCCAATTTCCATGCTATTCACCGTGCAATACCAGATGCCGAGATGATAGCATAGCTAGAAGGGGATGGTCGACAGAGGGAAATTCAGCGGGCCAGCTCCGGGTGTTGCATGCTCAATCTCTTTTTTGCGCCAATCCGGGAAATGGGGCGGGGCTGCCTGTTTGGAGCCGGTTGCCTGATCGGCGTAGTAGTTGCCCTGATAATTGTCGGCCTGTTCTTCGGCCTGATAGAGAACTGGGTGGTCTACCTGGTGGAGCGGTTGCGGGCCGCCCTGTAGGCTGCCCTTAAGGAGTTAACCCACCTCCCTGTCCTCGTCTTTCAACCGCCAGCGGTTCGGCGCCTCTTGCAGAAGCCTGACAAGCTCTTCCAGCACCGGTTCAATGCTCTGCGACGAGTCCACGTCCAGGTGGGGCCCCGCCACGGGTTCCTGTCCCGGGTACAGGCGGCAGTAGATGCGCCAGTCGGCGTCGGACCAGGTGTCGTCAATTTCACCCCGTGATCGGCGGGCCAGGCGCTGGCGCACCAGGGCCGGGGGAGCGTCGAACTGGACCAGCAGCAGTGGGACCTCCACCCTGACGGCTATTTCGCGCAGGGGTTCCCGCGCCCGCTCGGTAAGGTTGGTGGCATCGAAAACTACGCGGTGCCCCTGGGCCAGCAGGCTCTCCAGCAGGGCGTGGGCGGCGCGGAACACCCGGGCGTGTTCCTCCCGCGTGTAGCGGGGTTCCGGCGCCAGGATTTTGCGCAACCGGTCGCTGCCCAGAACCTGGCAGGGGATGCGGGCGGCGAGGGCGGCGGCGAAGTGGGACTTACCGGTCCCGGGCAGGCCGCAAGGGGCAACCAGCGCGCCTCCAGTTGGAACCGGCTTTATTCTGCCCAGCTCTTCTCGTAGGGCTTCTTTCAGGGCAGCTATATCTGTAACTGCCTGGCTGTCACCGTTGGGGGAACTGCTGATCAAGGCGCCTGCCTGCCTGCTGAATGTTGGTGTTTCCCACCCTTGTTAGAAGCCAACAGGGGCCAGGAATCCATGCCTTGGCCCCCCATGACCGAATTGACGTTCTTACCGTCCGGTTGCAATTGTAACGCGCCGGTACCTTTCCCGCACCGCACTACCTGCCCATGGCGTGCATCGTTGTTTGCAGGACGTTGTGCAGCACCCTCAGGCTGGAAGACAGGGGCTTCTTGAGCGCGGGTGCCAGCATAATGGCCACCAGCCCGGCGATTGCCAGTCGAACGGGGACCAGGTGGTAATTCACCAGTAAAATTGCGTAGGGGAAGTTTATCGCAAGAGACGTAGATATGATCAGGTGGCCCACTTTCACGTGACAACGTCCAAATTTGAGGAAAGCCGCCGTTATCGCTGCGATGGAGAGGAACAAGAGAATCCACAACGCCCCGGGCAGGCCAACCAGGGCCAGTGGCGTCTGCCAGGAAGGGTCAAGCCACCGGGCAACCAGCACCCACGCCGTCAGGAGGAGGATGGGGATGCCGGAGAAGGCAACCAACAACCAGTCGTGGCCGACCACACGGTAAACAACCCGTACCGTTACCCACAGGGCAATGGCGACATAACCCAGGAAAAGGAAGATCAGGGACAGGTTTACCGGATACGCGCTGCCCGCCAGTACGGTCTGAACCGATTTATCTGGACCGATTACCATCATCAGCAGGAAGATAGCAGGGGCGGCGAGCGTAAATCCCAGCCAGGGGTAAGACCAGATGCTGGGATTGCCGTGCCGCCAGCTCAGCCAGGACACACCCCCTACCAACGCCAGGCCAACCGCCACCGCCAGGCTGCTGTCGCAGAGGCCGAAAGCAACCAGCCCGGCAATCAGGAAATGGGGCTGGCTGTTATGCCCCATTTCCTTCGGGCCAACAGAGGTGTGAACTTCCTGGATTTGCCTGGCCAGGGCAACGGGATCTCCCATTTGCTGCAAGGCCAGGCGTTTTGCCGCCTCTCGACGCACGCCGCGGTCAGCCAGGTCGGGAAGTCTTGTCTTCCAGGTGGCCTTAGAGTTCGCGAATTTTTTCGTTCTTCCTGGTTGGCTGAAGCCGGATGTGACAGGACAGGACACCGACATATTCATACTTTCGAGAATCTACCACTTCTTGTCGCCCTCGGATGAATACCCTATCCCTCCGGCTGAACCGATGACCGGGCAATAACGGAGTTCATCGCTCGACTGAATCGCTGCCATTCCGCCTGTCTGTCAGACAGGACGAAACGACCTTTGAGTGTAATGTAATAGTAGCGACGGCGCATTCCGCCAGGGGTATTCTGCCACCGTCCCTCGATCAGGCCCTCCCGTTCTATCCGGTGCAGTGCGGGATACAGGGTGCCTTCCTTGAAATCAAAATAGCCGCTGCTCCGCGAATTGATCTCCTTAACTATCTGGTAACCGTACATTGGCTCCAGCAGGAGGAGAGACAATAACAGAGTCTCCGTATTTCCTTTGAGCATTTCCTGTTGGCTCATAATTTCTCTAGTCCATTTTGGTTCCCACCGGCATACAGCGGCAATATATGGGAATAAATCTATATTATAGCTCGCTTTATGTCCGGCAGGGACTGAATAAAGGTTTTTCTTCCAGCAGGGGACCATTCCGCACAGGGACGGTCCTTCAAGAAACTATCTATTGCTACTGCAACGATCGAAAACTTCGGGCCCTTTATGCCGTTTGCCCAGGGGATTCCGCTCTACCCGCAGGAATTCCCTAACATCCAGGGATGCAGCTATTCTTGCTCTCCTCCGGCCATTATGGTTGATATGCAACATTTTTGTGGCTGATTCGATGTGGGAATTCGTACAGACTGCAGTCGAACAGCCAGGCGCTTCCCTATATTACCCGCTATTTCCTGTTTGGCAATGTCTTGAATTGGAAGGCGTTATAGCAGGCAAGTTTCTTCACATAATATTCACAGCTTTCTAGTCTGAAGTTGTAAAGCCTGCACTATGACAACCAAAATGTACGACAATCGCAAGAACTGCGGGATGAATGGACTGGTACAGCAACCTCTCCTCCAGGCGCATTTGCTGGAATGTGGCCTCCCTTCAGGACATATTGGCGCCAGAATAGTGGCCCTTCTACCCGCGGATCCAATTCGCGGGACGCGTGATTCTGGACACCTGGCCCTGCAGCAAAACCTCCTTTTATTTATTATTTCAGGACAATTTATGAGTCAATATATAAAGATTGGCTATGCATTGGCTTATCAGCAGAGATATAGGAGGAAAAGCTCACACCTGGCACGCCGCGCAGCGGCAATTGGTGAACCGCAAAGAATACGCCCGATCCCGCAAATTGAGATCGGGCGCAACTAATCAGATTTGAAAGACAAGAGCGGTCATGACTGGGGCAAAATGGTACTCGATCGCTGCGGTGATTCGTTGCCCCAGGGGACTTCCGGCAGGTTGTGGTTGCGTCGCACCTCGTTGATGGTCAGGACACCCCGGTCCAAAAGCTGCATCTGGCGGGCGACGCGGCTGTTCTCGTCCTCCTGCATCGCCTCGATGGAACCCAGGTCGAACTCCAGGGTCAGGTCGGGGTAGCCCAGTTTCGGCAGCAGCATCCGGTTCAGGTGCTCCTCCAGGAAGCGGAGTTCTGGCACGATGGTGTTGCGCCAGAAGATGCGCTCGGCGGCGTTGATGTTGGCAAAGGTGGCCCGCTCCAGGTCGGCCAGCAAAGGCTTGGGAACGCCAAAGGCGCGGCTCACCTCTTCCAGGCTCCAGCGCAAACCGCGGATGAAGTCCATATCCCTGTGGCTCAGCCCCAGGGTGCGGATGTCGCGGATGAAGTTGGCGATGGCGGGACGGCGGGCGTTCTGCGGGCCACGGTAGCGCGCCTCCCACCGGCTGTAGAAGTCCTCCACTTCTGAGTCAGTAAGCTGGGCGTCGGTCAGCAGCACAAAATCGGGCTGGGCCGAGTTGCGCAGGAAGTTGCGGTTGAACCGCAGGCCGTCGCCGCCCATTTCCACCGACATACGGGCCGGGGCCAGGGGCGACAGTCCGGCATACTCCTCCAGGGGATTGAAGTAGCGCAGCCAGACCATTTCGTCGGCAGTATAGGCCACGGGCTGGCCGCCCCTGCCCCGGTATACGAACCCCCGAACGTAGTCGCGCCGGTCGGGCAGCACCGTCACGCGGTCGGGACGCAGGGGCCAGATTTCCCGCCGCCCTTCCTGGTCCCGCTCCAACGCCCAGAAGGCCTGGCCCCACAGGTTCAGGTAAATCTCCGTCGCCTGCCAGAGATCGCCCCGGGTGTGCCAGGGATTTACCCGCTCCAAGAGCTGGTGGACGGGATGGTTGGGCGCCACCGGCAGCCTGGAACCCTCCGGCCCGTCGCGGTACAGGCGCACCACAGGACGGCTCACCGCGTCGGCCCGCACCTTGATGGCGGCGTAAACGGGCACCGAGGTGGCGTAGAAGGCCCCGTACTCCGGATTGGCCCAGCCACTAACGGCGCCCATGGCCTCGCCCAGCGGGTCCAGGTCTGCCGTGGCGGCGCGGTTGCCCCGCCGGACTATTCGACTGTTCCGCACGTCTTGTACCTGTCCCAGGTCGCCCAACCCCAGCAGGCGTGTCAACTTGCTTTCCCGGATTTTCATTGCTTATAGCCTCCTTGATTTGTTCAGGCATGGATGCACAGGATATACAGGACTTACATTCGCCCTAGCAAAATCCTGTCCATCCTGTTTATCCATGTTTGTTCAGGTCCACACGCGGGGACGGCTGGACGGTTCCAGGAAGGCCAGCATCAGGGCGTCGGCCCGGTCTGGCGACGGCACTCCTCGCTTCCGCATGTCCTCTTTCCGTTCCAACAGCGTCCGTCCCCGGCTATCGAGGTGGTAGCGCAGGCTTACCAGTTCGCCCACCAGTTGCTGGTCGGGCGGAATGGCGATCTCACCGGCGGCAAAGAGTTCCCGCAGCCGCCAGTAGCCCTCGGCCCGCAGGTTGGCGAACACCTCCTTCTGGCGGGCGGCCTGGGCCACGTTGATGCCCCGTACGCCGTAGCCCTGTTCCCGCAGGCGGTCCACCACACCGGCGCCCACGCCCACCTCGTCGATGCAGGTGCGCAGGGGCTGGAACTCGCGGATGGCGGCGGCCACCCAGCCAGCCAGCTGCATGGTGTCCAGGCCGTTAAAGGTGCGAATCTCATCCACCCTGCGACCCTGCCGCCGCAGGATGACGCTGTGGTCCGAGCCGAATCGGGCCACGTCCACCGCCAGGACAAGCTCCCCCTCCGGTTCCCACTGTCCGGGCGGCGATGTAACGGAACCGCTGGCCTGTGCCAGTTGTTGCGCCCGCCACCGCTCAACGGCGGCCTCCACGTGGGACAAGCTGATCAGCGCATCCTCGGTCTGGTCGGGAAACTCGCCCAGGACCCGGGCACGGTACAGGGGATTGTCCTCGCCCCAAATCTGGCGACGCTCATCCACCCATCGGGCCGTGGTGAGTCCGGGTACCACTATTTCTCCTCCTGGCCCCAGGTTGGGACTATCCAGCGCGGAAATGGTGATGCAGTGGTAAATCTGCCGCTCCTCGTAGAAAGCGCGGCGGAACATGCCCGACGTGGTGGTGGGGTTGCCGATGAGCAGCAGGCGGGGCTCGGCGGATGTCATCACCGCCTCGATAGCCTCATAGATGTTGTCACTCACGCCCTCGGCCTCGTCTACCACGATGAGCATGTTTGGACTGTGGAACCCCTGGAACTGGTCGGGGCCGTCGGCCGACAAACCCAGGGCGTACCGGTCGTCGGCCAGTTCCCAGCGGGTGTCCAGCAGCCGACCGCCCAGGGCCTCCGGGGCACGCCGGTACAGGCTGTGAATCTGCCGCCACAGGATATAGCGTACCTGGCGGAAGGTGGGCGCGGTGCTGAGCACGATGGCAGGGTCGTGGGTGTACAGGAACCACAGCACGGCCACCGCCGCGCTGAAGCCCTTGCCCAGCCCGTTGCCCGACTTGACGGCCACCCGGTGATGTTCGGGCAATGCGGAAAGCACCTCCTGCTGCTTTTCCCAAAGCTCCACACCCAGCACTTCCTCCCCGAACTTAACGGGCGACAGGCCGGACTGGTCAGATTTGACGATGGTCAGACTGCCGTTGTCGGCGCTCTTGCGGATCGCCTCCCCCAGCAGCGTGTTGGATATTGCTTCGGGCATTAAGAATTACCCTCCCCAGCTGGCGGACCTGGACTGCCGGTGGGCAATGCCACGTGTGGGAGACCGGTGGGCTTCCTGTGGCGCGCCGGTCGAGTGCCCGGGGCTGAACAGGAAGCTGCATTCCCCGCACCGGAAGACGGGGTTGTCCGATGGATTAATGATCTGCAACCGGATGAGCCGGTCTGAGTTACAGCGACGACAGAGCAAATGGATACCTCCCTTGACCAGTAGTTTGACCAAAAGCGGAAACCGACCCAAGTCCCGGGTCGGTCCCAACACAATTAACGCTAGTCAGGGGCAATCCAGCCCGTCAAGCGATGGGCCGTCAGTAAAACCAGCCGCGTCCTGAAAAACGCATAGAATTCCAACCTGCATCAATGTCGCCCGGGGCCTGCACCATTTTCGCCACCACAACAACGTTGGCTGCCCCCTATGCTATACTCAAACTCGGTTTACCATCGAAAGCGCAGGCTCCCCTTTGGGTTTGACCGTGGAAAACGACATCAAAGACACGAACGGCAGCCCCGTTACCGGCATTATCCTGGCTGGTGGCCGCAGTCGGCGGCTGGGGCGGGACAAGGCGGTGGAGCCATTCGACGGCCAACCGCTGATCCGGCGGGTGATCGAACGAGTGGCCCAGCTGACCGACGAAATTGTGGTGGTGGTGGCCGACCTTGCCCGCGGCCAGGCGCTGCCCCTGGACATCGAACACCGCGTGGCCGTCGACATTTACCCGGACGGGGGTTCCCTGGGCGGCATATTTTCCGGCCTGTCCGCTGCTGCCAACGACTGGGGCCTGGTAGTGGCATGCGATATGCCCTTCCTGAACCGTCCCTTGCTGGAACATATGCTGGGCCAGCGGGACGACTGCGACGCGGTGGTTCCTCAGCCGGGAGACTTTCCCGAACCGACCCACGCCCTGTACTCCAGGGCCTGCCTGCCTTACATTGAAGCCAGACTGCAGGCAAACGACCTGAAGATTTCCGGCTTCTTCGATGAAGTCAGGGTCCGGTACCTGGACGAAGGGGAAGTCCGGCAGTTCGACCCACAACTTCTCAGCTTTTTCAATGTCAACTCACCCGAAGACCTGGCCCGGGCCCATGCGCAGGCGGGAGCTTCACCGTGAGCGGGGCCGCCATAACGGTCAGGGTGAAAGTGGAACTGTTCGGCACTCCCCGGATTCACTGCGGAATAACGGCGGTGGAACTGGCGGTGCCATATCCGGCCAACCGGAGCAGCCTGGTCGCCGCCCTGGCCGAGCAGTGCCCATCCCTGCCAGGCCACGGCCTTAAGGAAGACCTTTCCGACCTGGAAGACGGCTACGTCTTCAACCTGAACGGCTTGACCTTCCTGGGCGAAGGCGACTTTACTCTTTCCGACGGCGACGCCCTGCTCCTGATATCCAGCCAGGCGGGGGGCTGACAGTGAACAGGCGTCTACCTGGAGTCGCTGTGACAAAGGAAGAATCGGCCTGGACAATCCCGGTTCGTAATTGAGCGATGTACGGTTATCACGACAAAGCCCTGATTGTTGACCTGACGACACGCACCCACCGCTGGGATGCGATTGGCAACGACGCCCTGCGCAACTTCATCGGCGGTATTGGGCTGGGCACCTACCTGCTCTACCGGTACTGTCCCCCCGGGGCTGATCCATTGGGACCCGAAAACCCTTTGCTTTTCGTGGGCAGTCCACTGGTGGGCACCCGCCTGACCACCTCCAGCAAGTTTGCCGTCCTCACCAAGTCTCCCCTGACGGGCTTCATCGCCGATTCCCTGTCCTCCAGCCACCTGGCAACCGAACTGAAGAAGTGCTGTGGTGATGCCCTTATCATCGTTGGAAGATCTGCCGAGCCGACCCTGTTGCGGGTCGAAGGTGATGCCCTGGAACCTGATCAGGTTACCGTGCGGTTTGAAGACGCCGCCGACCTGGTGGGTCTTGGGGCCGCCGCCAAGGAGGAAGCAGTCAAGGTTCGTCTGGGTGACCGACGTTACCGCGTGGCCTGCATCGGTCCGGCGGGAGAGGCGCAGGTCAAGTTCGCCTCCATCAGCAACGACGGGGGCAGGCAGGCGGGCCGCTGCGGGCTGGGCGCCGTAATGGGCTCCAAGAACCTGCTGGCCCTGGCTGTTCGCGGCCACCTGCCGGTGGAAGTCGCCGAACCCGAAGCGGTCCGCAGTTACGGGAAAGACCTGAGCCGCCGCAGCCTGGGCGCCGCCACCGAAAAGTACCGCAACCTGGGCACCATGGCCAACGTGTCCGTATTCAACCGGCTGGGCACCTTGCCCACCCGCAACTTCCGCGAGTCCACCTTCGAGGGAGCGGAACAGGTCAGCGGCGAGGAGCTGCACCGCAACCACCTGCAGCGCAACGCCGGCTGCGCCAACTGCACCATCGGCTGCGAGCGAATCCTGGTGTCCCGGGACAAGGGAGACAAGAAGGGCAAGGGTGGAGTGCGCATGGAGTACGAAAGCCTCTTTGCCCTGGGTCCCCTTTGCGGCGTTTCCGACCCGGATATAGTCATTCGCGCCGCCGCCATCTGTGACGACCTGGGGTTGGACACCATCAGCGCAGGCGCCACCGTGGCCTGGGCCATGGAGTGCTTTGAGCAAGGACTCCTGGCCACCGAGGACACCGGCGGCGTGGAACTGCGGTTCGGCAACGGCGATGCCCTCCTGCAGGTACTGGAAGATGTGGGCCACCGTCGGGGCATCGGAAAGCTCCTGGCCGAGGGCACTCGCGCCGCAGCAGCAGTGGTGGGCCTCGGCTCGGCAGCCTGGGCCATGCAGGTCAAGGGCCTCGAAATGCCAGGCTACGAACCCCGCAGCCTGAAGACCATGGCCCTGGGGCTGGCGACCACCCCCCGGGGCGCATGCCACAACCGTTCTTCCGCCTACGAGGCCGACTTCTCCGACCGGGTTGACCGCCTTACCGTGGACGAGACCCGGGGACGCATTGCCGCCGACAGCGAGGACTTTGAGGCCGTACTGGACTCCCTCATCTGGTGCAAGTTCCTCCGCAAGGCTTTCCACGACTTCTACGAGGAATCGGCCCAGGTCTTTACCATGGTGACGGGCTGGGAAATGACGGCCGATGACCTGCGCAAGTGCGGCGAGCGAATAACCAACCTGAAGAAGCTCTTCAACATTCGGGAGGGCTGGACTCGCGCCGACGACACTCTGCCGCAACGCACCTTGGAGGAACCGCTGCCCACCGGCGTGGCGGCAGGCGTGGGCCTTACCAGGCAAGAACTGGACTACATGATTGCCGGTTACTACCTGGCCAGGGGCTGGGCCGACGATGGGATGATACCTGGAGATAAGCTTGCCGACTTGGGGTTGGGAGAACTGGCCCAGGACAGCAAGTCGTCCTCAATGGGCAAATACCTGTCCGGTAGGGTAGAATAGCTGGCAAGCCTTAAGTGAGATTCCTCCCATGTCCGCTGCCGAACTCACTGCCATTGCTGGAACTATCGCCGCTCTCACAGCCTTTATTGGGTTGGTCGCCGCCGCTATCTACCGTTTTGGCAAACTTACGGAGGCAACCCATCGAATCCCTAATGAAATTCGCACGGAGATCCGACACAACTACGATCGCATCGAGAGCCACGAGAAGCTTACAGAACAGAGATTCCTTCGCCATGAAGAACTCGTAGAAGAAAGATTTCGCCGACATGAGGAACTAATACGCCACGTAGAGGAACTCGTCCGCATTGAAGCTGAAAGAACTCGTGAGCAGATCAGGAACCTTCACCAGGCCATAATGTCCCATTCCCACGACGAGGACGGGAGCGTTATGTTAAGAGTCCCGCCTCCTGAATCCGATCAGCAATAGCTTCTGTCAAACGGCATTCGACGCCATCCCGATTAGCTTGGAACGTTGATGGAACGGGAAGAACTCAGGCCCCTGCTCCGCCGGAAATTTCCCCCGCACCGCACCTACCTGCTGCCGGCCCTTCACTACCTGCAGGAAGAGTTGGGACACCTCCCCGAATGGGCCCTGCAGGTGGTGGCCTGGCACCTGCGCACGCCGGCCAGTGTGGTCTACGGCGCTGCCACCAGCTACACCGAACTCCGTATCCAGGCCCCTGCTGAACACCTGGTACGCATTTGTACCGGCCTGTCCTGCTGGCACGGCGGCGGACGGGAACTCCTGGAGGAGCTTTCATGGTCCCTGCCAGAGCATGCCGGGGGGGCTACCGAGGACGGCTGGGTAACCTTGGAAGAAACTCCATGCGCTTATCGCTGTCCCCTGGCTCCCTTGGCCGAGGTGGACGGAACCTGGCTTGGCCGTGCGCAAGTTGACCAGGTCGTCGCCCAGCTAAAGGCATGATGCCGGCATGACCTATGAAGAATTGAGAATCCGTGCGCGACAGCAGCGTCTTGGCCCTATGTCCGGTAGGACGCGGGTCATGGTGCAGGTGGGGCAATGCAGCCTGGCAGTTGGCGCCGCTGAAGTTGCCCAGCGCCTCGGCGATGCACTGGCATCCCATGACAACGCCTACCTGGTTATTACCGGCTGCGACGGCGCCTGCTTCGCTGCTCCCCAGGTTGTGGTCAACGAACCCGACGGCCGTACCCGCCACTACAGCAGGGTAACGGTCAATGAAGTTCCCAACATCATTGGGGCCCTTGGTAATGGCGAGGTTCTGCGGCCCACCCCCGATCTGGAGGATTTTTTCACGCCCCAGCACCTGCAGGTAACGTCCTGGTGCGGCCAGCTTGACCCTTCCGACGTGAATGACTATGTTGCCATCGGCGGCTACGCCAGCCTGGCAGACGCCCTCACATCTTCCCCCGACAATGTCATTGACCGCGTAATGGAATCGGGCCTTCAGGGACGAGGCGGCGCCTACTTCCCGCCGGCCCGCAAGTGGCAGGGTGCCCGCTCCTTTCCCGGGCCACGGGTCTTGGTCGTCAATGCCGAGGAGGGTGAGCCGGGTCTCTTCAAGGATCGCCATGTCATGGAGGGCCTGACCCACCGCCTGCTGGAGGGCGCGCTCATAGCCGCCTACGCGACCGGCGCGTCCCGCTGCTATATCTACGTAAACGCCGAGGCCCACCTTTCCGCGCAAAGAGTTGAAGCTGCCCTGGAACAGGCGACCAACAGCGGCCTCGTTGGCGACAACATCCTGGAATCCGGCTTCGATTGCCAGGTGGAGGTGCGCAGGGGGGCCGGGGGCTACGTCTGCGGCGAAGAGACCACCCTGCTCAATACCATCGAAGGACGACGGCGGGAGCCCCGTCTGCGGCCGCCCTTCCCGGTAGAATCGGGGCTTTTCCGCCAACCCACGGTCATCAACAATGTGGAAACCCTTTCCAACGTGCCCTACATCCTGCAGCGGGGACCCGCCCGTTACGGCCAGGTGGGCCTGGAATCCGCCCCGGGCACCAAGCTCATCTGCCTCAGCGGGGCTGTGCGCCGCCCCGGGCTGGCCGAAGTTCCCATGGGCACCACCCTGCGGCAGGTAATCTACGGCATAGGCGGCGGCCCACCAGAGGGCAGGGAAATCAGCGTAGTCGCCGTGGGTGGCCCCTCCAGCGGGGTATTGCCACCGTCTGAACTGGACCTGGAATTGAAGCCGGGCGTGCTTCATCCGTCCGGGGTGGTAATGGGCGCTGGTGGGGTGATGGTAATGGACTCAGCCGTCCCCGCGCTGGAGGTGGCCCGCCGCCTGGCCGCCTACAACGCCACCGAGTCCTGCGGCAAGTGCACCCCCTGCCGCGAAGGCACGCCCCGCATCGTGGAAGCCCTGGACAGGCTGGCGGAAAGCAATGGGTCGGACTCGGACATGGAGGAGCTACGGTACCTGGCGGAGATAGTCGGGGCGGCTTCCCTTTGCGGGTTGGGGCAAATGGCCGGCGGGCCGGTAAACAGCCTGCTGCACTTCTTTGGGCATGAGCTTTGGGGAAGCCAGTGAAGGTCTTGTAACGGATATAGCCCCCCAACTCTACAGACTGCTTTACCCTATTCGCTCCAGCCATCGGAACGACTCAGGTGATAGCCTGTTGGTCGGCGCAAGTAGCTGGTTGAAGGCTCCAAAGGCGTCGTAGCTGCTCGTGCAAGCAAGTGAGAATCTTTCCAAGGGATGGTCGGCTCGGTGCTGGACATTTTGTAATTGTACTAGGCGACGCCAGAGAAAGGGCAAGCTCAGGTCTGGGCGTCGTGCAGCCATGGTCCTGACAATGTAACTTGTGATTTCGCTGGAGTTGCCACTTGGGATCAGATTGTCCTCTTGAATCATAAGCGCAGACCCTGCATCAACCGCAGCCGACCAGACCAGCATGGCTATGTTGCACCGTGCTATGAGGGCATCTTCGCTTAAAATTGTGTGGCAGTCGGGCTGTTCCTGCACCAACAGCCCCGCTGTTTCCAGCCGGGCTTGAGAAAGTCTCGTGTAGACTAAATCCAACCCGGTGTCAGATGCCATATTTCCTGGTGAGCCGCACTATATCCTGCGCTACTCCTACATCCAGCTCCCATTCTAGTTGGTCAGGCAAAATACCGTCGTTCACATCTTCAAGTAGGTCTCCCATCAGCCTGTGCGCCAACTCCAGTAGCATCAACTGCCTTTCTCTCTCACTCCTCTGTTCCCGTGCCTTCTTTTTGAATTCCACGGTTTCCGGCATCCTTTCTTTTAGCTTCCGTGTCCCCTCATATAGCAGCGCCACTGCCCCGGCCGGGTCGGTCGCATATAGCAGGTTTGCCTCTTCTATGAATGCGGGCATCTGCTCTGTCGTCATGACGGCTCCGTGCTTTTCCTTTATTGTCTTACACTCGAGGTTAGTTAATGGAGTCCTCACTGTCAACGCTTCCACTGTTCAGAGGAGTGAAACCATCGTGTATACTGCCAGACAACTTTTCCAAGGCTGCGAGACCGCTGGCAAGAGATGAACGAAACAACCAACCAGGTCCGCATTGTCGGCATGATCGGGGTAACCCGAGAGGCGGCAGCCACCTCCGGCGCCACCCTCAGCGTTTTCGGCGGGGGCATCAACCCCGGCGCCGAGGTGCCCGCCGAGGTTGATGGCGACTATATCCTGGAGTTTGCACGGGTACACGAAGACAGCGGGTTCGACATGGTGCTGACCGGCTACTCGTCCAGCACCCCCGACGGCTTCGAGGTGGCCGGCTACGCCGCTGCCCATACCACCCGCCTGGGATACCTAATTGCCCACCGTCCCGGCTTCGTGGCACCCACCCTGGCAGCGCGAAAGGCTGCGACCCTGGACCAGTTTTCCGGTGGCCGCATCGCCCTGCACATCATCTCCGGCGGCAGCGACATAGAGCAGGAGCGGGACGGCGATTTCCTCGACCACGACAGCCGCTACCGCCGCACCGACGAGTACATGGAACTTCTTCGTCGCACCTGGACAGCTACCGCACCCTTCGATTACGAAGGCGAGTTTTACCGGCTCAAGGGCGCCAGCAGCCAGGTCCATTGCTTCCAGCGGCCCCACCTGCCTCTCTTTTTCGGGGGAGCGTCGGACATCGCCCTGGAGGTGGGCAGTCGCCGGGCGGACGTCTTTGCCCTTTGGGGCGAACCCCGCGCGGCCATACGGGAGCGGGTGGCGGACATTCGCAACCGGGCCGCGGAATGGGATCGGGACATCCGGTTCAGCCTGTCGGTGCGGCCCATTCTGGGGGAAACGGAGGCCGAGGCGTGGCAACGGGCGGAAGAGATTCTTGCCAGGGTGCAGGAAACTACCCGGGGCAGTGTGGTTCCGGGGCAACCGGCCCGCCTTCAATCTGTAGGTTCACGGAGGCTGCTGGAGTTTGCCGCCCAGGGTGACCTCCACGACGAGCGGCTGTGGATGCCCGTGGCTGCGGCCAGCGGCGCCGCCGGCAGCACCACCTGCCTGGTGGGCACCCCTCAGCAGGTGGCCGAGTCCCTGCTGGCCTATTACGACCTGGGCTGCACCACCTTCATCATCCGGGGCTTCGACCCCCTGAACGACGCCCGCGAGTACGGCCGGGAACTCATTCCCCTGCTGCGGGAAATGGTTGCCGGCCGCGCGACAAACCTGGGTTAGCGGAATCGGCAGGATACGGTTGTATCCTGCCCACCCTTTTAAGCTAATCGTCCAGGGCCACCACCATGTAATAGCGAGGCTCGTCACTGATCACCCGCGTTATGTGCCCCTCTCCGGTCAGATCCTCGGCCAGCAGCACGTCGCCGGCGCCCACCTGCCGCTTGGTACCATCACTGACCTCTACCTCGGCAACACCGGAAAGAGTGATGGTGTACTGGCGGCGTGGCGCGCAATGCCACTCCAGCAAGTACCCAGGCTGGGCTATGCGGATGGTAACACCGTTGGCTCCCAGCATCGGAGTGCCCTCACCGTATGCTCCCTCAGTATCGACAAAGGACTCGAAAGGCGGGTTCAGGTCTCCCAGGTGAGACTTCCCGTCGGGGCCGGTGTAGCATCGTACAAAGTTAGGCATAGTAGCTCCTTGTCATCGACTTGGGATGGATTCGCGTGTTCCCTATTCTCTATAGGGTCAGGGGTAACGTCAAGGTTAAAGGATGCAGGGGAAAAGCTCATTGACTTCAGGAAACAGCATTAGCATTGGCGCATATCAGCCCTCTGTTTAACCCAAATGGCCGGATGTTAGAATACGGGATAGAAAAAGTTACGTAATTCGAGGCCTGAGGGTAAAAGGGCTAGGGGTACCGCCATCATGTCCATCTCCCTGACCGTAAATGGCAAGCAGGTCCAGGTGCCGGAGGGGGCCTCCGTCCTGGACGCCGTCAACGACTCCAATACCTACCTGTCCCAGCTTTGCAAGGACCCGGACATGAAGGCCATTGGGGCCTGCCGCACCTGCCTGGTGCAGATTGAGGGGATGCGCGGCTTTCCCGCCTCCTGTTCCGTCCCTGCCAGCGACGGCATGACGGTCCGCACCGACACCCCCGAGGTGGATCGAATCCGCTCCGGCGTACTGGAGCTGACTCTGGCAATGCTCCCTTCCGATAGTCCCGCCCAGCCGGCCGTTGCTTCCTTCATCCGTGGCGAGGGCGAGTACGGGCAACTGACCCGGGCCGCCCATAACTACGGCATTGACGGCTCCCGCTGGCAGACCCGGCCCCGTGAAGCAACGGACACCAGCAATCCGGTATTCAGCATCGGCATGGAGTCCTGCATCCTCTGCGCCCGCTGCGTCAACGCCTGCCAGGAAGAGCACCAGTTCATCGGGGCTATAGATTTCCTGGGGGCGGGCAGTGTCGGCCGCATCGGCGCCTTCATGGACAAGCCCCTGGCCGAGTCCATCTGCACCACCTGCGGCCAGTGCCTGTCCGTCTGCCCCACCGGCGCCATCCAGGCCAAGGCCACCATCTCCCAGTCCGTCGCTCTCGACAGCCAACCTGCCATCTCCCCGGTAATCGCAATAAAAGTGCCGGAAGTGAGGGTTGAGAAAAGCGTCTCCACCACCTGCCCCTACTGCGGCGTGGGCTGCGGCATCAAAATGCAGATCAGCGGCGATGATGAAATCCTGGCGGTGGAGGACGACCCGGACAACCGCTCCAGCGAAGGCATGCTGTGCGTCAAGGGCCGCTTCGGCGCCTCCTTTGTCCACCACCCCGATCGGCTTACCACGCCATTGATTCGTGAGAACGGTGAGTTCCGCGAGGCCACCTGGGACGAGGCCCTGGATCTAATCGCCGACCGGCTTATCAACTACCGGGACGACAACTTCGGCACCCTCTGCTCCGCCAAGGCCACCAACGAGGACGGCTACATCCAGCAGAAGTTCACCCGCCTCATCATGCAGACCAACAACATCGACCACTGCACCCGCCTGTGCCACTCGCCATCGGTGGAGGCCATGCTGGCCACCCTGGGCAGCGGCGCCACCAGTAACTCCTACACCGACTACGAGAATGCCGGTTGCCTGGTGGTCATCGGCTGCGACCCCACCTCCAACCACCCGGTGGCGGCCTCCCGCATGCGCCGGGCCGTGGTGGAACGGGGCGCTAAGCTCATCGTTATCAACCCCCGCCGCATTGATATGTGCGACTACGCCGATCTGTGGCTCCGCCCCCACCCGGGTACCGACGTGGCCCTGCTGAACGGAATGGCCAAAGTAATTCTGGACGAGGGACTGGTGGACGAGGAATTCGTCGCCGACCGCACCGAGGATTTTGACCAATGGGTCCGGGTCATCCAGAACTATCCGCCGGATCGGGTGGAAGAGATCACCGGCGTTTCCGCCGAAGAGCTGAAGCGGGCGGCGCGCATGTACGCCCGGCCTCCATTCCCCGCGCGGTATGTGGGCATTGATGATGCCAAGTCCTACGCCGGTTCCTGCCTCATCTGGGGCATGGGCATCACCCAGCACGTCAACGGCACGCCCAACGCCCACGGCTTGCTGAACCTGGCCCTGGTAACCGGCCAGCTGGGCCGCCCCGGCAGCGGGGTGTCGCCCCTGAGGGGCCAGAACAACGTCCAGGGCTGTGGCGACGCCGGCTGCATTCCCGACAACCTGCCCGGCTACCAGGGCTATCGCCCCGAGGCCCTGGCCGCATTCGAGGAAGCCTGGGGTGGGGAACCCCTGCCAGGCATCCGCGGCCTGGTCATCACCCAGATTGTCCAGTCCATCGGCGAAGACTTTGGCGTCAAGGCCATGTACATCACCGGCGAAAATCCCCTGCTCAGCGAACCGGACCTGAACGAGGCCGGGAAACTTTTCAAGAATCTGGAATTCCTGGTGGTGCAGGACATCTTCATGCACGAAACGGCCCAGATCGCCGACGTGGTGCTGCCCGCCACCAGCTTTGCCGAGAAGGACGGCACCTTCACCAACAGCGAGCGTCGGGTGCAGCGCATCCGCAAGGCCGTTGAACCCCGGGGCCGGAGCCGGCCGGACTGGGAGATAATCTGCGACCTGGGCCGCCGCATGTGCCGCAAGCTGGGGCTGCCCCTGGAAGGCCAGTTCACCTATGACCACCCCTCAGAAATTTTCGACGAGATGGCCAGCCTCACGCCCATCCTGTCGGGCATCAGCTACGCCCGCCTGGACCGGGAGGGCGGTATCCAGTGGCCCTGCCCTACTCCCGACCACCCCGGCACGCCCTATCTCTATGCCGATTCCTTCCCCCGGGGCCCGCGGGCCCGCTTCATCGCCTACGAGCAGGGCCCCCTGTCCGACGAACGGCCCAGCCGCCGCTACCCGTTGATCCTGAACACCGGCCGCATCCTCTACCACTGGCACGGCGGAACCATCACCCGCCGGGTGTCCGGCCTGATGGCCAGGGCGCCGGAACTGGAGGTCTCCATAAACCCCTCCGACGGCGAGCAGTACGGCATCAACGATGGCCAGGCCGTCCGGGTTACATCCCGCCGGGGCGAGCTTACCGGCAGGGCCCTTTTCACCGACCGAATGCGGGCCGGGGAAATTTTCATCCCCTTCGTCAAGCTGTCGGAATCGGCAGCCAACTTCCTCACCAACTCGGCCTACGACCCGGATACCATGATCCCCGAGTACAAGGTATGCGCGGTGCGGGTGGAAGCGGTGGAGCAGTAGCCAATTGGACTATTTCGTTGCCTATCACGCCGCCGACCAGGATTGGGCCGAATGGATTGGCGAGCGGCTGCAGGAGGCCGGCTACGCGGTGGAGTTGCAGTCGTATGACTACTGGGCTCGCTCCAGCATGATTTTGGAGATGTTTGCCGTCAGCGCCATCGCAGACGCCACCATCGCCCTCCTCTCCCCCGAATTCCTGGCCGAGAACCTGGACCGCCCCGAATGGCAGGCCGCATACGCCCAGGACCCCACCGGCGCTCTGGGCATCCTTATTCCGGTGCGGGTGCGGGAGTGTGACGTTGCAGCCGCCCTGCCGGGGGTGTGGTTTGTTGACCTGGTGGGATTGGAAGGGGAAGCTGCGGGGGCGGCTTTGGTGGAGGAGATCCCGGAGAGGCGCTTGCCCTGACCTGCGCTGCAATTAGATTGGCCTTGAATCAGTTTCTCAGTAAGGGCCAGACGGGACGGACGTATGCCTGCCTATGGGGCGCAGTTAACGCAAGCTGCGCCCCATAGCCAATTCATCCTTCTCCCTGTTCGCTAGGTCTCTTCTCTTTCTTCTTCCTTCGCCAGGCGTACACCCAGGGTAATCAGCCACACCACGTAGATAACGTACATGCCGCGCCCAAAGGAAGATGCCGAATCCAACAGGCTAGATTCGAAGATGGCCACGATCCATGCCACTACTCCAACCAGGCCTGCAAGTGACGCCAGCCAGGTCAGGATGTTGAACACCGTACCCCGGGAATCAATTAACACGCTAAGGGCGAACAGCAGAACCCCCAGGCTAACGGCGACTCCGCCTGACAGGAGCAGGGACACGCGGATGATGTAGATTGCATTCCATGGGGAAGAGGAAATATCAGAAGTCAACGCTCCCTGCGCCCCATTTGCCTCGTGAGGGAAAGTGCTGGCCAGGGTGATTGTCAGGGTGTGTACCGCTAACCAGGCAATTACTCCCACGGAAATCAATGCCAGACCGGCCATGTTCAGCCCGTCGCCGCGACTCCCCCTGTGCGCGACGTGCACCTCGTACATGCCGAAAGCCATGAGCGCCAGTCCCAACATGATCAGGCCAGACGTAATCTTGACCATGGCAGCATTGGCTTGCCAGGCTCCAATGAGACCGGCGGGGTCGGACAGAGGCGCAGAATCCAGGAGGATGCCGCCGGGCTGAATGAGGAACATGACGAAGGCCAGGGTTGGTCCGAAAACCAGGGATATGGCTCCGAGCTTGTTGGTGGAAAGAAAGTTCATTTCAGGCCTCCTTTCACTTGTCAACTATTGGACGCGATGGTCAGCGTTTCGCTTCAGGGCGATGGCGCGGGATCACGGCAGGGGCAGACCTGTGTATCTACCCTGGCTACACAGAAATACCACCTGAATCGGAGCTCTACTACGCGATGGCTCCCGGCCTACACGCACCAAATGGTCAAGAGTTCAACGTACCATTAGTTTAATCGGCGCTGAATCATCGTGCGCCCGTGGATACCAATACATGCCAGGGGAGCACACGGATTGGCAACCTGGCCTTCTGGTTCCTGAAAATCTCCGGAAAGCTTAGCTCCCTGGCGCACCCGAAAACTCTGCGGCCGCAGCTTCGGCGATCTCCTGCGCGTTCATGTCCCTTATGTGGGTGGCCAGGCCCCAGTGGTGGCCATAGGGGTCCCTAACCTGCCCGTAGCGGTCGCCCCAGAAGGCGTCCATAGGCTCGAAAACTGACTCGCAGCCTGCTTCCAGGGCCCGCTGGTACATGGCGTCCACGTCGTCGATATACAGGTGCAGCGTAACGGTGCTGCCGCCGGCCGTGGTCGGCGAAAGGGCATCGGCGCAACCGAAGTCCGGCGGGAACTCATCGGCCACCATGACGAAGGAATCGCCAATCTGTAGCAGGCCGTGGGCCAGCAGACCCATACCGGGCACCTCAAACCGGGAAATTTCAACTGCGCCGAAGGCCTTCACATAAAACTCCATGGCCTCGGCGGCGTTCTTGATAATCATGTGGGGAGTTACCGAGCGAAACCCCCGGGGAATGGGAGACGCGGTAGTCATTGTTTACTCCTGAAATTGTGGTGTTGGGCGCACATCTTTCGGCGCAGGGACAATTTTAAACGCCGGGCAGGAAATTTTCCCTGCCCGGCTGTCAGCAGTTTACGGGATTACTAGAGTTGCCGGCGACTTCGCCGGTAAACCCCATATCTATGGTTATGGACTTTTGATGCGGTTGATACCGTGAGGAACCCGGCTTAACTGCTTTGCTGCGCTTCCTGTTCCATCCGGCGCCGTTCCCGGGTGGTGATGGCCCGCACCGCCTCGTCGGCGCCCATGCGGCCCACCGGACCCGACGCGTACATGGCGCCCAGCACCACGCCGCCCCGGCCCAGCAGGAACTCCGCAGGCTGGATGTACCCGTCGTGGTCTTCCGACCACCAGCCGCCTATCTTGTCGCCATCCTCCCTGGTCGCCCCATAGCCTACCGGGAAGGTCAATCCCTTGCCCACCACCTCGGTAGCCTGCTCCAGGGAGTCACAGCTTACGGCATAAATGGAAGCTTCCAGGCCTTCCAACTCAGCCTTCTTTTCTTCCCACGCGGCCAACTGCCGCATGCAGTAGGGTCACCAGTGGCCCCGGTAGAACAGCACCGCCGCGTACCGCCCCGGCACATCCTCGGGGATGCGTATCTGTTTGCCGTCCACGGTGTTCAGAGTCATCGACGGGAACCGGTCTCCCTGTTGCAGCTTGTCCATGGCTTCCTCCTTTCTGGTTCGTCCAGTCTCCCGGCCCTAGTCGTCAGCCGCCGCAGGCATCGCATCCTCGGCCACGCCCTCGGGCCACCAGGGGTCTTCGTAGTCGCTCCAGATATCCTTGATGTGGGGCATTACTTCTTTGGCAAAGAGTTCCGTATTCTTCAGCGTCAGGTCTTTCGGCATGGTGCCGATGTGAAGCAGGCACATCAGGTGCCCCACCCGCAGCAGATTTACTGCCTCGGTCAGCCGCTTCCGCACCGTTTCGGGGCTGCCGGCGATTACGTGGCCCTGCTCGACGAAGTCCTCCCAGCCCAGTTCACTGGCCGCCTTCTGCGCCTCTTCCCCGATCTGAGGCCGCAGTGACTCCCGCACCGAGTTTATGGAGCGGTAGCCCGGGGACTCGGCAAAGGGCGCGTGGATCCGCAGCATCTTCTGGTAGAAGTACTTCACGTGCTCTTCGTACTCCTCCTTGGCCGACTCGTCGGTCTCGGAAACGCAGACCAGTTGCAGGAAGCCCAGGCGGTAGGGATTGTCGTCGATACCCCGCTCCGCCACCCGGTTCCAGAAGCCGTCCACCACCCGCTTGCCCCGCAGGTATCCGAAATAGCTCAGGTAGCAGTAAACGTAGTCCCGGTCCAGCACCCAGTCCCAGGTCTCCAGGCTGCCGCTGCCGGGGATCCACACCGGCGGGTGCGGCTGCTGCAGGGGCCGGGGCCAGATGCTGACATAGCGCAGCTTGTTGTACTTGCCGTTGAAGATGAAGGGTTCCCGTTCCGACCAGGCCTTCATTATCAGGTCGTGAGCCTCGGTGTGCTTCTCCCGCAGGGTAATGGGCACCTGGCCGTAGGAAAAGGTTGTGTCCATGGACGTGCCCACGGGGAAACCGGCCACCAGCCTGCCGCCGCTCATCAGGTCCAGCATGGCCATCTCCTCCGCCACCCGCAGCGGAGGCTGGTACAGGGCCAGGCTGTTGCCCAGCACCACCAGCGCGGCCCGCGAGGTGGAACGGGAAAGCACCGAGGCAACAAGGTTGGGCGATGGCATGATGCCGTAGGCGTTGTTGTGGTGCTCGTTGACGCACACCCCGTCGAAGCCCATCTGGTCGGCAAACTGGAGTTCGTCCAGGTAATCGGCGTAGTGCTGCTGGCCCAGTTCCGGGTCAAAGTTCTCATTGGGCAGGTCCACCCAGGCGCTGTGGTGCTTGGACTCAAAGTCCTGCGGCAGGTTCTGGTAGGGCATCAGGTGGAAGAAGGAGACTTTCATGGCGCTCACCCGTTTCTATGGTTGGGGCCGACGTTTGGGGAATGATAGCACATACT
>DAOUHR010000139.1:0-17609 GCA_034428635.1 Dehalococcoidia bacterium
CCTTCGTGTCCCTTCGTGGAAGAAAAAAGGAGACAGACAACCATGAGAACCCTCAGCGAAATCAGAAGAGAAATCCGCGCCCTCCAGCGCAAGTACCACCGCCAACTCACCATCTACCGCATGCGCCGCGTCACCGAAGAGGTCCACCAAGACTACGCCCGTGCCGTGGCCGACCAGCAGGAACCGCCCAAACCCCTGGAGGTAATCCGCAAGATCGCCGACCAAGGGTTCCACCTCACCACCTGGATGCACCTGCACAACTACCTGGACAAGGTTAGGGAGCAGGGCGACATCCCCGAACCCCGGCGCATGCTGCTGGCCCTGCTCCCCTGGGCCTGGGAGAGCAAATACGACCACCTGCTCCTGCGGGAACTGCCCGCCCCCAAGCCCAAACCCGACCTGTCCCTGCTCTGGGCCCGCTGGTTCGCCATGTCATAAAACCGAACGATGGCAAACCCCCCATCGTATGGGCAGACCTGCGTCTCTGCCCAGGCTCCGACACGCCAACCGTAGGGGCAGACCTGCGTGTCTGCCCAGGCCTGGGGGCTGTCGTCAAATTGAAGGTAGAACTCTCCGAGCGTCCCTTTTCGTCTTTCCCGCGAAGGCGGGAACCTCGATGGGCTGAGGTCGAGGTTCCTGCCTCGGTAGCAATGACATTGAATATGACGGCATGCTCTAAGGACAATACCCCTTCCTCCTTCGGCACAAGGCCAAGGGCGTGAGGGCCAAAATGGGACAAAATGAGACAAAACGGGACGAAAATAAAAAATCCGCCCACATCCACAGCTATTCGTGGATGCATCTCAGCCGGTAGTTCTGGAAACTACCTAACCTGGCAGGCCACCAATGGCCCCCGGCACGGCGTCCGCCACCTCCGAGGCCAGCAGGCCGGTATAGCCCCGGGTTGCGGTCACTAATTCCGCCGCCCGGCCGTGCAGGTATACCCCGCAACTTGCAGCGTCAAATGGATCCATGCCTTGGGCCAGCAGGCTGCCAATGATGCCCGTAAGCACGTCGCCTGTGCCTCCGGAGGCCAGGCCCGGGTTGACGAAGGGAGACAGGCGTACCAGTCCGTCGCGCTCCTCCCCGCCGGTTGGGTCCGACACCGGCTCGGCAACGGCGGTGAAGGCTCCCTTCAGGACTCCCACCGCCCGCCACTGGGCCGCCCATTCCCGGGCCACGCCCACCCGGTCCCGCTGCACCTCCGCCGTGGACAGCCCGGTCAGGGTGGACATTTCCCCCGGGTGGGGCGTCAGCACCAGGGGCCCGGAGCTCCGCCGCCACCAACTGCCCAGGCGGGCCAGGCTGTTCAGCCCGTCGGCGTCCACCAGCACGGGCAGATTGAGGGTGCTTCCCGCCAGCAGCAGGCTCTCCATAAAGTCGGCCACGCCGTCCGACTGCCCCATGCCGCTGCCCATGGCCATAGCGTCGTAGCGCGGCATCAACTCTGCCAAAACATGGGCGGCATCGGGATGGATGCGACCCTCCGCATCCTCGGGCAGGGGCAGGTGGATGGTCTCCGTAAGTTGGGCGGCAACAATGGGATAGACGCTCTGCGGCGTGGCCAGGGTCACCAGTCCGGCCCCGGCTCGGTGGGCCGCCCGGGCAACCAGGCAGGCCGCCCCCACGTAGTTGCGCGACCCTGCCACCACCAGCAGGTGACCGTAGGTGCCCTTGTGGGAGTCCAGTGGCCGCGGCGGCAACTGCGACGCCACCCAATGCGGCGTCATCAGCTCCAGCGCGACGTCGTCCTGGCCCACGCCGACAGGCAGACCGATGTCCAGGGTCGCCAGTTCGCCCACCCGTTCCGCCCCGGGGAAGGCCAGTAGCCCCGCCTTGGGGAAGCCCAGGGCCAGGGTGGCATCCATAGTGGGAGTAGCCTCGTCCACCGCGCCGGTGTCGGCGTCCAGGCCGGTGGGCAGGTCCAGGGCCAGCAGCATGGGCGCGCCGCTTCCCTTCCGCCGCGCCGCTGCCCGCAGCAGGGCCTCCCGAACTACGCCCTGCAGAGGGCGCGACCGACCCGTCCCCAGGACGGCGTCTATCACCAGTCGGCTGCGGGCGAGCAGGGCATCAAGCTGCTCCATTTCCGTACCGTCGGCCAGGTCCAGCACTGCCACCCCGTACTCACGGGCCAGGTCCAGCTTGGGATCGACCTCGGGACGACGGGTTAACCGGACGGCGGTTACCTCGGCCCCCCAACGGCGCAGGTGGCGGCCGGCCACCAGGCCGTCGGCGCCGTTGTTGCCCGGCCCCACCAGGATGACCACCCTGGCGCCGGCCGCCCCGCCCAGCCGGCGGCGGGCGTAGTCGGCCACGGCCAGGCCGGCCGTCTCCATCAGGGTATCGGTGCTGGTGCCCTGCCGCTCCGACTCCTGTTCCAGGGCGGTCATCTGGGCGGCGGTGGCCACCTTCAGGTTGGCGGCTGGCACTGGGTCACCACAAAGGCTACGGCATACTCGCGGGAATGGGAGAGGCTGAGGGAGATCTCCTGGACACCCAGTCGCTGGGCCCGGGCCTTGGCCCGCCCGTGCAGCAGGATGGACGGCGCACCGCTGGGTGCCCTGACGACCTCGATGTCCTTCCAGGCCACGCCCCGGACGCCGGTGCCCAGGGCCTTCATGGTAGCTTCCTTGGCGGCAAAGCGGGCCGCCAGGTTGGGGGGCCGCTCCCGGCAGTAAGCGATCTCCCCGGGGGTGAAGATGCGCCGCAGGAAGCGCTGCCCGTACTGCTCCAGCACCCGGGCGATGCGGGGTATCTCGATGATGTCAACGCCGGTGGTCAGGTTGCTCATACCTACCGGGCCAATTCAAGCAGGGATCGGCAGGACTTGCAGGATAGTGCCGACGGCTAATCAAGGCATCCTGTCCATCCATGTGGATTCAAGGGCTTAGTCGGGTACGGCGTGGCCGGGGAGGTTCAGGTTGGCCAGGATCCGGGACACGGAATAACTGCGGTTCAGGACGTAGAAGTGGATGCCGGGAACCCCGTTCTCCCACAACTCATCCACCTGGCGGGACGCGTACTCCACGCCCAGTTCCCGCACCGCGTTGTCGTCCTCGGCATACTGTTCCAGCTTGCTGTCCAGTTCCGGCGGAATGGTCGCGCCGCACAGGGAAGTAAACCGCCGTATCTGGGCCGTGTTCAGGATGGGCAGCACGCCAGGGATGATAGGCACGTCAATCCCGGCCTGGCGCGCCCGCTCCATGAAATCGAAGAAGTAGCGGTTGTCGTAGAAAAGCTGGGTGATGAGAAAGTCGGCGCCCCGGTCTATTTTCTCCCTGGCATAGGCAATGTCGAAGTCCAGGTCTGGAGACTCGGTGTGTCCCTCCGGGTAGCAGGCTGCGGCCAGCCCGAAATCGAAGTTGGACCGGATGTGGTCAATCAACTCGGTGGCGTGGCTGAACCCGCCGTCCGCGGGAACAAAGTTCTCCTGCCCTCTGGGCGGGTCGCCCCGAAGTGCAATTACATTCTCGACCCCGGCCTCGTCCAGCCTTTCCAGGACGCCGTTCACTTCTTCCCTGGTCTGGGCCACGCAGGTCAGGTGGGCCATCACCTCCAGGTCCGTCTCCTGCTTGGCCTGCATGGTAATGCGCTCGGTAAAGTCCCTGGTGGAACCCCCTGCGCCATAGGTAACTGAAATGAAATCGGGGTTATATACCTGAATCCGGTCAATAGCCCGGAACACCGCCGGAATCCCGTCCTCCTCCCGGGGCGGGAAGAACTCACAGGATACGGTGCGCTTCTGCTGGAGTATCTCTTTTATCTTCACGATGGCAGGTCCTCACGGGTTCCGGCGCAAGTCGCAAACACGGGCGCCAGACCTTTTAGCCCCTTACTCGGTAGAGGCTCAATTCTATATATTCCTATTTGTCAGGTAGCGGGTATTGTACCACAAGGGCAGTAATCCCACCGGCAGCCTCGAACCCGGTCTTACATAGCAGACGAGATCCGCTATCTACGCGCAGGCAAGGGAATCGTGCCGGTTGGAGTTCTCCCGAACGGATGGGAGATCAGCTGGTTTACCGGGAGAGACTATCTGAGAATGATGGCAGAACGTGGCCGCCGAGCCTGTCCGTCTAAAGCGGCTCACGCAACGCGGCCCTGACAGTTGTGAAGAACAGATGTGGCCCGGCAGGACATATGGGACGCCCCATAAGTTGGCCAGGCAATGCCCGGGTAGCGAATAGTTCGTAGCAGCCAATGCGATGGGAGGAGCAGAACGTGAATAGCGGCGGTCGAACTAATGGAGGCCATTCAGCAAATGAGGGTGTCTCCGGTCGAAGAACTGTCCTGACGTGCCCGGTCCTATCGGCTGAGCAGCGACGGACTGCTGCCATTGCCGGAATAGGGCGGTTCCTGGGGCCGGAGTCCCAGTCCCATCCACCAGTGGCGTCCCTTACCGCGGCGCTGCCGCTGAAAGCCCTGGGCAGTCAGCTGCATGCCAAAGCTGCGCTGGGCCAGGGGTTCTTCGCCTCGCAGGTGGCACCAGCTGGCGTAGTCCTGGTAAATGCCCTTGGCGATAACCCTGTGTTCGTCCCCCACCTGGCAGCGTTCAAGTATATAGGTGATAACGTCGGATACGGAGGAAACTTTACCGTTGCGCGTCGGGGCTTGCTTAATCTGGGCTTCCGCAACCGGGTCCCCGAATTCCTTTATGTGTTCAGAAGTATCTTCCGCCACCCGAAGGCAGCAGTATTCCAGGAGGGCCAGGTAGCTTTGCAAACCGCCGAAGTCGTCCCAGAACACCTCTTTCCCGTCCAGTTTTGCGGCGTCGAGGCAGAAGAGAACCTCCTGGACTTCGAACCTTGAGCGGTAGTCCGGCGGGCACACCCAGACGGGGGAGAGAAGGTTCTGGGCCACCGATTTGTTCAGCACGTAGAAGCTGCAGCGGGCCCCTCGAAGGTCCGGGTCAGCTTCCTGAAGAGGGGAACCACGGTAGGTTGTTTCCAACGACCGGTAGGTCTGAATGGCGGAGAAGGCAAAGGCACTCCGAATCTGGTTGCTCACGCAGCGCACCAGTTCCCGGTTGTCGGCCAGTTCAAGAGGAGTATCCACTTCCAGAAAGTCGTTAGTAATGGACTTGAATGCGGTCTTGGCCGGAACGCTGGCGGCAGTGATGACACCCCTCTGGGCCGCCGCCCAAAGAGCGATGGACAGTGCCAGGTTTTCGCGCACCATCTTAATGTTTGTCGCTGTTGGCCCCACTTCTTCACCTCCTCATTCGTGGCAGGCCCTCTCGCAGGTTCTCTCCTCACAATAAAATTCCCCCGGTCCGACTGGTGCCGGGGGAACCAGAACCTTTCCGTTTTCTTATTGGTTAATATCCATTACCACTTTGATGACGTTGTCCTGGCGTTGCTCGTACATGTCGTAGGCCTGCTGGACTTCAGAGAAGGGGAGTCGATGGGTAATGAGGTCGGCGGGTTCGCACCAGCCCCGCTCTCGCAAGCTTACCAGGTCCTGTATCTGGCTGATGGGATCGCTGCTGCGAGCGCCGGTAGTGGGGAAGATGGTGGGCTGCTTTTCCATCAACAGGTTGTGTTCCAGGGGCACAAAGTCGTCGCTCTGTATCCCGAACAGAACGACGGTTCCGAACTGGCGTACCTGCCGGAATGCTTCGTTGAAGGTGTCCGGATAGCCGGCCGCCTCGACGACAATGTCCGGGCCGGCGCCCCTGGTGATTTCCTGGACGGCCTCCGTCAGGTTGTCATTGTCCGGATTGACGGTATGAGTCGCGCCCATGTGGGCCGATTTTTCCAGCCGGTAGTCCAGGGGATCCACGGCAATCACGTTGCGGGCTCCCATGCGGGAGGTGAGCATGGTGAAGCTGAGGCCGATGCTGCCCTGGCCCAGTACCAGCACGTTCTTCTGCAGCAGTGTGTCCATGCGCTTGCAGGAGTAAAGCACGGTGCCGGGCGGCTGGCACATCACCCATTCGTCCAGCGGGCCCTCATCAGGGAGCAGGATCATGCGGCCCGGACGGGAGACTATGTACTCCATCAGTCCGCCGCTGCCCCGGTCGGGTATAACGATTACTCGCTGCCCCTCGTGGTATTCGTCAGTGCGACTCTCGGTGATTACGCCGGCCAGCTCGTGGCAGGGTCGGCCGGGTATCATGGGGTAGTGTTCTTCGGGCTCGATGGGCCCGTAACCGTGCCGGATATCGCTGCCGCAAACGGAAACCCGTTCCAGCTTGATCAGGCACTCGCCATCGCCGGCCTGGGGCATATCCAGGTCCACGAAGTCAAACTGCTTCGGCGCCACTATTCTGGCTGCTTTCATGCTTAACCGCTCCGTCAGTGTTTGGCTGAATTCCAGAAATCCGGCGGCTCCCCACCCTGAGTCGCAACGGGCAAGGCCTGCCGGCAAGAGGAAATTCCGTCAGTGGTTGGGATTGCCCAATATCTTATAGGCTTGCCCCGGCTCAGGACAACCCATAATTTATAATACAAGATATAGTATATGAAAATTTCATGAGGAATTCGTCATTAATTTGGCAAATATGCGGTCATCAAGGCAATCGGTTAATTTTGAGACGGAAAATTGGTGAACATAATCCGTCACATATTGAATTTTTTCGGTTGACACTTTTTCCGGCCTCCCTGTAGGCTACCTTTGAAAATCGATGTAGAGTGCCCGTCTCTGCCGGAGGAACTCATGGCCACCACCGCTCAGGATTACATTCTGATAGAACGTCAACTATCCATCGTAACCCTTACCATCAACCGGCCCCGCCAGCGGAATGCCATCAATTATCAGATGTGGGGCGAACTGGCAGATCGGTTGGACGAACTGGACAGTGACCGGGACGTTCGAGTAGTGGTAATCACCGGGGCCGGCGACGCAGCCTTTTCCGCCGGCGCTGACATCGCCGATTTTGATGAGTTCCGTGCCGACTCGGCCAAGGGCAAGATATATAACGATGCGGTGGACCACCTGCTGGACACTCTGGCTGCCATGACCACCCCTACCATTTCCATGATCAGGGGTTTCGCCGCCGGCGGTGGATGCGAACTGGCGGTAGCCACCGACCTGCGCATCGCCGCGGAGGGTAGCCGGCTGGGAATTCCTGCGGCGCGCCTGGGCATCAGCATCGGCCACCGGGAGATGCGGGGACTGGTCAACCTGGTAGGCAAGGGCAACGCCTTGTACATCCTGCTGTCCGGTCGCCTGGTAGATGCTGAAGAGGCCCTGCGCATGGGCCTGGTTAACCAGGTGACCAAGCCGGAGGACCTGGAAGAGGTTGCCTACCAGCTTGCCCGGGATATTGCCGACCTGGCGCCCCTGTCCCACGCCGCCAACAAGAAAACGTTAAACCAGGTCCTGGCCAAGCCGGCCCTGGACAACTTGACACCCGAGGAGGCCAATATTCCCCTGGCCCAGTTTGACACTCGGGATTACCAGGAAGGCTACCGGGCCTTCCTGGAAAAACGTGCCCCCAACTTCACCGGGGAGTGAAACTATTCCGCGAATGGACACGAATGATCCCAAATGGCATCAGTGGTGGCATCAGTGACGGTTGGTGCCTGTCTGTGAATAAATAAAGCAAGATGACGACGAAAGTAGGCAAGAAACGGGCCGATGTGCTGCTGGCCGAGCGGGGGTTGGCCGAAAGCCGGGAACAGGCCCAGGTACTGATAATGGAGGGTCTGGTCTTCGCGCCTTCAGGAAGGGTGGCCAAGGCCAGCTCTACCCTGGCGGCCGATGTGCCCTTGGAAGTGCGTGGCCGGCTGCCCTACGTCAGCCGGGGCGGGCTGAAACTGGCCGGCGCCCTGGAAGCCTTTGGCCTGGTGGTGGACGGCAAGACGGCCCTGGACGTGGGGGCTTCCACCGGCGGCTTCACCGACTGCCTGTTGCAGCGGGGCGCACGCCGCGTCTACGCGGTGGATGTGGGTCACGGCCAGTTGCATTACAGGCTGACCCGGGACCACAGGGTCACAGCCATGGAAAAGACTAACGCCCGTCACCCCTATGCCTTGCCGGAACCGGTAGACCTGGTGGTAATCGACGTTTCCTTTATCTCCCTGAACCTGGTGATTCCACCGGCCCTGGAACACCTGCGGGACGAAGGTCACATTGCTGCCCTGGTAAAGCCCCAGTTCGAGGCGCCCAGGGAGCAGGTGGGACGGGGTGGCATCGTTAAAGACCCCAAGGTGCACGCCGCCGTGCTGGGGCGAATGGTGATCTGGGCGACTGACCAAGGACTGCGTATCCGGGGCATGTGTCCGTCGCCCATACTGGGTGACAAGGGAAACCGGGAGTTCTTCCTGCTGCTGCAAAAGCCGGCGTTAAATCCCGGAGAAATCGGGGAATAGGAATGGCCCGAGACCGCTTTGCCAGCCTGGCCCTGTTGGTCGCCTTCATTGCCATACTGTGGGTAGTGCAGGTGGTCAACATCTTAATGGACTACAGCCTGAACCAGTATGGTCTTGTACCCCGCACTATCGAAGGGCTGCGCGGCATACCGCTGAGTCCCTTCCTGCACGGCGGTTTCGGCCACCTGATATCCAACTCCCTGCCCTTGCTCATCCTGGGCGGTTTGGTGGCGGCCCGGGGCCAGGCCAACTTCGTGGGAGTTACCCTGTTTATCGTTTTCCTTGGCGGGCTGGCCGTTTGGTGCTTGGGGCGCCCCTGGCCCTGGGACGATGTACAGCACGTCGTACATGTCGGCGCCAGTGGCCTGGTCTTCGGTTACTTCGGCTACCTGGTGGCCCGGGGTTTGTTCGAACACAGTTTCCTTTCCATCATTGTGGCGGTGCTGGTTATCCTGGTGTTCGGCTCCGGTATCTTCCTGGGCCTGGTGCCCACTGCGCCTTACATTTCCTGGGAGGGACACCTGTGCGGCCTGGTCGCCGGAGTGCTCATTGCACGGTTCACCCGCTCCCAGTTCCGCAGGCAGAGTACGGGGCAGACCACGCGGTAAACGAGGAAACCTCCGAGCAAAAGGAGAGCCAGCAGCATGAAAATCACGGACGTAGAATGCCTTATCCTGGATCGCGGTTTTCCCTTCGTGCGGGTCTATACCGACGAGGGCATCGTCGGCATTGGCGAGTGCTTCCGGCGGCAGCCCGGCATCGTCAAGGCGACTATAGATGAGCTGCTGAAGCCGGCCCTGCTGGGCAAGGACCCTACCGAAACCACGCTGCGCTTCAATGACATGCAGCGCGCCGGCTCGGCTCTGGAAATGGGCGGCGCCATCTGGAGCGCCATCGCCGGAATTGACATCGCCCTGTGGGACATCAAGGGAAAGGCGGTTGGGCAACCCATATCCCAACTGCTCGGCGGCGCGGCCCGGGACAGGATACGGATGTATGCCAGTTCTATGCGCCGGGATATGACGCCGCAGGAGGAGGCCCGACGCGCGGCTTCTTTCGTCGAGCAGGGTTACACCGCCTACAAGCTGCACAGCGCCGTGCCAGGGGCGATGGACGACAGCGCCGACCACACTATCGCCACCGTCACCGAGGTGCGTAAGGCGGTAGGGGATGACATAGACATCCTGATTGACGTGAACGGGGCCTACTCGGTGCACCGCGCCATTGAAGTTGGGAAGGCTCTGGAGTCGCTGGGGGCGTTCCACTTCGAGGAACCCCGTCCGCACTATGACCTGGAGGGCTTGGCCGCCGTCGCAGACGCCCTGGATATCCCCATAGCGTCGGGTGAGATGATCTATACCCGTTACGAGTACCGGGACCTGATCCTAAAGGGTAGAGTGGACATTATTCAGCCCGATATTGTGAAAGCCCCCGGGTTCACCGAGTTCCAGAAGATTGCCGCCCTGTGCGAGACCTTCGGCAAGCCCATCACGGTACATAATACCCAGCCCACTATAAGCACCGTGGCGCACCTGCACTTCTGCGCTGCCTACCCCATCGTGCCCTACGCCCAGGAATACAACATCGAGCCCGTAACCATCCGCGACGAGGTTCCGGTGCTGAAGGAACCGCTGGAGGTCAGGGACGGCTTCCTGGCCGTGCCCACGGGACCAGGACTGGGCGTTGAACTGGACGAAAGCGCCCTGAAAGCGCTGGTCGGCCGCTAAGGCTTTTATAAGGCCTTGGTCTGTGCCTCCCTTTTTGCGGAGCACTCCCCCGAGGGTTGGAGAGGGTGGTAAGATACCAGCTACAGACCTTAAATTGACCCAATGTTCAGTGGTGTAAGACCTCACCGCTGACCAGCAGTACCATGAGCAGGAGGAACCTTATGGATGTTAGCGAAGTTGCGGAGATGTTGATGGCCCAGGGCAAACGGGTGTCGGTGGCCGAGGCCGATACCGCCGGCCTGATTGGCTACCTGCTGGGAACCATTCCAGGCAGTTCCCAATTCTTCCCTGGGGGCGTAATCGCCTACACCGGCGGGCTGAAGCAGAGCATTCTGGGCGTGTCTGACGAGCTTTACGACACCAAGGGCAGCGTCTGCGAGGAAATGGCAATTGCCATGGCGCGGGGCGTCCTGGAACTGACCGGCACCGACTATGCCGTGTCCACCACCGGCGTTACCGGCCCGGGCCAGGGGCGTTCGTCCTTTCCCATCGGCACCTTCTACATCGGCCTGGCCGACGCAAACGGCAACGACGTCGCAATCCATGCCCAGTTCGACAGCGATCGGGACGGCAACAAGCGGGCCGCGGCCCAGGCGGCCATCGATCTGCTGGGCGAACGTCTTAAGGAAGCCCCGGGAGGCTAGACAGTTCCTCGCCCTAATGTAAATGCGCCGGGTTCTTATTCACTAACCGGGGAAGACTAGGCGAGGATTATTGCAAGAATGTTTCTCTGCGGTTCCAGTTTGGGAAGAAATGGAATCCACAAGGCAAAAACAATACCCCGGCGTCGTCACCGACTTAAGGTCGGGATAGGACAGTCCGGGGCTTCCACTTAAATTTATACCATAGGCCTTGCCATGCGTCAACCTGAACTCTTCTATGAATTGCAGCGGGTCCTTTCTCACAGCAGGCTCGAACCCTACCTGGGCCAGAATCCTCGGCGCAACATTGAAGAGTCCCTTGGCATTTATCTGTGGAACCTGGCATTGTGCGAGAGTTTGTACCCATCGCTTCACGGAATTGAAGTTGCCCTCCGCAACAGCATACATGATGCAGCTTCAGAGAAATTCAACGACGAATTTTGGTTTAAAGGTCAGCTGGATGGCCACGAGAGAGATACTATCAAGAGGATGGGAGATTCGTTCTCCAGTCGGAACATTGAGGCAACATCAGGAAAGTACATATCCGAATGCAACTTCGGCTTTTGGGTAAGTCTCTTTAATGGCAAATATGAGCACATTTTATGGAGGATCCTGTTAAGGGATGTTTTCCCCCATGCTCCACGGTGGGCAAGGACGCGAAGTACGATCCGCGACCGCCTTGATGGCATTCGCCGCCTCCGCAATAGGGTTTTCCATTTTGAACCGATTTGGGGTTTACCAGACCTTAAGCGACAACATGGTGACATTTTAGGAACAATTGGCTGGCTAAGCCCTGAATTTCAGGAAATGATGCGACTTGTGGACCGGTTCCCACAAGTATTTGACGATGGCGCAGTTGTTTACCAGGCAAAGGTCAATGTGTTAAGTCAAAGCCTGCAAACCGTGAGCAATACGGCAGCACAGTTGAGAGGAAACGAAAATGAGTGAGGCAGCGGCCAACGCAAGCAGGATTATACTGCTGGGCCAGAACCTGTTCTTCCATGGCCGGGTTGAGACCGTCGCCGAACCCCTTGGCTACTCGGTGCGCCAGGCCCACACCGAGGCCAACTTCTGGGACTGCTACTCCGACGGCGAGACGGAACTGGTGCTGGTGGACCTGGAAGGCGACGCCGAAACCTGGAGCGCCGTCCTGACTTCGCTGGGAGAACGTGCTTCTGCCGGTAATGGCCCCCGTATCGTCGCCTTCGGGCCCCACGAGGACACGGCGTCCATGGAACGGGCGGCAGCCCTGGGCGCGCAGCAAACCCTGAACAAGGGCCGCTTCAGCGCCACCCTGGGGAATATTGTAGGGGGCGGAGGTTAGCCCCGCACCTCTGCCCTGTCAACGACCAGTTACAGTCTCATCTCCGGGAACGTCCACGGGTCAGGACAAATCTTGCCTACCCGATGATAACGTCTGGTACTGAGTAAAGACATGTACTGATCTGTGGATCGTAAGCTACTCCACGGAACTTACCTCCTCATCATCTTCCTACTCCCTGAAATGCGGCATTACCCGGTCCGCAAACAGTTCCAGGTTGCGGAGGCCACGGCGCAGGTCCATACCGGGCCACATCATGCGGAAGCTGCCGTGGGACATGCCTAATTCTCGCAGTTTTTCTATCTCCCCGATGCAGTCCTCCGGGTCGCCGATGATGAAGCGGTCTTCGGCCAGTTCGGTGAAGGCGGTGCTGAACTCCTCGTCCATGGCCTTGTCCTGGCCCCACTGGGCGTAGGCGGCGTACTTGCCGCCCAGGAAGGGTGCGGCATCGGCCCAGGCCTGCTCCCGCGTCTCACCCACGTACAACTCCCGGGCGATAGGCAGGTCGCTGGGTGCATTTGAGCCGGCCGCATCGGCGGTTTCGTGGTAAAGCTCAATCTGCCGCTTGATGGCGGTGTGGGTGGCGTGAGGGTTGACGTACCAGGTGTAGCCCCGGCGGGCTGCCCGCTTGATGGCGGCGTCTCCGTTGGCCGCCACCCAGATGGGCGGATGGGGCTGCTGGATGGGACGGATGGTCATTCGCGCGCCCTGCAGGTGGAAGTGCTCGCCGTGGTGGGTCACTTCATCCTGGGTCCATAGCTGGCGCATCACGTCCAGGCATTCCAGGTAGCGGGACACACGGCGGTTACGGGGAACACCAAAGGCGTCGTACTCCTCGTCGCGGTATCCCAGGGCGGCGCTCAGGTGGAAGCGGCCGTTGGTGATGATGTCCATGGTCGTTACCCGCTCTGCCAGGTCGACGGGATGGTGCAGGGGCACCAGCAGGGTGGCCACCATGCCCATGCCCTCTGCCTCGGCGGCCAGGCGGGCCAGCAGGGGCACCGTCTGAAGCTGCTGGTAGGGGACAGTCAGGTAATGCTGTCCCTGGTACAGGAAGTCGAAACCCAGCTGGCGGGCGGTGCGAATGTACTCCACGATTTCCTGGAAGCTCTGCCTCATGTCGGCTTCGATGGGTTGCTGGCCCATGCCGGAAAGGGATACGCCGAATTGCATGATTTCTCCTTGATCTAAAGCGACGCTCATGGACCGGTAGTGAGCTGGCTTAGATAGTATTCTAAAAGAGTTCGCCCTGGTTGCCCGGATTTCCTTTTGGACAACTTCTGGATACCGGCGAAAGCTCGTATGACGGTTTTGCGGGGCACCTGGTTGGTTGCTTTACCCCGGCGAACAGTGCTGAGGATTATAGGATGTCTCACTAGCCGGTTCAACGCATGGGCGGGGGCTTCCAGTGCAATGCCACCCTATCGGAATGTTATTCTGTGGCTTGAACGAACCTTCAAGAATTCTGACAGAAAACAGCGCCTTGGATCCGAAAAAGGGTCTTTTGGTGGGATTTTCGGCCCTACGGCAGGTTCAGTGTGACACGCCTTGCGGTTGGGGCAACCACCGAAAATTAAGCTTAGACAGCTTTGGGTTGCCCTTCTCCTTGACTATATCCCTGCCCTGGTTACAATCCTGGAAACAGTGCCTGATGACCAAATCCACAAGTGATCGAGGAGGCAATAATATGCGACTGGAAGGTAAGGTAGCGTTAATCAGCGGCGGCGCCAGGGGCCAGGGCGCTGTTGAGGCCCACCTGTTTTCCACCGAGGGAGCCCGGGTCGTCATCGCCGACGTGCTGGAGGACGAGGGACGGCAGGTGGAGGCGGAAATCAACGAGCAGGGCGGCGAGTGCCTCTTCCTGAGGCTGGACGTAACCAGCGAGGCAAACTGGCAGGATGTGGTGGCCGCCACTGTGGAGCGATTTGGCAAGCTGGACATCCTGGTCAACAACGCCGGAATCTACCGCACCGAAACGGTGGAAGAGACATCCGAGGAACTTTGGGACCAGGTGATGGACATCAATGGCAAGGGGGTGTTCCTGGGCACCAAGGCTGCCATTCCGGAGATGCGCAAGGTTGGCGGCGGCTCCATCATCAATATATCGTCGGTGGCGGGACTGGTAGGCAGCGAACTTTCGGCGGCCTATGGTTCATCCAAGGGGGCGGTGCGCATCTTCACCAAGGCCACGGCCATCCAGTATGCCGGCGAGAAGATACGGGCCAACTCCATCCACCCCGGCATCATCGAAACGCCCATGACGGCGGGCCTGCTGGCCGACGAAGAACACCGCCAATACCGCCTGAACCGTACGCCCCTAAGGCGCATTGGCCGCCCGGAGGACGTGGCCTACGGGGCGCTGTACCTGGCCTCAGACGAATCGTCGTTTGTTACCGGCAGCGAACTGGTGATTGACGGGGGCCGTACTGCGATGTAGGGAGTTTAATCCACGAACAGACACGAATGCTCACTAATAAGGACATCTTCATTCGTGAAGATTAGTGCCTATTCGTGGAATGATGGAAAGCGACAGTTAGCGGCCCATGGCGTAGTTGTCGCGGCGCAGATCGGCGCCTACCTCCAGGGTTTCCCGCTCCCGGTCGATGGTGATGGCGTTGAGTGCGCCCATGCGAGGCGTCCAGTCGTCCCACACATCCACCTTGTGACCCCGGCGCTCCAGTTCCCGGATGGTATCCGGGTCGATACGCCCCTCGGCCGACATGGCCGCCGGGGTGTAGCCGTGAGGGAAGCCGGAATCAGGGAAGCTCCACGATGCCACCCTGGGCTGTTCGATGGCCTGCTGCACGTCCATGCCGAATTCCGCCACGTTCAGGAAAAGCTGGGTCATGGACTGGCACTGGACGTCGCCGCCGGGGGTGCCGAAGGGCATTCACAGCTTGCCGTCACGGAAAGCCATGGCCGGATTGGGAGTCAGGCGGGGCCGCTTGCCGGGCATCAGGCAGGCCGGGTGGTCCCGGTCGAGCCAGGTCTGGTAGCCGCGGGTGGACATGGCAAAGCCCAAGCCGGGGACCGCCGCCGCGCCGGAAAAGCCGTCGCTGGGGGTGGCCGAGAAGCCGTTGCCCCAGCGGTCGACGACGCAGACGTAGCTGGTGTCGGGTTCCGCCGCGCCGGCCACCGGTTCGGGGTGGGCCGGCTTAACGCCGTTGCCGCCGTAGCCCTGGTAGGCCCAGGGGTCGCCGGCCCGGGGCATGTCGGGGCAGGCGCGGGACGGGTCGATTTCCTGGCGGCGCTGGGCAGCGTAGTCCGGGTCTAGCAGGCCTTTCATGGGCACGTTCACGAAGTCGGGGTCGCCATAGTAAGAATGGCGATCGGCAAAGGCCAGCTTCAGGGACTCGATCAGGGTGTGGAGATAGTCGGGACTGTTGTGGCCCATACCCTTCAAGTTGAAGCCCGACAGGATGCCCAGGGCCTGGATGGTGGTGGGACCCTGGCACCAGGGGCCGCACGTAAAGACCTCGATGCCCTTGTAGTCGATGGAAGCGGGCGGTTCCAGCTTGGCCTCGAAGGACTCCATGTCCTCCAGGGACATCAGGCCCCCCTGGGCGCGGTTGAATTCCACCATCTTGTGGGCCATGTCGCCCCGGTAGAAAAGGTCGCGGGCCGCCTGGATGGCCATCACCCTCCCCTTGCCGGATGCTGCCCTTTCCACCGAAATCAGCCGTCTGAAGGTGTTGGCCAATTCCTTCTGAACGGCCACCTCGCCGGTGCCCAGAGCTTTGCCGCCGGGGAAGAAAACATCCAGGGTTGTGCCCCAAATGCGGGGGTCGCGGCTGCCGTTGGCGAACTTCTCCTCCTCCCGAGCCAGGGCGCGGTGCAGGGACTGGGGGATGGGGAAGCCGTCTTCGGCCAGTTCCAGGGCCGGGGTAACTACCTGCTGGAAGGACAAGGTGCCGTAGAATTGGATGGCGGTGAGCCAGGCGTCGGCGGCCGACGGGGTGACGGTGCGCAGGACGCCGCCGGGAAGCTGGCCGCCGTGGTTGGCCTCGAAATAGTCAACGCTGGCGGCCTTGGGCCAGCGACCCAGACCAGCGATGGTTACCGTCTCGCCCCGGCCGGCGTCGTGGACCATGATGGGCGCCACGCCGCCGAAGCTGGTGTACTGGGGCAGGGTAACGTTCAGGACAATGCCGGCCGCCACGCCGGCGTCGGTGGCGTTGCCGCCCTGCTCCAGGATTCGGTAGGCTGCGGCGGTGGCCAGGTAGTGGCCGGCGGCCGCCATGTGGGTGCGCCCCGATATCAGGGGCCGGTAGGTTCTGAGTCCCAGCGCCATGTCAGCACCTCCAGGATTTCTTTATCTACGAATGGGCAAGAAGATTCACGAAGTTAGTTAAGGTCGGCCAGGCGGGGCATGATGTCTTTAGCCAGGGTGGTTACGGAGTTTACCCAGCCAGCCTCCGGATCCCACTCGTGGCCCATGGCCAGGAGAACGCCAAAGCCGCCCACGTCCTTGTGCATCTGCCGGACTTTTTCCGTTACGTCGTCGGGGCTGCCCACGATCCAGACGTTGTCCACCAGGTACTCTGGAGTAATTTCCTCGTCCGGAATCTCAGGGTCAGTCTTGAACAAGCTGATGCCGTCCATGTATTTCATCAGGGGGATGAAGTACTGGCGGAAGTCACGGCCGATGGTGCCGTTCAGGACTTCGTCCCTGGCCTGCTCGGTGGTTTCGGCCACGTATATTTCCCGGGCGATGCGCCACTCGGAGCGGTCGGGCGTACGGCCCGTTACCTGCGCCCCGGCCTCCACCGCCTCCCAGTGGCTCTTCAGCGTTACAGGCGGCACCAGGTTGATGCTCAGTGGCAACCAGCCCTTCTCCCCAGCCAGCAGCAGGGTATCGGACTTGGCGGAGACACCGGCGACGCCGATGGGCGGGTGGGGCTTCTGGTAGGGGGTAACGTGGAACTGCAGCCCGATTTCCGGCACGGGTTCGGGTATGGCGAACTTCCAGTAGGGGTGCTGGTAGTCGCCGGGCTGCGGGTTTTCCCACATATCCAGGATAAGTTCGATCATCTGGCGGGACATGCCCCGGTGGGCGCCCTGGGAAGCGTCCATGCCGAAGACTTCAAAGTCGCCGGGGAAGCCGCCGGAGCCAACGCCCCAGTAGAAGCGGCCCCGGGCCAGGTTGTCCAGCTGGGCCACCCGGTGGGCTATCATGAAGGGGTCGTGGTTGGGCATGCAGGTAACGCCGGTGCCGAAGACTATGTTTTTCGTGCGGGGAAGGGCCGCGGCGATGAACTGGTCGGGGGCGGGAATGTTCTCCCAGACGGTGGTGAAGTGCTCGCCGATCCAGGCCTCGCAGTAGCCCAGGCGGTCCAGGGTTTCCATCTGGACCAGGTCAGATTCCAAGGTGGCAGACAGGTCGGAGCCAGGGGGATGGAGGGGCATCGTAAAGTAACCCAGTCGCATAACCGCCTCCTTCGGGGGCATGGAGATTTGGCGTAAGTATAGAGTATTGGCAGGGAGGAATGAAAGGCGGTGATATAGTGCCTTATTGTTCAGACGTGACAGGGTTCTGCCAACGCATTAAATCTCCTTACTGTGACCAAGAGCGAACTGATACAAGAACAGGCCAACCGTCTTCGGT
>DAOUHR010000140.1:0-26516 GCA_034428635.1 Dehalococcoidia bacterium
ACCCCCGCGGAAATCGTGGACGTCCGCGAGTCTCACACCCAGCTGGCCTACCGGGTGGCGGCAGTCTGGCAGTAAACGCCGTCTCAACGACCCGTCAGAACTAAATTTGCCGTGCCGGCCTTTTGGCCGGCGCGGCAAAGGTTTCTATCCATCCCCAATTTTCGAGTCGAATCTAACAATTCAACAGCATAGTAATCATTGGCTGGCGATCACCCGTAATACAGGCGAAACCCGGAAGCATGGCCTGGGGTTCAATCGTCTCTCCGGCGAAAGCCGGAATCCAGGACTCCTCCCTCCAATCCACCACTGCCCCCCGGCATCCCTCCAGGATCCGGCTCAACCCCCGAACAACGACACTGGTTCAGCGCACATCATTTCAAGCCCCTTAGCCCGCCAGCCTGCCCATCGCCCCCTAGCCTGACAAATTATCCAGCGCCCACCGCAGCCTGGACATGACCCGCTCTCTTCCCAGCACTTCCAGCGTCTCAAACAGCGGAGGCGACACGTTGCGGCCCGTGGCGGCCCACCGCAACGTCCCGAAGAACCGGCGTGGCGTCAGTTCCAGTTCTTCCCCCAGCGAGCGCAGCAGTTCTTCCAGCGCCGCGGTGCTGAAATCGCAGTCGCCGAGGGCCGCAATTGACCTCTCCAGCGCCCTCGACGCTTCCTCCCCGGTCATCCCCCGCTGCACCAAGTTGGCCGGGTCGTACACCGGCTGCTCTTCAAGGAAATACGAAACCATCTCCGGCGCTTCGGTCAGGACCTTGATTCTCTCCTGCACCAGCGGCACTATGCTCAGCAGATATTCCCGGTCCACCGGCTGCAGGTCGGAAGGCAGCCCCTTCTCCAGGAAGGGCATCATGGCATCGGCCAAGGCGTCAGGCGACATTTCCCGAATGTAGACCCCGTTCATCCAGGAGAGTTTTTCCCGGTCGAAAATCGCCGCCGGCTTGCCCACCCGGTCCAGCGTGAAGTTTTCGACGATGGTCTCGACGGGCATAACTTCCGTCTTGTCGTCCAGCGACCAGCCCAGCAGCACCATGAAGTTGCTCAGGGCATCGGGCAAGAAGCCGTCGTCCCGGTATTCCAGGATGGATGTTGCGCCGTGCCGCTTGGACAGTTTCGCCCGGTCGGGACCCAGGATCATTGGCAGGTGGCCGTGTTGTGGCGGCTCATAGCCCAGCGCCCGGTAAAGTTGCAGGTGGCGGGGCGCGCTGGACAGCCACTCCTCCGCCCTGAGCACGTGGCTTATCTCCATAAGGTGGTCGTCGGTCACCACCGCCAGGTGGTAAGTGGGAAAGCCGTCGGACTTCAGGAGGACAAAGTCGTCCACCAGTTCGTTCTGCCATTCAACGTCGTCCCGGATCAGGTCGTGCAGGTGCGTTATTCCGGAGTCGGGCATGGCGAACCGCACCACGCAGGGCGCGCCCTCGTCCTCCAGAGTGCGGCGTTCTGCTTCGCCCAGCCGCTTGCAGTGGCCGTCGTACCCCAGTGCTGCCTTGTCCCGCTCCTGCTGCTTGCGAACTTCCGCCAGCCGTTCCCGGGTGCAGTAGCACCGGTAGGCGTCCCCCTGGGCAATCAACCGCTCTGCCTCGGCGTGGTAAAGGGGCAGCCGCTCCGACTGAAAATAGGAGCCGAAAGCGCCGCCCACCCTGGGGCCCTCGTCCCAGTCAATGTCCAGCCACTCCAGGCCGTCCAGAATGCCGTCCACCGCGCCAGGCACCAGCCTTTCCTGGTCCGTGTCCTCAATCCTGACTATGAACTTGCCCCCGTGGTGTCGGGCAAACAACCAGTTAAACATCGCTGTGCGGATGTTGCCAATGTGGGGCATTCCCGTGGGACTGGGCGCATACCTGACGCGGACTTCGTTGACCACCACTATCCTCCTGGAACACTTGTGCCGTTGTACTCGGGTGGTTGACCCGTCTCCGACAATTAAGTTCCCTTTCGAAAGCTAACCAGACTGACAGCCTTCACATCCTCACTCAAAGCGTGTCGCGGCCGAGCCGATGCTAAACCAGAGCCTTGACGGAATGTACACAGGAATGACCTGCTGGGGAAAGACTGTCATCCTGAACGAAGTGGCGGATCTAAAATCCTGGCTGGCAAGTAGGTTTCCGACATTTAGAAGTCTGGATTCGACGCTTCACTCAGATTGACAGCATGGCAGTTGGGAATTCTTACCCGATGCCAGCCCCCCATTATGGTAATGCCCATCCCACTCCGGCTTTGGATTAGGACAGTTGGATGACGACCGCCGCTATCACACCTACTGCTGTTCGCGTACCCGCCGCCGTCAACTTCCCTTGCTTGACTGCGACTGCTCAATCCTGGCCCAGGAATCCCGCAGCGAAACGGTGCGATTGAACACCGGACTCCCCGGCCTGAAATCGCTTGCATCTGCGCAGAAATAACCCTGCCGCTCGAACTGATACCTGCTTCCCGGCTCCGCATTCGCCAGCCCCGGCTCCACCTGGCAGCCGCTCAGCACCTGCAGCGATTCGGGGTTAAGCAGCGAGATAAAGTCCCGGCTGTCCTCTTCTGCCTCATCTTCCGCGTCACGCAGCAGGTAGTCATACAGTCGCACTTCCGCCGGCAGGGCGTGGCGCGCCGAAACCCAGTGCAGCGTCCCGCGAACCCGCCGGCCGTCGGGCGTGGACCCCCCCACCGACTCCGGATCATAGGTGCAATGCAGTTCGGTTATCTCCCCCGTCACCGGGTCTTTCACCACTTCCTGGCACGTTATGTAACAGGCGTAGCGCAGCCGCACCTCCCCGCCCGGGGCCAGGCGAAAGAAGCGGGAAGGCGGGTCCTCCCGAAAATCATCCCGTTCAATATAGACCTCCCTGGAAAAGGGCACCTTGCGCGACCCCATGGACGGGTCTTCCGGATTGTTGACTGCGTCAAACTCCAGTGTTTCCTCTTCCGGAAAGTTGTCGATAATCACCTTCAACGGATTGAGCACCGCCATCACTCGCGGGGCGTGCTGGTTCAGGTCTTCCCGAATGCAGTGCTCCAGCAGCGCCATGTTGACCACCGTGTCCCGCTTGGATATGCCCACGTGCTCGCAGAAAGTGCGAATTGCCCCAGGGGTATAGCCCCTCCGGCGCAGCCCGCTGATGGTCGGCATCCGGGGATCGTCCCAGCCGGAAACGTAGCCCCCTTCCACCAGTTGCAAAAGACGGCGTTTGCTCATAACCGTGTTGGTCAGGTTCAGGCGCGCAAACTCAATCTGCTGGGAACGGTAAACGTCCAGCACTTCCAGCGTCCAGTCATAAAGGGGCCGGTGGTCCTCAAACTCCAGGGTGCACAGCGAATGCGTAATGTTCTCGATGGAATCCGACAGGGCGTGCGCGTAGTCATACATCGGGTAGATGCACCACTTGTCCCCCGTCCGGTGGTGGGTGGCCCGCCGGATCCGGTAGATTGTCGGGTCCCGCAGGTTCAGGTTGGGCGACGCCATGTCTATCCTGGCCCGCAATACGTGAGCCCCGTCCTCGAATTCGCCGTCCCGCATCCGCCGGAACAGGTCCAGGTTCTCCTCCACCGAACGGTCGCGGTAGGGACTCGCCCGGCCCGGTTCCGTCAGGGTGCCGCGATGCTCCCTGATTTCGTCGGCGGAAAGACTGTCCACATAAGCCCGGCCGTCCTGGATAAGCTGCTCTGCGAAGTTGTACAGCGCATCGAAGTAGTCCGAAGCGTAGTAGAGGTGGTTCCCCCAGTCGAACCCCAGCCAGCGCACGTCCTCCTGGATGGAGTTGATGTACTCCACGTCCTCCCGCAGGGGGTTGGTGTCGTCAAAGCGCAAGTGGCACACCCCGCCGGGATATTCCGACGCGACGCCGAAGTTGAGACAGATGGACTTAGCGTGGCCGATATGAAGGTAGCCGTTGGGTTCGGGAGGAAAGCGGGTTACCACCCTCCCGTCATACTTGTTTGACTCAAGATCATCCTGCACGATAGTGCGGATAAAGTCTGTTGAAACGCTCTCCGGGGATGTCATTCGGGTCGATTCCTCTGGCTAGATGTAGTTACGCCGCCGGCGCATCCCGCATATTTTAGCACGATGAGTCGCCTTGCCAGGAAAACACAATCCGCCGTCAGGGCAATCGCATTATGATTGGATTGTCATACTGAACGGAGTGCAGAATCTAAATACATCCCACAGGCCGACTCGGGGGACCCGTGACCGGGCTGACGTGCAGGATTTCAGGCCCATAAGCAAGCTCAGGGCGACATGACCTATGCCTGGCGGATGTCTGCCACCAGTAGTCTGAATCTAAGACGCCATTGCCCTGCGTCCGCCCAGAAACCAGAGCCCGGACACAGTCCGGCGGGTTTGCCGCCCGTCTAACTTCGCCTCAGCGCCTCCAAAACATCCTGCAACTCACCGGGCAACTCCGACCTGAAATGCACTTCCTCTCCTGAACGGGGATGCCGAAATCCCAGTTCGTTCGCGTGGAGAAAGTGCCGGTCCAGCTCGGGGCGACGCTTGCCGTAGACTTCATCGCCGTAGAGGGGGTATCCCAGGTAGGCCAGGTGCACCCTGATCTGGTGTGTCCGCCCCGTTTCCAGGTTCAGTTCCAGCAGCGCATGGCCGCCCAGTTCCTCAACCACGCGGTAGTGGGTGCGGGCTTCTCGTCCGTCCAGAACCACGGCCATTCTCTGGCGGTGGCGCGGGTCCCGGGCGATGGGGACATCAATCGTGCCTTTGTCCTGGGGCGGTACCCCGACCGTCAGGGCCAGGTAACCCTTGTGGACCTCCCGGTCCTTGATCTGCGCCGACAGCCCGTGGTGCGCCCTTTCCGTCTTGGCCGCCACCATCAGGCCGGAAGTGTCCTTGTCTAGCCGTTGGACTATGCCCGGGCGGTACACGCCCCCAATGCCCTGGATGTCAGGACAGAGCGCCAGCAACGCGTTCACCAGCGTCCCGTCCGAGTGGCCCGGGCCGGGGTGAACTGAAAGGCCGGCCGGCTTGTCCACCACCACAATCTCCGAGTCCTGGTACACCACGTCCAGCGGAATGGCCTGGGGTGAAACGTCATATTCCCGGACCGGTGGAATTGTCATCACAACCCGGTCGCCGGATTTCACCCTCTGCGCCGGCCTTGCCTGCCCGCCGTTCACGCTGACCCAACCTTCACTGATCAGCGAGTGTATGCGGCTGCGGGTCAGCCCCTTTTCCCGCTCGGACAGAAAACGGTCCAGACGGGCGTTGCCGCCACCGGCGACGTATTCCCTGACCCTGGTTTCCGAGTCCTGCGACATTCCAAATCCTACCTGCGAAGAGCCCTTCGCGATATCCGGCGCGTGCCCGTCACATGCGCCACAGTACGGCACCCGGCTCTCCGTCCCGAATGAAACCGGCCGCAGCGAGCGCACCGGCCCCTCCGTTTCAGACTATAGTCTCTCACTGCTATGGAACTGGGTAAGGCCGACCTTCTACCGGGCTGCAGGATTATCCAGCCCAGCAGCAAAAGACCGCAAATTATGGAAGAGTCCGCCAGGTTGAAAATGGGCCACGGGCCCACGTCAATAAAGTCGGTCACCGCTCCCAGCCTGAATCGGTCCACCAGGTTTCCCAGCGCCCCTCCGATCTGCAGTCCCAGGCTCAACCTCAGCAGGTTGGTGGGCCGTGGCTGGCTCTGGTAAATCATCGCCAGCACAAATATGCCGACGAAGGAAATGACGATCAGCGGAGTGTTGTGTCCCTGGAACAGCCCGAAGGCGCTGCCGGTATTCTCGGCGTGGGTAAAGCGGAAAAAGCCGGTTGCGGGGTAGGAATATCCAAAAGGCAGATAAGCCCGAACCAGGAACTTGGTCAACTGGTCCAGAAGGAAGAATATGGCCGCCAATTGCAGCAGGTCAAAATCCAGGAAGATGGGCCGCTTCCGAAACCCGACACCGCCCTTCCCCTCCGAACCCGTCACCCCGCCATCCCCACCATCTTCGTAGGCATCAACCTCTCCGGCTGGATCTGCCCCGACAATACCCGCTGGTTCAGACTCTGCTGTCTTTCCTTCTCCGTCTAGCGGCGAGGTTACTTCCGCCGAAGATGATGCAGCAATATCCCCATTACATGAAGAATCTGCCTCTCGGTTGGCCGGGGTCTCCATCGGAGGCTTACTTCAGATTCTCGGCAAAGAACTCGGCCACGGGCGCGGCCGCCTGGCGCTCCATGCCGCCCCAGAAGTGGTCCGCCCCGTTGACCACCTCGAAACGGGGGGCTTGAGCAAAGGCGTCAAGATTCTCTTGCAGGTTTTCGGCCTCCACCAGCTTGTCCCGGCTGCCGGTGATAATCATGGTGGGTGTCTTGGCCTTCTTCAGCGGGGTATCGGAAATGGCGCGGATATTGGGCGAAACCAGCGCGATTGACTTGGCTTTTTTCTGCACGTCCTTGCTGCCCAGGATGACCCCGGTGCCAAAAGAGTAGCCCACCAAACCCAGCTTCCGGCCGTCAACGCCGTTCCAGGCTTTCATTAGCTCGAACGCGCCCAGCACTTCCTGGTGTTCATTCTCACCCTTGGAGTGTTCGCCCTTGCTGTTCCCAACGCCTCGGAAGTTGAACCGGATAGTGGCGAATCCCTGCTCCACCAGCGTGAAGGAGAGCGCAATCACCACGTTGTTGTCCATATTGCCGCCGAACAGCGGGTGCGGATGGCAGATGACAATGCCCGGGATGGAACTGCCCATGTCGTCCGGCGTGGCAACTATGCCCTCAAAGTTGAGATCCTTGGCCTTGAAACTGACCGCGCTTTGTCGCATTTGCCGTCCTCCAAATTGCCTTTCCTGCGCTTCAACCCATATTAGAAGACTGCATAGAGTTTGGCAAGGAATCCTGCTAGAATAACCGCCACCTGCCCTACGGGAGAGACCTGATGAATATCATTGATTTGCGAAGCGATACTATCACCCACCCCACCGACGAAATGAGGCGGGCCATGGCCGAAGCAGAGGTGGGAGATGACGTGTACGGGGAAGACCCGTCCATTAATTTGCTGGAGCAGCGCGCCGCCCAGTTGCTGGGCAAGGAGGCGGGACTGCTGACCGCCAGCGGTACCATGAGCAACCTGGTGGCGGCGCTTACCTACTGCCACCGGGGCGATGAAGTAATCATGGGTGACCAGGCCCACATGTTCTGGAACGAGTCGGCCGGCATTTCCGCCCTGGCCGGAGCCCAGGTCAGGCTGGTACCCAACGACGACCAGGGCCGCCTGGACCCTCAGGACGTTGCGGACGCCATTCGCCCACGGGGCAATGTGCACATGCCCCCCACAACCCTCGTGTGCCTGGAGAACACCCACAACCGCTGTAGCGGCGCAGCCCTGACACCGGAAGACACCAAGAGGGTCGCCGACCTGGCTCACGAGGCCGGCGCCAGCGTCCACATGGACGGCGCCCGCATCTTCAACGCCGCCGTTGGCCTGGAGGTCCCCCCCAGCGAACTGGTCAAGGACGTGGACGACGTTTCCTTCTGCCTGTCCAAGGCCCTCAGTTGCCCGGTCGGTTCCGTCATTTGCGGTTCCGAGGAGTTTATCGGCGAGGCCCGCCGGTGGCGCAAGATGATTGGCGGCGGTATGAGGCAGGCTGGCGTGTTGGCCGCCGCCGGCCTGGTGGCGTTGGACACCATGATTGAGCGCCTGGCCGACGACCACGCCAACGCCCGTAGGCTGGCCCAAGGACTGGCCAACATCGACGGCCTCAATGTGGACCCGGAAAGCATCCAGACCAACATCGTCATTTTCGAGATTGACCCCTCGGTGGGCACGGCGCCCGAGGTTTTGCGGGCCCTGGCCGAAGCGGGTGTTAAGGTTACGCCTTCTCGGGCCCAGACCCTCCGCATGGTAACCCACCGGCAGGTAGACGGCGCCGATGTGGAGGAAGCCCTGGCCAGGGCGGGACAGGTGGTTGCAGAACTTAAGCAGCGCAACGCATCCTGACGGGCACCCTCACTGGTTGGAAAGGGTGATCAACACAGCCAAGGAGCGAACGAAATGGCCGAGGTAGTGCTGGACAAGGCGACCACCGCCCTTCTCATCGCGGACTTTTATGCCGAGATGATGAACTCCATTCCCCACGCCATAGACCGGGGTGTGGTAGAAAAGACCCGGGCGCTGCAGCAGGCGGCCCGGGATTCCGGCATTATGGTCTGCTACTCGGCGACCGTGTTCCGGCCGGGGTACCCCGAAATCAGCGACCGGAACAAGACCTTCAGCCAGCGCAAGGCCTCGGGCCAACCGGCGGTCAGCGACCCCATTCAGGTCATTCACGAGGCCGTAAGGCCTATCGAAGGTGAAGTCGTGGCCGGCAAGCACCGCGTAAACGCCATGTTCGGCACCGACCTGGAAATGTCGTTGCGGGCCAACAACATCGAGACCCTGGTCATGCTGGGCTACGCCACCAGCGGGGTGGTTCTTTCCACCACCCGCTACGCCTCAGATGCCGACTTCCGACTGATAATCGTTGAGGACTGCTGTTCCGACCAGGACCCGGAAGTCCATGATTTCCTCACCCAGCGCATCTTTCCCCGCCAGGCGGACGTGGTTCAGTCTGCCGACGTAATTCAGGCGCTTTCCGCCTGACCCTTTTCGTCGTCGCCCCACCATTCCCTCATCCGTTCTTCAATTTCCCGCTCCTTCCCTTGGGGGGTGGGAAAGTAATATCTGGCATCCTTCAGGCCGAGCGGCAGGTACTCCTGCTCCGCAAAGTGCCCCGCGTAATCGTGGGAATAGCGGTATCCCTTGCCATAGTCCATGGCCCTCATCAACCCCGTAACCGCGTTGCGCAGGTGCAGCGGCACCGGCTCGTTGGGTTTTCCCCGCACGTCCGCCAGGGCTCGCTCCAGCGCCATGTACGCCGTGTTGCTCTTGGGCGCGGTAGCCAGAAACACGGTGGCTTCGGCCAGGGGAATCCGCGCCTCGGGCATACCCAGAAAGTGCACCGCCTGCTGGGCCGCCACCGCCAGCGGCAGCGCCTGGGGTTCCGCCAGACCAATGTCCTCAGAAGCCAAAATGACCAGGCGCCGGGCAATGAACAGGGGGTCTTCGCCGGCCTCCAGCATTCGGGCCAGCCAGTACAGGGCCCCGTCCGGGGAGGAACCCCTTACTGACTTGATAAAGGCAGAAATGGTGTCGTAATGGCCCTCTCCCGCCTTGTCGTAAAGGGGAGACCGCCGCTGCAGGGCGTCGGATATTACGTCAACCGTGATAACCCTGTCGCCGCCGGTATCCGACCCTACGGCAAAGGCAGCAGTTTCCACGGCATTAAGGGCCACCCGCGCGTCACCGTTAGCAATATTCACCAGGTGGTCCAGCGCATCAGGCGCCAGCGAAAGTTTCAGTTCGCCCAAGCCCTGTCGGACATCCTCCATGGCGCGGGACACAATGCTTGCGACCTGCTCCTCGGTAAGGGCCTGCAGGGCAAACACCCGGCAGCGGGACAGCAGGGGTGCATTAACCTCAAACGACGGGTTCTCAGTGGTGGCCCCGATGAAGGTAACCGTGCCGTCCTCAACATGGGGCAGAATAACGTCCTGCTGGGCCTTGTTGAACCGGTGAATCTCGTCAACTAACAGGATTGTTCGCCGCTGGTACATGCCCTGCCGGTCCCTGGCCTCTGCCACGATACGGCGCAGTTCGGCCACGCCGGAGGTTACGGCGCTAACCGGTTCGAAATGGGCTTCAGTAACTGTGGCCACCAGGCGGGCCAGCGTGGTCTTGCCGCTGCCCGGCGGGCCCCAAAGGATTAAGGAAGGCAAACGGTCGGCGGCAATGGCCCGGCGCAGCACCCGGTCGCTACCCAGAATGTGCTCCTGCCCCACAAATTCGTCAAAATTTCTGGGGCGCATTCGCTCGGCCAGCGGCGCCGTGTCGTTGGCGCGCTGTTGTCGGCCAAAATCAAAAAGAGAATCCGGGGTTGTCAACGCCGCCTACTTGAAATGCGGAATTACCTCCTCGGCAAACAGCCGCATGGAGGCATGAACGTCTTCGTTGGGCAGCAGGCCGCCCGTGGCAAACCAGCACATGATCTCATCGGCGCCCAGCATTTCAATTATGGATTCCAGCTTGTCGATAACCCGCTCCGGGCTGCCAATCGCGGAAAGTTCAGTGGAGACATGCTCGTAGCTCAGGTCCCGCACCCGTCCCGTTACAACTCGCGACCGGTTGACCTGCAGGTTGGAAAGGTAATTGCGGACGCTGCCCTCGAAGCCTTGTTCTGAGCTGCCGCCCTCGTTTTTGGTAGTGTGGACCAGCACATTGACGTTCACCCTCTTCGTGCTGGGGTCATGCCCGTGGGCCTTTAGCTGGCTTCGGTACTCATCCAACCCCGCCTTGGCGCCGTCCAGCGACACCACAATGGGTGCAATCAGGATGTTATGGCCCAACTCTCCCACCAGCGGGAAGGTATCGTTGCTGTTGGACGCTATGTAAACCGGCGGATGGGGCTGCTGGTAAGGCTTGGGCACCACCCGGACGCCCGAAGCCTGGTAATATTTGCCCTCGTAGTCCAGTTCGTCTGAAGTCCACGCCTGCAGGACCATGTCCAGGCCTTCGACAAACCGGTCCCGGCCCTCCTCAACGTCAACCCCGTACCCCTGGTACTGCCGCAGCATTGCCCCTCGGCCCGTACCCAGGATAGCCCTGCCGTGAGAAATCACGTCCAGCGTGGCAAACTCTTCCGCCAGCCTGACCGGATGGTGCAGGGGCATCAAATTCACTGCGGTGGCGATCTTCAGCTGCTTTGTCGTCTGGGCGATGGCGGAACCCAGCAGCAGAGGTGCAGGCAACACCGAAAACCTCGGATTGAAATGCACCTCCGCCAGCCACACTGCGTCGAACCCTAACTGGTCTGCCAGTTGCGCCTGGGAAATGGTGTCGGCGTAACGCTCCGCCGGAGTCTGGTCATCGGCGCAGGGAAGCTGATAGAAGATTCCGAATTCCATGCCTGGCTCCTGAATTTATTCCCGCCAACCGCGGGGCTGATCTCAGTTAGGTTACCGGCCTGCCCTGCCCTGCCCAACTTGGCGGCCGCGGCTGCTCCGCTACAAAGGTATGTTCCCGTGCTTCTTGGCCGGCAGATTGTCCCGCTTGTTGTGCAGCATCTCCAGCGCGCTGATGATGCGAGCCCGCGACTCCGCCGGGTCAATCACATCATCCAGGAAACCCTGGCCCGCAGCGATGTAGGGATTGGTGAACTTCTCCTGGTAATCGGCGATAAGCTCGGCGCGCCTGGCCTCGGGTTCCTCGGCGCCGGCAATTTCCTCCCGGTAGATTATGTTTACCGCGCCGTCGGGACCCATTACCGCAATTTCCGCCGAAGGCCAGGCCATGTTAATGTCCGAGCGCAGGTGCTTGCTGCTCATCACGATGTACGCGCCGCCGTATGCCTTGCGGATGATGATGCTGATCTTGGGCACCGTGGCCTCCGCGTAGGCATAGATCAGCTTCGCCCCGTGCCGGATGATGCCGCCGTACTCCTGGTCCACGCCCGGCATAAAGCCCGGCACGTCCACCAGGGTCACCAGCGGTATATTGAAGCAATCGCAGAACCGCACGAACCTTGCCGCCTTGGCCGACGCATCAATGTCCAGCACCCCGGCCAGGTAAGAGGGCTGGTTCCCGATAATCCCCACCGTGCTGCCGTTGAACCGCCCAAACCCGACCACCACGTTGGGGGCGAAGTCCGGCTGCACCTCCAGAAACTCCTCGATGGGGACCTCCTCCAGTTCCTCCTCTCCTCCGATGTCTACTATCCGGTAGATAATGTCCCGGATGTCGTAGGGACGGTTGGGTTCGTCGGGCACCAGGTACCGCAGGTCAGGGTCAACGCGGTTCACCGGGTCGCCCAGAGGCAGCAGGGGCGGATCCGCCACGTTATTGGAGGGGAGGAAGCCCAGCAACCGTCTCACTTCCGCCAGGCATTCGTGCTCGCTTTCGCAAACAAAGTGGGCCACGCCGCTGCGGGTGGCGTGGGATGTTGCCCCTCCCAGTTCTTCGTGGGTTACTTCCGCGCCGGTAACGGCCTTCACCACGTCCGGGCCGGTGATATACATCTGGCCGGTACCCTTAACCATGAAGATAAAGTCGGTGATGGCCGGTGAATAAACGGCGCCGCCGGCGGCCGGGCCCATAATGACCGAAATCTGCGGTATTACCCCCGAATACAGGGTGTTGCGCAGAAAAATATCGCCGTAAGCCCCCAGGCTGATGACCCCCTCCTGGATGCGCGCGCCTCCGGAGTCGTTGATACCCACCAGCGGGCAGCCCGTTTTCCCGGCCATATCCATGACCTTGCAGATTTTCTCTCCCACCACTTCCGACAGCGAACCGCCGAATACCGTAAAGTCCTGGGCATAAGCGAAAACCTGCCGCCCGTTGACCCGCCCATAGCCGGTAACCACTGCGTCCCCCAGGAATTTCCGGTCAGCCAGGCCGAAGTCGGTAGTGCGGTGGGTGACGAAGGAATCGATCTCCTGGAAGGTCCCTTCGTCCATCAGCCGCGCCAGTCGTTCTCGAGCGGTCAGCTTGCCCCGATTGTGCTGCTGTTCAATGCGCTGCTGCCCGCCGCCCGTGCGGGAACGTCCCCGCATCTCCTGCAAGGTCTCAATTTTCTGGTCAATTACCCGCTTCTCGGTAGTCACTGGCGCTCCTGGAAAGGCTGGCGTTATTGCCGGAATTCCGTCGCTTCGGAGGACGTTTTTCAGGTTTGGCCCATTATAGCGCAAAGCAGAATATAATACTTGGCAGCAAGATTATCTGAGCCAAAAGCCTGGCTCCCTGCCTCAGGCGGCCATCCAATGCCGAATCTGCGAACCCCGCCATTAGAAGACATGATCGTGGCCAACGGCGATACCCTGTCCTGGGGACGCCGTACTTACGTAATGGGCATAATTAACTTGAGCCCTGACTCCTTTTCCGGCGACGGCCTGGGGACGGACATTCCTGCCGTTGTAGAACAGGCCCTCCGTTTCCAGGAAGAGGGTGCCGACTTCCTGGACCTTGGCGCCGAATCCACCCGCCCGGGATCAACGCCTGTTTCCGCTGCGGACGAAATCGGCCTGCTTGCCCCGGCCCTGGAAGCTGTGGCGGCGGTCGCAACCGTACCCATAAGCGTTGACACTTACAAGGCCGGCGTGGCCAGGCAGGCACTGGCAGCCGGGGCATCCATTATCAACGACGTGTGGGGCTTGAAGGCAGACCCGGAACTGGCCCAGGTGGCCGCGGAGACCGGGGCGCCCATAGTCCTGATGCACAACCAGGAAAACCGCCAATACCATCAGTTAATGCCTGAAATCCTGGCCAGCCTGTCCTGCAGCGTTCAATTGGCGACAGGCTCCGGCGTAGCGCCCCACAACATCATCCTTGACCCGGGCATCGGGTTTGGCAAGACGCCGGACCATAACCTGGAAATACTGAACCGCCTTGGTGAGGTCAGGGCCCTGGGCTATCCACTGCTGCTGGGCACCTCCCGCAAGTCAACCATCGGATATGTTTTGGACCTGCCGGTGGACCAGCGTCTGGAAGGGACCGCAGCCACCGTCGCCCTGTCCATCGCCGGTGGGGCCGACATCGTGCGGGTGCACGACGTTAGGGAAATGGTCCGCGTCTGCCGGATGACCGATGCCATTGTCCGGGGCTGGAGACCTGCAGAATGGGATCACTAGACGCCGGCATCGCCTTCCTTGGCATCGGTTCCAACGTGGGCGACCGCAAGGCCAACCTGGAACGGTCGATGGAATTGCTGGCCGCCACCGGAGGTATCGAGATAGCCAGGTGTTCGGCCATCTACGAAACGGAACCCTGGGGATTGACCGATCAGCCCAGGTTTCTGAATGCCGCCGTCGAAGTCAGGACCCTTCTGGACCCGGGAGCGCTGCTGACCGCGGTTAAAGATATAGAAAAGGAAATGGGACGGGTCGCAACCGTCAGGTTCGGTCCCCGCAACATTGACGTTGATATCCTTCTTTACGGCAGCCTGGTCATCAACTGGCAGACCCCAGACCTGCAGATACCCCACTCCCGTATGCTGGAACGGGCCTTTGTCCTGGTGCCACTGGCCGAAATAGCCTCCGAGGTGGTGCATCCATCTGCCAACAAACGCATAGAATGCCTGGCCGCATCAGTCGAGGGGCGAAGCGGAGTCCATCGCTGGTCAACACTTGCCTAATTGCGTCTCACGGCTATCGCATATCAACATCGGGTAAAAGCCCGTCGTTATTGGATGTAACCCTGTAGTTCCCTCGAAGGCGCGGACCTCAACCCTGGGCAGACCCACTCCAACATTAGTTGCACGTAAGCAAAGGCCAGGAACCGGGTGCGGCTGCCCAGCGTGACACATACCTCTTGATCCATCAGCTGACCCATAACTACCATAGTCCTGTGGGTACTCCTTCTTCTGCGGCCACCTACCATGTCCACCCTGGCCGGAGCACTGAGGAATCAACGAATTGCAAGAGGTCACCTCGTTACCTCGTCAGTTAATGGCCCAAACGGCTCAAAATGGGTCGGTCTTATCACAATTCTCGTCCGGTCACCTATTTGGCCACTGACCCACAATCGGCCCACTACGGCTCCATCTGGCGCCCAGGTCACATAAGAAACGGCACAAAATGGGCCAAAATGGCACGGAAAATAAATTTCTTGACCTGCGGACTCTCAGCATTGAAGAAAGAGAGAAAACCAAGCAGGGAATATCACCCTGTTGGGGCAACAAAGCAATCGCACCTCAGCCTTGGGAATAACCTGTCCTTCCCGCGAAGGCGGGGAACTCTAACTAAGGGCAGTTCTGTTCCATTTTTGATTAAGGCGTAGGCAAATGTGAACAACTCCGTAATCGATTGCCCTAACCTTTTCCGCCCAGCCTGTTGACAATCGGCGAGGTCTATCGCATATTCTATCTTGCAGTGATTTCGTCGCCATTGGGCGGCAAATTCGTTGCGCCCCAAGGGAATCCTGGAAATAATGGTCGCCGCCTCTGGCGAGCGACGAATGTGGTACGGAGGTTTAAGCAGGAATGGCAGATAAGCAACTGATTTTTGACGACCAGGCCCGGTCCAGCCTGATGAAGGGCGTGGATGAACTCGGCCGGGTTGTCGGTTTGACCCTTGGCCCCAGCGGCCGCAACGTGCTGCTGAACCGTATGTGGTCCCTTCCCGTGGTTTGCAGCGACGGCGTAACCATCGCCAAGGAAATTGAACTCCCCGACGTCTACCAGAACATGGGGGCCCAGCTGGTCAAGGAAGCTGCCTCTAAAACCAACGACGTGGTCGGCGACGGTACCACCACTTCCGTGGTTCTGGCCCGCTCCATGGTCCGGGAAGGCTTTATGAATATTGCCGCCGGCGCCAACGGCATGAGCCTGAAGTCGGGCATCGACAAGGCCGTCGCCGCCGTGGTCAGAGAGATTTCCGCTAGCGCCATTCCGGTGGAAAACCGGGAGCAGGTTAGCAGGGTAGCCGCCCTTTCCGCCCACGAAGAAAGCATCGCTGAACTTATCGCGGAAGCAATGGACAAGGTGGGCCGCGAAGGCGTCATAACCATCGAAGAGTCCAAGAGCATGACCGACGAACTGGATTTCGTGGAGGGCATGCGGCTGGACCGGGGCTACCTGTCACCCCATTTCGTTACCGATGCAGAGCGAATGGAAGTCAGCCTGGACAACCCCTTGATCCTGATCACCGATACCAAGGTTTCCTCGGTCAACGACATTGTGCCCACCCTGGAGAAAGTGGCCCAGGCCGGTGGCCGTCCCCTGGCCATAATCGCCGAGGACGTGGACGGTGAGGCCCTGGCCACCCTGGTAGTCAATAAACTGCGCGGCACGATCAGCTGCGTTGCCGTCAAAGCGCCCGGCTTTGGCGACCGCCGAAAGGCCCTGCTGGAAGACATCGCCATCCTTACCGGCGCGACGGTCATCAGCAAGGACGTCGGGCTCTCACTGGACACCGTGGAGTTCGACCAACTGGGTTCCGCCCGGCGCATCCTGGCCGTGAAGGACGAGACCACAATAGTGGAAGGCAATGGTTCCTCCGATGACACCGAGGCCCGCGTGGCCCAGATTCGCGTTCAGATCGAGGAGACTACTTCCGACTATGACCGGGAGAAGCTCCAGGAACGACTGGCGGCCCTGGTGGGCGGCGTGGCGGTAATCAAGGTTGGAGCCGCCACCGAACCGGAGATGAACGAACGCAAGTCCCGCACTGAGGACGCCCTGTCGGCCACCCGTGCCGCGGTGGAAGAGGGTATCGTTCCGGGAGGCGGGGTTACACTGGTCCGGGCTGAACAGGTTTTGGAGGAGCTACAAAGTAGCCTGCAGGGAGACGTGGCCCTGGGCGTAAGGCTGATTCGCCACGCTCTGTCTGCGCCGCTGGAACTCATTGCCCAGAACGCCGGACACCCTGGGCTGGTGGTGCTGGACAAGGTTCGGGAGGGCGAAGGCGACTGGGGATTCGACGCCGAAAAGGGCGAGTACACCCACCTGGTCCAGGCCGGAATTATCGACCCGGCCAAGGTGACCCGATCTGCCCTGCAGAACGCCGGCAGCATCGCCGGGATGCTGCTCACCACCCAGGCCGTGGTGGCTGAAATCCCGGTTCACACGCCCCTGCCGGCCGATGTCCAGGATTTTATGCACGACTAGCCTGCGGACGGGCCAATCGTGTCCCGACCAGGCAAGCCAACAGGCAATATCGAAGCGGGGAGCCCACCAATGGAGTGGCTCCCCCTTCTCTTCATCGGGGTACCATGCAGTACGGCGCCGCGCTGGACCGGGCAAGCATCCTGCAACTGATCACCAGCCCTCCGGAAGGCCAGTCCCCCCTGGTCGAAGGGCTTGCTTCCATCGAAGTACAGCTCCAGCCCAGCGGCCTGGACTTCAGCCTGCTGCGGGTGGACAGTTTCAATTCTGGCGGCAGCATGGGCAGCGCCGCTGGTGACCGCAGCTTGCCCCAGTACCAGCCTCTAGAGTTCGACTCCGACGGTTGGCTCGATCTTGGGGCCGGTATCTACCTCGTAACTTTCAACGAGGTGGTCAACATGCCCCTGGACTTGGTTGCCCTGGCCTTCCCCCGCTCCAGCCTGTTGCGCAGCGGCGTCAGCCTTCCCACCTCTGTCTGGGACCCCGGTTATAGCGGCCGTTCCCAGGCTTTGCTCACGATCCACAACCTTTCCGGCTACCGCTTGCAGCAGGGCGCCAGGCTGATGCAGATGATCTTCCTGCGCCTCTCCCGGCCCGTTGACCAGGGTTATCAGGGCCAATACCAGGGTGAGCGGCCATGACCCAGCCAACAGCAAAGGCGATAGCGACCAAGCTGGTCAAGAAACGTGCCCTGGAATCGGGTTTTGACCTGGTGCGCATCACCACGGCGGAGGCTTTCCCCAAAGACCGGGATGTGGCCCTCCAACGAATTGACGAAGGGCTGATGGACGGATTGCCCTGGTACAACCAGTCCCGGGTTATTCGGGGATCTTCTCCCAGTCAGCTTCTCCCCAACGCCCGCTCCATCATTTGCCTGGCCCTTAACTACTTCCCCGGGGAGTCGCCAGATGAAGAGCCGGACCAGTCGGCTGGGAACAAGTCCGGAGTACCAGTGGATTACCAGGGCAAGATCGCCAGATATGCCAGGGGGCGCGACTACCACCGGATAATGAAGCGCAAGATGCGAGACTTGGTGGCCGACCTGGCCGCTTGCCTCGATACTGAAGTGTCCGCCCGCTGGTATGTGGATGACGGCCCTATGCTGGACCGGGCGGCAGCGGCGAGGGCGGGCCTGGGCTGGTTCGGCAAGAACACCAACATCCTGACCACCGAGTTGGGCTCCTGGGTTTTTCTTGGCCAGGTCATCACCGACCTGGAACTGGAACCTGACTCGCCCGTCAAGAAGTCTTGCGGCAGTTGCGTCCGCTGCATTGACGCCTGCCCCACCGGGGCCATCATCGCCCCCTACGTGATCGATAACACGCGCTGCATCTCATACCAGACCATTGAAAATCGAGGCCCCATTCCCATTGAACTCAGGCCCCTGATGCTGGATTGGGTCTTCGGCTGCGACATCTGCCAGGAAGTATGCCCGGTGAACCGGAAGGAAACCCCCACAAGCGAGCCCGATTTCGGCCAGCGCAGCCTTTCCGTGGCCAACCTCGTTGAAATCCTGGAGATGACCGACACCCAGTTCCTGGAGCGGTTTGCCGGCACCCCCATCATGCGAGCCAGGCGAGTTGGCCTGCAGCGAAACGCCTGTGTTGCCCTGGGCAACTTGCGATCCCGTGAGGCGATACCAGCACTTGTCCTCGCCCTGACAGCCGGCGATACGCTGGTCAGGGGACACGCGGCCTGGGCGTTGGGAGAGATTGGTGGCGTCGTAGCCCGGAACGCTCTGCAGGAGGCTTCCATCTCGGAAACGAACGAGGAGGTGCTGCCAGAAGTCTGGGCGGCGCTTAAGCTATCAAGGGTGGAATGCAAGGGGCAAGGCAGTGGGGACTTACCTTGATCCCCTTCCAGGCAGTAACTCTAATACTATAACGTGGGGCGGGAAGTTCAGTCGTTGACTGTTTCCGCTTTGGGTTGGGCCTCTTTCCGGGGTGCCGGCCGGCGCGACTTTCGGTTGCGGGCGCTGGGCGCCGGTTGGGCCGGGGCTTCTTCCAGGTAGGCGCGGCCGAACTTCAGCTTCTTCATTTCCTCCTCTATGAGGAAGAAGTCGCCCTTGGGCAGAAGGTGCAGGTTGCCCTGGAAGGCCATGTACCAGTTTTCGGGGGGCCAGCGGCGAATGTAGTCCAGTCGGTGGGCCAGCAGGCCGGCCTCAATGTACTGCTCTTCATCCAGTATCAGTTCCGGCTTGATCTCTATCAGGTAGGGCCATGTGGCGCTGCCTTCGTTCTTCCAGTATCCGGCGTCTTCTTCTTTGTAGGACTGGGTGACCGTGGCAGTGGCAGTGAACTTCCGAATGCCCATAACGTAATACAGCAGCCGGTCGTCCCTTTCAACCCGCTGCACCTTGCGCCGGTACTCCGATTTCAGTCCCTGCCTGGTAAAGTCCATCCGGCGAGTAATATTAAAGTTCTCTTCGCTGCAGGTGATCATCCAAAAGTTTCGAGGCATGCCATTCCCTCTTTGCCAGCCTGGCGGCTCCCTAAAGCCGCCCGTTTATTTTAACATTTTGTGAGGCCAGGCTCTCGCCCAAAACAAGGGCACGCTTGGCCCAGTCTTCCCATTGTCCCTAGGGAATGATTTAGTGTAACATCTTCCCGAACACCGGAACCCGCACCTTTGGGACCGGTCAGGAGGAATAGTAAAACATGACGTCTAGCTCGACTCGTGAAAGAGACATCGCAATCGTGGGAGTTGCCGAATCGGACGAGATGGGTACCGTCCCAAACAAGTCGTCCCTGCAACACCACGCCGAAGCTGCGTACAACGCCCTTGAAGACGCCGGCATCGCCAAGTCCGAGGTCAACGGCTTGCTTACCGCCGGCTTTTCCACCCTGGCCACCGCCGAATACCTGGGCATCCAGCCCGGCTTCACCGACAATACCTCCGTTGGCGGTTCATCCTTTGTCATCCACGTCGCCCACGCCGCCGCGGCCATCCGTGCCGGATACTGCGACACCGTGCTGATCACCCACGGCCAGGCCGGCCGATCCACCCGCGCCCGGGTCCCCGCGGACCCTAACCTACCGGTGGCCCAATACGAGTCTCCCTACGGTCTTATTGGTCAGCCCATCAACTATTCGATGGCCTGCACTCGCTACATGCACGAGTACGGCGAGGACCGGACTCGCCAGGCCATGGCGGAACTCGCTGTTTCCACCCGAAAGTGGGCCAACCTTAACCCGAAGGCGGTGATGCACGACACCCCCATGTCCTTCGACGACTACCACAACTCCCGCTGGGTTTCCTGGCCCTTCCACCTGTTCGACTGCTGCCTCGTAACCGACTCCGGCGCGGCCATCGTGGTAACCACGGCGGAGAAGGCCGCCAACTGCCGCAAGGCCCCGGTATGGCTGCTGGGCGCTGCCGAGGCCCACGACCATAACCTTATCAGCCAGATGCCTTCCTACACATCGTTGATTGCTCGTGAAACCGGCCCCAACGCCTTGCAGCGCGCGGGCGTAACCCATGACGACGTTGACGTAACCCTGATATACGACTCATTCACCTACACGGTAATGCTGTCCCTGGAGGGACTGGGTTTCTGCGGTCCCGGCGAGGCTCCGGATTTCGTGGCCGACCAGCGAACCGCCCCGGGCGGCGACTTCCCCCTGAACACCGCCGGCGGCGGCCTGTCCTACACCCATCCGGGAATGTATGGCAGCTTTCTGCTGGTGGAGTCCGTCCGCCAGTTGCGCGGCGAGTGCGGCGACCGCCAAGTGAAGGCCAAGGACGGCAGCGACAGCCCGAAGATCTCCCTGGTCAACGGCACCGGCGGTTCCCTGTCGTCCACCGGCACGGTAATACTGGGCCGGGACTAAAGGGAAATCCGACAAAAAGAGCAGGCAGGATGCAATAACCGATGGACATAGGAATAATCGGTCTTCCCCAGTCGGGGAAGACCACGGTCTTTAACGCCTTGACCCGCGGCAACGCTGACACCAGCGGCGCCAGCGGGTCTGCTACTGAAATGCACCTTGGCGTGGTGAAGGTCCCTGATCCCAGGCTGGAAGTCCTGTCCGGCATGTACCACCCCAAGCGGGTGGTGCCGGCGGAGATCAAGTACTGGGACGTGCCCGGCCCCGAGTCCCTGGCCAAGTCCCAGGGCATCGTGGGCCAATACCGAAACATTCTCCAAGGCGCCGACGCCTTCCTGGTGGTAGTGCGGGCCTTCGACAACCCGGCAGTGATGCACCCCATGGGGAACATCGACCCCGGACGGGACGTGGAGACCATGCTGGGTGAACTGACCTTTGCCGACCTGGAGGTTATGGACCGGGCGGTGGAGCGGCTGGAAGACGGTATGAAGAAGGCCAAGCCGGCGGAGCGCCCCGCCATGACCCGCCAAATGGAGACTATCCGAAAAGTAAAGAAAGGCCTAGAAGCGGGCATACCACTGCGGGCCCAGCGGGTTACCGAATCCGAATCGGCCATCCTGGTCAACTACCAGTTGCTCACTGGCAGGCCGGTTATAGTGGTCTTTAACACCAACGAGGACGGCCCGGAACCATCGCTGGACTCGCTGGACCTGGACTTGCCCGAAGGAGCGCCCCTGGGCGAAGTATGTCTGAGCGCCAAGCTGGAGGCAGAACTGGCGTTGATGCCCGACGAGGAAGCCGAGGAATTCCGCGCCGACCTGGGCCTGGACGACTCGGCCATGAACCGGGTAATCCGCACCAGTTACAGCACCCTGGGCCTGATATCCTTCCTGACCGTTGGCCCCGACGAGGTAAGGGCGTGGAGCGTTCCCAGCGGTATTCCCGCCCAGGTAGCGGCAGGCACGATTCACTCGGACTTTGTGCGGGGCTTCATTCGCGCCGAAGTCATTCCCTACGACGACCTGCGCCGCTGCGGAAACATCGCCCAGGGCCGCAAGGAAGGCGCGCTCCGCTCCGAGGGCAAGACTTACTCGGTCAAGGACGGCGACGTCATAAACTTCCTGGTCAACGTCTGACCTGCACCGCCGGGTGGCTCCCCTTGTTCTCCATCAGACAATTCCGGCGAGATGACGCCGATGAGGTACGCCGCCTGTTCACCGAAGGACAGCGCCAGTCTTCCGCCAGAGTTGAGCGGGAGCTTGATTCCTACATTAGGGATAGCCTGGAGGGGGACTTAGCAGACATTTGGGGCAACTACGTTGACAGGCTCGGCGGCAACTTCTGGGTGCTCGAAAGCGAGGGACAGGTGGTTGGCATAGCAGGATTGCAGCGGAGAGATGCCGGCACCTGCGAATTGCGTCGAATGGCGGTTGACATCGGATGGCGACGAAGGGGCTTGGGCCGAAGGCTGCTTGAGACTGCGGAGGCCTTTGCCCGTGAACAGGGTTACACCACTATTTGCCTGTCCACCATTACACCGCTTCAGCCGGCCATAGCTCTTTACGAAGGGACCGGTTACAGGCTAAAAGGCCAAAGCAGGTACGGCGCTGTAACCGTGCTTCACTACAGCAAGGACCTGCTCAGTGACCCGAACCATCCAGAAAGCGTGCAAAGCTGAGTTCGTGTCCGTCCGGGTCGGTAATGTGAAAATACCGCTCTCCCCAGGGAGCGTCTGCAGGATCGGTATCGGCGTCAAGCCCGGCATTTACCAGCTTGGCATGCATCCGGTCCACGTCGTCTACGTGAAATATGGTTCTGCCCCACCAGGTCAGGGGCTGGTCGGTAGCGATCAGGTTCAGGAAAGCATCGCCCACCTTGAAGCTCGTAAAGCCGGCGTCTTCCCCGCCATACAGCATCTCCAGCCCCACCCTGTCTCGATAGAACACGACTGACCTGGCCATGTCACGCACGCCCAAAGTCACCGCGCTAATGTTTTGTACCGTCAACCTGATCTCCCTGTTTCATCTCGCTGGTATAATGGCAACAACCCAAGGGATTCATCCCTTATTCAGATGGTAGCAAACGGACCGGAATAATGGCAAAAGCCGCACCACAGCCTGAAACCAATATTACCGACGCCCTGGCACAGTTGGAGGCTATCCTGCGGGAAATGGGCTCGGTAATTGTCGCTTATTCCGGCGGAGTGGACAGCGCGCTGCTAACAGTTGCCGCCCACCGCGCCCTGGGCAAGGGAGCGCTTGCCGTCACCGCCATTTCTCCGGCTTTGGCAGCGCGGGAATTGGACGGAGCGGAAGAGATGGCAAGGCGGTTCGGTTTTTCCCACCGGACAATCAACACCGCCGAATTGGAGCGGGAAGGTTACGCTGCCAACGCCCCAAACCGCTGCTATTTCTGCAAGACCGAACTCTATACCGAACTGTGCAAACTGGCCGAATCGGAAGGCTACAATTGGGTTGCCAACGGCGCCAACCTGGACGATCTTGGGGACTACCGGCCCGGCCTGCAAGCCGCCGCCGAAAATCGGGTCCGCAGTCCGCTGGTAGAGGCGAACCTGGGCAAAGATGCCATCCGACGCCTGGCACGTCACCTTGATTTGCCGGTATGGGACAAGCCGGCCCAACCGTGCCTGTCATCGAGGATTCCCTACGGCACGCCGGTCACGCTGGAAAACCTGTCGATGATTGAGCGGGCGGAAGACTTCCTTAAATCTCTGGGGCTGAAGGAAGTGCGGGCACGTCACCACCAGAACCATTGCCGCGTCGAAGTGGGAGAAGCCGAGATGGAACTGGCATTCGCCCACCGCAGTGAAATTGCGGCGGCCCTCAAGAACATCGGTTACCTGTGGGTGTCGCTGGACTTGTCGGGACTGCGTTCCGGCAGCCTGAATGACCAGCTGCACGAAAAGATCGTAGTTCCGCAAAGCCAGAACCTGGCGCCCCACTAGCTCAATAGCATTTCCGACCAGGCTTTTTTCCATGAGAGCAGCCTACATCCAGTCCATCGGCGGCGCCAGCGGCGACATGCTGCTAGGCGCTCTCTTGGACTTGGGCCTTCCCCTTGGGACCTTGCGCGACGGGCTGTCGTCGATGGAAACGGACGGCTATCAACTCGCCACCACCCAGGAGACCAGGTGCGAGGTCCGCGGCACCAAGCTGACCGTAATCCTTGAAGACGGGAAACGGTTATCACCCAGGGAACTGAACGAAGCAGTTGCCTCCAGCGCCCTTCCCGAGCGGGTCAAGACCCGGAGCATTCAGGTGCTCAATAACCTTTGGCAGGCCGAGTGCCGCGTCCACGGGGAAGAGCCAGGTGTGCTGGAACTGGAGGAACTGGGCACCGTTGATACCCTGGTAGACGTAGTGGGGTTTGCCTTCGGCCTGTACCATCTTGGAGTCTCCGAAGTTTACTCGGCTCCGCTGGTACTGGGCGCATCTTCGCCGCCCCGCTGGCCTGGTGGCTACTCCAACCCTGCTCCGGCAACACTTGAACTGGTGGCAATGGCCAGCGCCGCCGTCACGCCGGAACTGGAAATACACCAGGGTGCTGGTGAACTGACCACGCCCACGGGCGCCGCCATCATAACCACCCTGGCCACTTTCGCGAGACCCGCCATGACCGTAGACAACATTGGCGTCGGCTTGGGAGGCAAAGACCCGGAAGCCTTCCCCAACGCGGTCCGCATCTGGATTGGGGAGACTTCCCAAGTGACCGAATCAGGACCCAGTTTTGCCCGAAAACAAGAGGGCATAGTCCTGCTGGAAACGAACCTGGACGACGTAACCGGCGAGGTGCTTGGTTACGCACAAGAGCGACTGTTTAACTTGGGCGCCCTGGATGTCTGGCACATGCCAATACAGATGAAAAAAAACCGTCCAGGTGTAATCCTGTCCGTTTTACTGCCGGACCACCTGGAAGAGGCCGGGGTGGAATTAATCCTGAGGGAGACACCCACGCTGGGAGTGCGGAGTCGCCCCGTGGAGAGATACGCCGCGGACCGCAAGACCGTTGAGATGGAAACGCCGCTCGGACCTGTCCGGATCAAACTGAAATACCTGGCCGGAACCATTGTCGCAGCCGCACCTGAATACGAAGACTGCCGGGTGTTGGCGCTGGAATCCGGTAAACCATTGCAGGACATCTATCGTCTGGCTGAGGCAAAAGCGCGCGACCAGTTTCTAACGTAGTCGCCCATGTTCCCAACATGCGCTAGTAGGACTGGAACAATTTACCCCACTCGGTCTTCAGTGCGGCGTTAATGCGGCCCTTGCCGTGGGTATTCAGCCAGTACCCGTTGTGGTAGACGTTGGAGGCCATGTAGGCCCAGGACGCGAGGGGACTTCGAAGCAGGAAATTCTCCAGGGGCTTAAGCGGGCCCCAGTAGATCAGCTTCTGGCCCTTGCTGGCAAAGGTATTTTCCGTACCCGAGAAGCGCCAGTTGACCTGGCTGATGTCTTCCCCCACCACTTCGATCTGAGATATATCCCCGCAGCCCAGTCCTCGCTCGTGGGCCAGCCGGATGAATTTCAGGCTCATGGGATCAAACCCCATCATGTGGGCCGCAACGGCGTCGATCGCCACTTGGTCGGCGCTGGCCAGGATTCGATCTTTGACGTGCCAGCGCATGGCCCGGGGGCCGGGGCCGTCGCCAGCGAAAGTGCCGTCCATCACCGCGAAGAGGCCAGGGTGAATCTCCTGCTGAATCGCCAACAGATCCACCAGCGTCTCATGAATCACGGAATGGGTCCAGTGGCGCTTGCGGTGCAACAGGCCGCCAAAGGCGTTCTTCATCGCGCCGGTCATCGTAGTGAAGACGTGAGTCTTCATAGTGGGCAATTGAATGATGTTCTTGCCAGGAAAGATATCGGGAATCTGAATGCCTTCGGGGAAAATGTCGTCCAGTACCAGCATCTCCGCACGAGGCTTATAGTCGATCCACACGTTTGGCGGGGTGTCCAGGTGCACCGTGGGAAGGCTGTATTTGTCCTGCACCGCCTTATGCCTGTTGTTCTCCTCCCCTTCGTAGGAATCAACCACCACGGTGCCATTGTGGGCCGCGATTAATTCACTGTGGCCCAGCTTCTGAAGGGCCCGCACCACTCCCTCCAGTTGCCAGGGCGTGGTGGAACAGCCAGGATACCAGTGCTGCCAGGAGATGTTAATTTTCAACAACGTCGCCAAGTCCGGCGAAAGGACCTGCTCGATACCCGCCAGCTTCATGGCCTGGCCCACATCCTCCAGCACCGATTCAGGCCGGGTTGCCACAACAGCCACGACGGAGCGGCCCGACGGCCGGCCGGTCTCTTTCTCGATGGCGGGACCAGGAAAGGTCCCGGGATTCCCGGCTTCTTGCATTTCTTGTCTCTCCCAAAGGCGGTTAGCCCGCACCATCCAGCATCAGGATAACGGCGGCCGCGGCCAGCCACGTTATTACCGATATTACCATAGGCCAGTCCCTTGCTATCAACAGTTCTGGATACTCTGCATCGTCGCTGGTGTGGACCAGGTAAAGAAACCGGAAAAGGCCAAAGGCAACCAGGGGAATAGTAAGCAGCATGGCGTCGTTGTCCGGCAGATTGGCGGCCTCGATTGTGTACAAGGCGTAACTGACCAGCGCGGTAGCCGCCGTAATGATCAATAGTTCTCCGACGAAGGACAGGGGATACTGCCCCAGCACCGGACGTTGAGCTTCAGGTGAGTCACCCGCCAGTCTGACCTCGGCAAAACGCCTGCCCAGCACTATGAACAATGCCGCCGCCCCGGTGGTCGTATACAGCCAGGGAGAAGGGTCTACCCCGATAACCAGCGCCCCAACGACAGTTCTGATGACATACCCGCTGGCCACCAGCAGCACGTCAATCACCACCAGACGCTTTAGCCCCATGGAATAGCTTGCGTTCAGGGCGAGGTAAAGTATTCCGATTCCAGTGAGAAAGGGATCCACCAGGGTGAACATAGCAAGTCCCAAGATAAGGCAACAGAAGAGAGCAAGAATTGCCAGAGGAATGCTCACCTGACCGGAGGCCAGAGGGCGTAACC
>DAOUHR010000141.1:0-41293 GCA_034428635.1 Dehalococcoidia bacterium
GAAGGCCACGTCCTCGGGCACCCGGGGGCTGAGGTGGTGGCACACCATCAGCATGTCCATGTGCTCGGCCAGGGTGTTGACGGTGTAGGGACGGGTGGGGTTGGTGGACGACGGCAGCACGTTCAGTTCCGCCGCAATCTTTATGATGTCCGGGGCATGACCGCCGCCGGCGCCCTCGGTGTGATAAGTATGGATGGCCCTGCCTGCGATGGCGGCGATGGTGTCCTCGACGAACCCAGCCTCGTTCAGCGTGTCAGTGTGGATCGCTACTGGCACGTCGTACCGGTCGGCCACCTCCAGGCAGCGGTCGATGGCGGCAGGCGTGGTACCCCAGTCCTCGTGCAGCTTCAATCCGCTGGCTCCGGCCTCAAGCTGCTCCTCCAAGGGGGCGGCCACGCTGGCGTTGCCCTTGCCCAGCAGTCCCCAGTTGACGGGCAGCGCCTCGGCTGCCTCCAGCATCCGCGCGATGTTCCAGGGGCCGGGTGTACAGGTTGTGGCGTTAGTACCGTCGGCGGGGCCGGTACCGCCGCCCAGCATGGTGGTAATGCCGTTGGACAGGGCGTGCCACACCTGCTGGGGCGAAATCATATGGATGTGGGCATCTATTCCCCCGGGCGTGGCGATGAGATGCTCGCCGGCGATAACTTCGGTGCCGGCGCCCACTACCATGTCCGGGTGGACGCCGTCCATTACCCCCGGGTTGCCAGCCTTGCCAATGGCGACAATGTGGCCGGCCTTGACACCAATATCGCCCTTGATGATGCCCAGCACCGGGTCCATGATAATAGCGTTGGTAACCACCAGGTCCAGCGCGCCGTCCCGGCTGGTGGCTTCCGGCGACTGGCCCATGCCATCCCGGGCCGTCTTGCCCCCGCCAAAGACAAGCTCGTCGCCGTAGGTCAGCAGGTCCTGTTCCACCTGGCAGACCAGGGACGTGTCGGCCAGGCGGAAGCGGTCTCCCACGGAGGGACCGTACAATTCCACATACTGCTGCCGGGTGATTTTGGCCATGCTACTCTTCCCCCTGGCTTTCTGACTCCATGGCAGGCAGGTGGGCAAAGCCCTTACTCTCCATTGCCGATAGAGCCTCGGTGCGCACCTCCGGCGAGTCCAGACTTCCATTGGCAAGTCCGTTCAGGCCGTGAACGCGGCGGGTCCCTCCAACGGCCACTAGCGTCACATCCTTACGGTCACCGGGCTCAAAGCGGACAGCGGTGCCGGCGGGAATGTCCAGGCGCATGCCATAGGCTCTCTCCCGGTCAAAACGCAGGGCACGGTTGGCCTCGAAGAAGTGGAAGTGGGAACCTACCTGGATGGCCCGGTCACCGGTATTCCATACCGGCAGAGTAATGGCTTGACGTCCCGCGTTTATTTCCACAGGCTCGTCGCACGGTATGTAGTGCGCGGTCGGGTTGCTCATGTTTTAGGCGGTCTCCGTACAGTCTCCGAAAGTTCAGACTATGGGGTCGTGGACCGACACCAGCTTGGTGCCGTCGGGGAAAGTGGCTTCAACCTGCACCATGTCCACCAGTTCCGGAACGCCCTCCATCACATCGTCCCTGGTCAATACCTGGCGGCCCAGTTCCATGGCCTCAGCCACGGTTAGGCCGTCCCGGGCCGATTCCAGGATGGCCTCGGTAATCAGGGCCACCGATTCGGGCACGTTGAGCTTCAGACCCCGGGCCTGGCGCCGACGGGCCAGGTCCGCCGCCACGTACACCAACAGTTTTTCCGATTCGCGGGGGGTGAGCATCATGGGGCAACTCCGACCGGCTAAAGGGTGGACAGGTAACGGGACACCTCGTAATCGGTGACCATGGAGCGGTAGTCCTCCCACTCCAGCTTCTTGTTTTCAATCAGGCTGTTGAAGACGTGGTCCCCCAGGGCCTCGTAAAGCAGTTCGCTGGACTCGGCAAGAGCAATGGCCTCGCCAAGGCTGGTGGGCAGGGTGCGCAGACCCAGGGACTGGCGACGCTGGGGGGACATTTCCAGGACGTTTCCCACCACCGGCGACGGCACCGGATAGTCCTCCTCTATGCCCTTGAGCCCGGCGGCCAGCAATGCGCTGAAGGCCAGGTACGGGTTGCAGGCCGGGTCAGGAGATCGGTACTCCACGCGGATGGATGTCTCGGTGCCCGGTTCATAGGTGGGCACCCGTATGAGGTCGGAGCGGTTAACGTGGGTCCACGAGACGTAGATGGGGGCCTCGTAGCCGGGCACCAGGCGCTTGTAGGAGTTGACCCACTGGTTGGTCACCAGCGTTATCTCCGGGGCGTGAGCAACCAGGCCCGCAATGAACTTCTTGCCCAGCTGGGACAGGTATTGCTCGTCGTCCGGGTCGAAGAAGCCATTAGCATCACCCTGGAACAAGGACTGGTGCAGGTGCAGGCCCGACCCGTTGATGCCGGATACCGGCTTGGGCATGAAGGTGGCGTACACGTTCTGCAGCAGGGCCAGTTCCTTGACCACCAGCTTGGCCGTCAGCACATTGTCTGCCATGGTCAAGGCATCCGTGTATTCCAGGTCAATCTCGTGCTGGCTGGGCGCTCCCTCGTGGTGAGAGTACTTGACGTCAATGCCCATCTCGCCCAGGTGCAGCACCGTGTCCCGGCGCAGTTCGGTGGCCGGGTAGCTGGAAAGCTGGTCGAAATAGCCGCTGGAGTCCAGCAGTTCCGGCGTCTCCGAGTTGCGCAGGTAGAAGAATTCCAGTTCTGCCCCCACATTGTAGGTGTAGCCCAGGTCTTTGGCCCGTTCCAGGTTGCGCTTCAGCACGTACCGGGGGTCGCCGGTGAAGGTCTGGCCCCTCTGGTGGCGGATGTCGCAGAACATGCGGGCCACGGCATTCTGGCGGGGCCGCCAGGGCAGCAGGGTAAATGTTGCCGGGTCAGGATAAGCCCGCATATCGCTCTCGTGGTGGCGGGCAAAGCCATCGATAGCAGAGCCGTCAAACCCCACGCCCCGGTCCAAGGCCTCCTCCAGGTCGTTGACAGTAATGGCAAAGCCCTTCAGGTGCCCCAGGATATCGGTGAACCAAAGGCGGATGAACTTTACGTCGCTGTCGTGGGCCGCCCGCAGGACTTCTTCCCGTCCGGTAATCGCTTCAGTGGTCATTGTTATTCCTCTAGTCTTTATGTCTCGCGGTCCGCCCTAGACGGCCACGTATTCGCGGACCAGGTTCTGGTCCAGGTCCCGGGCCGTGCCTTCCAGCACGATGGCGCCCTTCTCCATGACGTAACAATAGTCGGCCAGCCCCAGGGCAAAGTCCAGGAACTGTTCCACCAGCAGGATGGTGGTCTCCTGCCGGTCCCTCAGCCGCTGCAGCAGTTCCTGGATTTCCTGGACTATAGACGGCTGGATGCCCTCGGTGGGTTCGTCCAGCAGCAACAGGGACGGTCGCCGGATGAGGGCGCGGGCCAGGGCCAGTTGCTGCTGCTGGCCGCCGCTCAGGGTGCCGGCCACCTTGCGCTGGTAGGTCTTCAGTGCCGGGAACAGGTCGTACATCCGGTCCAGCGCATCGGCCTTGCTCTCCTGGCCGTCGGCTGCCTCCAGCCCCATCAGCAGGTTGTCGTGGACCGACAGGTAGGGAAAGACGTGCCGACCCTGGGGTACGTAGCCGAATCCCGCTCTGGCCCGCCGATGGGGCGGCCACCGGGTCAGGTCCGACCGGGCAAACGTCACCTGGCCAGCCCGGGGATTAAGGAGCCCCATGATGGACTTGAGCAAGGTGGTCTTGCCAACGCCGTTGCGACCCAACAGGCACACAGCCTGGCCTTCGGAGACGTCGAGGGCCACGTCATTCAATACCATGCTCTGCCCGTATCCCACGGTCAGGTCGCGAATGGTCAGCAACGGTTCCTCGTATCTCATAATTGCTCTCCAGCGCTTCAGGGGCCGACGGTCGCTCCCGCCCGTGGCTGGGTATTCTCCGCCACCGTCCGCTGGCCCGAAGCGCCGTGACCCAGGTAGGCGCGTATTACCTCCGGGTCCTGCTGTACCGTCTCCATGGTACCTTCGCTCAGCACCCGACCCAGGTGCAGCACGGTAACCGTCTCGGCGAACCGCCGGACGAACTCCATGTCATGTTCCACCACCAGTACGGAGCGGGTGCTGCCAATGGACTGAAGCAGTTCACCGGTGCGCTCCCGTTCCCGGCGAGTCATGCCGGCCACCGGTTCGTCCATCAGCAGCAGCTTGGGTTCCTGGACCAGCAGCATGCCGATTTCCAGCCATTGCTTCTCGCCGTGGGACAAAGCCCCGGCCACGTCGCTGGCGCGAGCGGCCAGTCCCACCTCATCCAGAGTAGCCATTATCCGGACCGAGTCCCGGCGTCGTGTGCCGCCCAGCAGGCCGGTGATGCGGCTGCGGAAACCCAGGGCCACCTCCACATTCTGGTATACCGTGAGGCTGCCGAAAATGGACGGGGTCTGGAACTTGCGGCCAATGCCCAGCCTGACCAGTTGGTGCTCCTGCTGGTGGATCAGGTCGGCGCCGCCGTCAAAAACGATGCGGCCCCGTTCCGGCTTCGATTTACCGGTAATGGCGTCAATCAGCGTCGTCTTACCGGCCCCATTGGGCCCGATGAGAAACCGCATTTCCCCGTATTTCATGCTGAAGTCCAGTTCGTTCAGCACCGTGAAGCCATCAAAGCTGATGGACAACTTCTCCACGGAAAGAATCAGGTCATCGGCCGGCGACTGCGTCCCGGAGCCGTTGCTGCCGTTTTGGTTCACCGCCCGGAAAATGCCCTTGGCCCTGCGTCCAATCATTTGCCCACTCCCGGAATGTACCTGGATGCAGCAGTACGCAACTGTTCCACAGACAGCCACTCAGGACGCCGCCAACCTTCACCTCGCAGCAGGCCCATTATTCCCGACGGGAACACAAGCACGGCGCCAATGAACAGCAGACCCAGGAAGTACTGCCAGATGGCGGGGAACGACTCGCTCAACCCGCTCTTGGCCCCGTTGACCAGGATTGCCCCGACGATAGCGCCTAGCAGGACGCCCCGGCCACCCACGGCCACCCAGATGGCAATCTCGATGGACGGCACAATTCCCATCATGGTGGGAGAGATGATGCCCACCTGGGGCGTGAATAATGCCCCGGCAATGCCGGCTATGCCGCCGGACAGGGCAAACACGATGGTCTTCAGAACGGCCGGATTGTAACCGGAAAAGCGTACCCGGTTCTCGTCGTCGCGCATAGCCACCAGCAAGCGGCCAAAGCGGGAAGCAATCAACCCCGCGCACAGCAGGTAGGTCAGCGCCAATACTGCCAGGGTGGCATAGTACAGTGCAATCTGGGTGGAAAGTGCATTTATGGAAAAGCCGAATATGGTGGTGTAGTTGGTAATGCCGTTGGTGCCGCCCGTGTAGGGCTGCTGGCCGATGAACAGGATGCTGACAATCAGCGCCAGCGCCTGGGTTATCAACGCGAAATAGACCCCGGTGATCCGGCTACGAAAGGCCAGGTAGCCCAGCCCGCCGGCCAGCGCCGCCGGGACAATAAACGTCATGGGAATAGCGAACCATCCGTACTGGAAAGGCGCCCAGAACAAGGGCAGTTCAGTAAGCCCACTCCAGAACATGAAATCGGGCAGCTTGCCCTGGGCCGATTCCAGTTTCAGGAACATGGCCATGGCGTATCCGCCCAGCCCGAAGAAGACCCCGTGCCCCAGGCTCAGCATGCCGCCGTAGCCCCAGATGAGGTTCAGCGACATTGCCAGGATGGCGAATGTCAAGAACTTGCCCAGCAGGGCTACCCGGAAGTCTGACAGGAGCAGGGGGGCCGCCAGCAATAACGCCAGCACCAGGGCCGGCGCAATCCACTCCGTTGCAACGTCGCCCAGACGCACCGGTCCGGTGACGGTCCTGACTGCCCTGAAAATTGATGTCCTTGCTGCCATCTCCGTCCTACCGCCCCCTGGCCCGCATCAGGCCGGCCGGTTTCCATTGCAGGAACGGGATGACCATGGCAAAGACCAGCACTTTGCCAATTACCGCCGTGGTCCCGAACTCGAACACGGTGTTCAGAATTCCGATTATCAACGCCGCCATGATGGTTCCCGGTATCTGTCCCAGCCCGCCTAGAATAACGACGATGAAGGCGTCCACTATGTAGAAAGTCCCCAGGGACGGACCAATGGGGCCGATCAGGGTCAAGGCGCAACCGGCTACTCCGGCCAGGCCGGAACCCAGGGCGAAGGTAAAGCTGTCCACCCGGCGGGTCGAAACTCCCAGGCTGGCCGCCATCTCCCGGTTCTGCATCACGCCCCGCATTCGCCGGCCTTCGTTGGAGCGGTACATATACCAGTAAAGGGCGCCCAGGCAGGCCAGCACCAGCCCGATGATGAAAATGCGCTTCATGGGCAGGAGCAGCCCGGATGTGATGGACACGGTGGTACTGAGCCACGCCGGAGCGACAACCTGCACGTTGGGGGCGCCAAATATGGAGCGGGCAAGCTGTTGCAGGAACAACCCCACTCCCCAGGTAGCCAGCAGGGTGTCCAGGGGACGGCGGTACAGGAATCGGATTACCGTGTTTTCCACCAGGTATCCAGCGGCGGCGGCAGTTACGAAGGACGCGGGAATCGCGATAAGAAAGGTGATGCCCGCCTGGGGATCGCCGGTGTAATGGTTCGCCACCTGTTGCAGGGCGTAGGTGGTATAGGCCCCAACCATTATGAACTCACCGTGAGCCAGGTTGATGACGTTCATCAACCCGAAGGACAGGGCCAGTCCCAGCGCCGTCAGCAGCAGAATTGAACTAAGGCTCAGGCCGTTAAAAAGTTGCAGTCCCCAGACTTCCATAATCACAAGCTTGATTGTTGGATTTGCATCTCACATACGGGTGTCTGCCAAGGGAGCGAAGGCTGCCGACATATCTCAACAGAGATTGCGACAACCCTCTTTTCCCCCTGGAGATTGGGTCTATGCTTACTGTGCCTGGGCCAGTTCACGGAGGCCGGAAGCCCAATCATAGGTGTCGAGGTACGGGTCCGGCACCACCGGAGCCCCCGAGTTCCAGACCTCGTCAATCTGGCCGTCGCCCCGAACCTTGCCGATGCGGACGGTCTTGGAGACATGCTGGTTGGTGTCGTGGATGGTAACGGTGCCGCCGGGCGCCGCGAAGGTAATCCCCTTGGCCGCTTCCTTTACGGCTGCCACGTCGGTGCTTCCAGCTTTCTCAACGGCGGCCTGCCACAGGTATACGCCGAAGTAGCCGGCCTCGATGGGGTCGTCCGTAACCCGGTCCGCGCCGTACTTGGCCTGGAACGCCGCGACGAACTTGGCGTTTTCCGGGGTGTCGGTGGTCTGGAAGTAATTCCATGCCACCAGGTGGTCGGTGATGTTGTCAGCGCCGATGCCGGTGATTTCCTCTTCGGCCACGCTCACCGAAACAGTGGGCAGATCCTCAGCGGAGATTCCGGCGTCCTTCAACTGCTTGAAGAAGGCCACGTTGGAGTCCCCGTTCAGGGTGTTGAACACCACATCGGGGTCGGCGGAGCGTATCTTGGCGATGACGGTGCTGTACTCGGTGTGGCCCAGGGGGGTGTACTCCTCACCCACGGCCTCCAGCCCCGCCGCCTCAAGCTGCTTGTTGATGATCAGGTTGGACGTGCGGGGGAAGACGTAGTCGGAACCCAGAAGGTAAAACTTGGTCTTTCCCTCTTCCAGCAGGTACTCCACAGCCGGAACAATCTGCTGGTTGGTGGTGGCGCCAGTGTAGAAGATGTTGGGCGAAGTTTCCAGCCCCTCGTACTGGACGGGGTAGAACAGCAGGCCGTTGTTGGCCTCAAAGACGGGCAGCATAGCCTTGCGGCTGGCGCTGGTCCAGCCACCGAACACGACGGCTACCTCATCCTCCTGGAGCAGCTTGCGGGCCTTTTCCGCAAAGGTGGGCCAGTCGGAAGCGCCGTCTTCGATCACTACTTCAAGCTGCTTGCCCATTACGCCACCAGCAGCGTTAATCTCTTCAATTGCCAGCAGTTCCGCGTCGTGGACTGCGGTTTCGCTTATGGACATGGTGCCGGAAAGGGAGTGCAGAATGCCAACCTTGATGGTGTCGGATTCTGGGGCCGCTGCGGGTTCCGCTGGCGCCGCGGCAGGGGCAGCGGATGCCTGGGACGATGAAGCGGGGGCAGAGGGAGCCTCGGAACCGCAGGCTACGGCCAGCAGCATGCCAAGGCCGGCCAGCAGGATCAAGGGATAATAGCCCAGGGATCTAAGGACCTTTCCTAAGTATGAGACGGACATTTTCGACTGTTCCTCCTGATTTATCGGTCGTCGGTTGGATGCAACTCACTGATTTTCTGGAAACGGGGTCTCGGTGGCAGTTGTCCAGTCCGACAGGTATAAGGTAAGGCCCCTTTGTTTCTATCCGATTTCTTGAGTGTGAACTGGGGGTAACTTTTTTGTTTCCAGACTGTTTCGCGGCGGCCGAATTGTAGAAACTCTCAACGACCTTGTGGTCGCAAGAAAGTCCCTTATCAGTCGCCTCTTGGCAACTTTGAATCTGTACCGCTTATTATCCCCAGCTAGCTTCGCGAGCTCCGGAGAAACAGGAGACTGGATAGTCAGAATTGATAAGGAAGGGTCTACTCTTCCGCGTAAAACCAGAAACTGTAAAGTCGGCGCGACCAATGGACAGCCGATCACGACCGGGGCCTGGACGAGGATTCGGGCCACGTCAGCCAGCAGATTGCCACCCAGAAACTGGCCTGGTGTGCTTCAATTGATCCGAATATCCTGGGTGCCCTTTTCGGCGCTGGCCTGGCAGGAGGGCCCTCGCTCTTTTGGTCCTATAGGACCTTCACGCCACAGATCTTTCCTGGGAATGGTGAAGAGGCTAGTCGCCAAGGCGTTAACCGGAATTTCTGGAGGAATATCCTGGGCGAGGAACTGAAAGGCGACCCGGAAACGTTGCGCCGGGTCGGGGGCTACCAGGCTACATTCTGGGTCTGCCCATTGCGCCTGCCTGGCCGCTTCTTCCCGAAGCTACTGCGTCCACTCTTGCCGCGATGTAGGCTTGCGGCTTGAAAGGGGAATCGCATCAGATTCTAGCGGTTCCTAAATTCCCATTTCCATCTCTAGAATGCTGGCATTTGTCCGTTGCCCATCTGCATATCAGTTCTTTACCATAAGGATAAAGAATATCTGAACCCTCAGTAAATGCAGCATCTCTCTCGCGGTACGTGTTATGTTGCAGACGGAATGAAGGAGAGAATCTCCACCATTTGGCAGCCATTCCCACCCGTCGTGGGCAAGTCTCTAAATACAAAATGAGCGGATATGAATGGAAATAGCCGGAAAAAGTGCATTTCTGGCCTGCCGAATTCTGGGCAAGGTGATTTGGCGAGATCCCCGAAACTGAAAACAACAGGATTTGTCCCTTAATGGAAACAGCGGAGTCGGTGGAAATTTCAAAAAGGTGGCCCCGGTGATCTGGTTACTGAACTGTCCAGGACACTCGCCTATCGAAGCAGCCGTTGCCGCGGTCGACGATGTGCATAGCCTCGTTGAACAGCAGCCGGACTTTGTGGCGCACTTTCTCGTTGGGCACACCGTTGGCATAGAAGGAACGGGGGGTTAGGGTGTCGGTTGAACCGGCGCCTCTCCGGCTCAACCCCGCCAAATCAGGGACGAAAGAGTCGATCCGCCAAGAAGAGGGGTGTGGGAGTAGGCAGCTGTAGTGACAATAAAGGGGAAAGTAATGGCGGAGAGAGAGGGATTCGAACCCTCGAGAGGCGTAAGCCCCTACACGATTTCCAGTCGTGCCCGTTCGTCCACTCCGGCACCTCTCCGCAAAGCGGGCTTGGCTATTATACCTACAGGCCTATACAGTGTCCACCGGCATCGCTCTTGCTCACTTCACCTGCTTAGGCGACAATGTCCCGGGCCATTGCCAACCACCTTTAGGCAGGCTGCCCGGGTGAAGTGGCTCGCAGGCTGGTAACGCTGCCAGCATCTCTACTTGAACCCCTGGATCCGTATCTAATACAAACCATTGAGGAGGTTTACCGTGACTGCTTATGTTTACGTGGCCGCCCAGGACGACGACAAGATCAACATCTTCACCATGGACGAAGGGACCGGAGCTCTGTCCCTTCAGGCTGAAGTGGCCATGGCCGGGGGGCCTTCGCTGCTGGCGCTGAGCCAGGACAAGTCCACCCTGTACGTAGGGCACCGAACGTCGGCCCAGATCAGTAGCCACCGGGTTGAGCCGGCCACCGGGAGTTTTACCCAGACCGGGATGGTAGACACTCAAGACTCGCCCACATACATTGTTCAAGACCGGACGGGCAAGCACCTGTTGTGCTCCTTCTACCAGGGAGCGCGGGTTGCGGTGTTTCCCCTGGGAGATGACGGCAGTGTTGGCGGAGATGCCACGTCATCGCTAGCTACCGATGACGGCGCTCACTCGATCATGACCGACAGGTCGAACCGGTTTGCCTACGTGCCGCACATCGCCTACCAGCAAGACAACGTACTGGAGCCGCCCAAGAACATCCCCGGCCCCAACGTCATCTATCAACTGCGGTTTGACGCAGAGACCGGTACGCTGTCCGGCAATGACCCTTTGACCCTGGAGATGGACCCGCTGGTTGGGCCGCGCCACCTGATCACTCACCCCAGCCTGGACATCGTCTACTTCTCCAACGAGCAGGGGTGCAGCGTGTCGTCCTACCGGATTGACCAAGACTCGGGGACATTGAGTGCGCTGCAGACAGTGTCCACCTTGCCCGAGGGGGTAAGCGTGCGCAACACCTGCTCGCAGATCCAGTTCTCGCCGGACGCCCGCCTGCTGTTCGTGCCCAACCGGGGCCACAACAGCATTGCCGCCTTTACGGTGGACGGCGACGGGATGCTGACTCCGGCGGCCCACGCGGACACGGAGGCGGTGCCCAGCGCCTTCAGCCTTGACCCTTCGGGGCGGTTCGTCTTTGCCGCGGGGTCGGCGACCAACCGGCTGGCCGCATACAGCATTGACGGGCAGTCGGGAGCAATGACGGCCCTGGAAACCTACGAAGTGGGGGCAAGGCCCATGTCGGTGCTGACGGCGGATTTGGGTTAGAAGGGCCAGCGTATTAGTTGTAAGAGGGACGCAGGGGCGCTTTGCGAATCGTCCCTGCGTCTTTGGCTGTAAGAGGGTAAGGCTAATCGTCGGCTGGGACCGGGGCGGCTGCGTCCTCTTTCGCCTCGTCGTTGATGAACTCGCCGGTCTTGGGGTCGCGCTCGAAGGGGCTGTAGAGTTCCAGTTCCTTGGCCATCTCGCGGACGGCGGGGATGACCTCCTGGCCCATGAGGCGGAGGCTGCGCATCTGGTCCTCGTGGGACATGGCGCCGTCGCCATCCCAGAAGAAGACGCTGCCGGGGCGCAGGTACTCAAGGACGTGGCGGATCTTGGGCAGCACCGTCTTGGGTGTGCCGGAGATGATGCTGTAGTCGGCGGCCTGGTCCTCGTAGGGGCGGCGGTTGGTGCCAAAGCGGCCGGCGGGACCAAAGGCAGTGGCGGACAGTCGGCGCGAGTTCCGGGAAGTGTGGCCCGGCAGGTTCATGATGGCCGGGTTGACCTGGCCTTCGTTGCCAGCGAGGAAGGGATTGCTGACGCCGGACAGGTACTTGCGGCCCACCTCGTCGGCCTTCTCCTCGGTCTCGTCCACGTGGACCTTCCAGAGGTAGGCGACGTTCTGGGTGTCGGACTTGTGGCCGAACTCGGCGGCGGTGTCGTGGTAAAGCTGGAAGGCCTCCTTGGTGGGTTCCAGGCGGGTGGCCAGCAGAACCAGCGGGTAGCCCTTCTCGGCGGTCCACTTGACGGTCTCCACGCTGACGGTGGAGGGAATCCAGATGGGCGGGTGGGGCTGCTGCAGGGGGCGCGCCCAAGGGTTGACGTAGCGGTAGTGGTAGTGCTTGCCTTCCCAGCGCCAGGGGCCGGGGGTGGTCCAGGCCTTGATGAGGAAGTCGTGGGCCTCCTCGAAGCGCTCGCGGTTGAAGTGGGGCGGCGAGTTGTGGGAGTAACTCTCCCGGCCACCTCCACGCACGAAGCCCGAGACCAGGCGGCCGTCGGAGATCATGTCAATCATGGCAAGCTGCTCGGCCAGCCAGAGGGGGTCGTCCCAGATGGGGAGGACATTGCCCAGGATGATGATCTTGGCCTTGTTGGTGATGCGGGCCAGGATGGAGGCGCCGACGTTGGTAACGCCCTGCATGCAGAAGGGCGTGCTGTGGTGCTCGTTGAGCATCAGGGCGTCGAAGCCCATCTCCTCGGCATAGACCTTTTCGTCCAGGTAGCGGTTGTACAGGCTGGAACCCACGCTGGGGTTGTAGTACTCGTTGCTAATGCTGAGGTCGGTGGACTGGGTGCCCATAAGGCCGGAGTTGTCGTCCTGCCAGGGCTGCTCGGTAAAATGGCCGATTAGCATATCAACACCTCAATGGCTGGCGGATTGCGTTGCGGGTATGGGGGATTGGTGGGAGTTTAGCACCGGCAGGCCGGGGGTGGCAATGGGCAAAGGGGAGTTGACCGCGTTGCATAGCGGCGGTTCCGCACAAGGGGCGTCCTCCGGGGAGCCAAGATTCATGGGCGCGGGGCCCGCTGGATACCGGCTTTCGCCGTTTTGACAGAACTGGGACGGGAGCGGAATCCGGCAGGTCAGGCAGGCCGCCCAAGAGGAGGGTGACGGCGTGCGGGTTCCGGAGCCAGGAGGGGACCCAGCGTGAGAAGGACGGTGCAGGCTGGGGCGCATCGGAGGAATCGCGGTGGAGCAGTTCCTCCAGACGGGCTGGAGGCACCTGGGGCAGCAGGGAGGCGACGATACCGATGCTGTTGGGAAGCCTCTCCCCGTCCCGGCACCTTTCGAGGTAAAGGTGGAGGGAGGTGAAGTTGTCGAAGCGGAAGCCCTGACGGGCGATATGCCGAATGAAGGCGTAGCTATCCGGCGGCGCATTGCCGTCGGCCAGAGCCTCGGACCACAAGAGACAGTATTCCTCGGCCAGCGGGCGTAGCCTGATGACGGTGAGATCGCTGGCATATTTGCGCTTGAGGGCGTCGACACGGCGCCGGATTTGGGACAGGGTGTACATCTTGCTACTCCTTGGGTCAGAGTGAGGGTCCTTACCCCAACGCAAGGGCAGCCATAAAGGCTGTCCCCACGGAGGGGTCGGGAGAAATGTTGTTTTTCCGGTCATTCCCGCCGATTTGCGGTCATTTTGTATTTAGCGATGATCTTAGGTGGCGGGAGAATGGCGGGTAATGCCGCCATTTAGAAATCTGGCGTCGGGAAAGGGCAAACACACAGGTCTGCCCCTACGCAGGACGCCGAGCGGGTATTGCCGCCATTTAGAATTTTGGTGGCGGGAATGGGCAGACACACAGGTCTGCCCCTACCCAAGACGCCAAAAGGTCAGGACTTGCCGGCTGTGATTTCCAGGTCTTGAAGGTCGGTGGCGAGGCGGTCGGCTTCGTTGACGCGCAAGATGAAGGAGATGGCGTAACGGGCGGCGCGCAGGCGGAGGGCCGGGTCGGAAGACTGCATGGCGTCGGCGAAGACGGCGGCGCACATGGGCAAGAGTCCCTTGAGTTCCTGATTGGCAGCGTGGATGGTCTCCTCGCGCAGACGGTCGACCTGCTCGCGGAAGTCAGGGTTGGCAAGCCAGCGGCGCAGGGTGGACTCGGCTACGCCGGAAAAGCGGGCGGCCTGGGCGATGGAGGGGGCGAAGGCGACCACGGGGAGCGCGGCCCGCTGACGGAAGGTGAGGCCGGAGTCATCGGATTCGCCTGGCAGCCCCTCTTCTTCAAGCGGAACTATGGCGGAGTTGCCGGGGACGGCGACGGAACGGTCTGAGCGGGGTCTCCTGGGTTTGCTGGGCATTTGACCTCTGGATGCCTCGGTGGCGGGTTGGATTTGGCCCGGGTTGGGGGGCCTTAGGATTATGGTGGCAGGGGGTTATGCTTGGTGGCAAGGGGGGTATTGAAGCCCGTTTCCACCGAGGCTCAAAGGGAGCGGAGATCATCAAGGAATTCTTGCAAAGTCATTAGCGAGGGCCGCGTTGAAGCTGGATACGAAGAGTGTATTTGTTTGGGAACTACCAAGGTTATGTTCGCATCCTGCATTTGGGCAAATTGATTAACCGAAACACCTTCCTGAAGTGTCAAGAGATGCTTGTTAGGTACTCTGTCAGCCTCGTTCAATATTTGTCGCCAACGCTCCTTCACTGTAGTTTTGACGGCAAGCATTCTTAACTTCTCGGACGGGAATGCAGGATTCTCGTAGTCGTGCTGCGAAGGAAAAATAAAGTCAGGCTTATTCCCTAATTCGGTCGTGGCTTGTGATTCGTAATTTACTCCTTCCTCATTAAGAATGGCTGCTATATGCCTTTCCAGTGAATTTCCTGCCCTCGATTTTCTTCTCTGAAACACACTTTGAGATTTGTCGAGAAAGTCCTTGGGGGATTTGAACCCCAATTGAATTATTCGGGATACGAATGCTTCTTCCACACTGAAAAACACATCGGTTTCGCACTTCCGACGCCTAAGCAGTCTATGGTCGACGGGCAAGTGTGAAGAAGGCCTAAGCTCCATAGCTTTGTCGAACACAACCTGAGGGGCAGGAAAAGCTTCCAGCCATTCTTCAGGGATCGATTCTGGGGTCAGCCAACAAGGTGAATGAGAAACTGGGGTTAAGGCTGCGGTATTTGACCAAAATATGGGATAACCTGGCTCAACTAGCCCGAATATGGACTCAATTATGTTCTCTTCGTCTATGTCTCGACAAACCCAGTATCGACATACCATAAATTTGTCGGCCTGAGTAAAAAAGAACACCGCTATAGACCCTGTGTTTTCAGAATTCAACAGTGGCGACATAGAGCCACCAAAACCTGTCAAACGTATCTCGTCGCGTGTGCCCCCTCTCAGTCTATTGTTGTACCAAATTATTTTCGGTTCGGCCGAATGTAAATGCGATCCTGCGGTAGCACTGAACGCAACCCTTGGATTTTTCTCTTTAGGTAGATTCAAACTCGGAAAAATAGAAAAAGCTTGAGCCTTCGGAATGTAAGGCCCGGCTTGATGTGAACCAGTTGCCTGTGTGTCGTTTCCACTCAAGCGCTTAACATACCAATATCCGGAAGGATCTGAACAATCTTGCAGCCATTTGTATATTTCAGCACTGGGCATTGTCAGTTCCTTCTATGTTGCAGGTCTCTTCAGATCCGCGTATCCAGCTAATCAATGTGTCGAGGAGTTGCTCAAACTCCATTCGTTGGCGTCCCCTATGTGAGCATTCCCAAACGGTGCAAATTCTCCAGCCCAGCGACAAAAGTAGAGTGTGGTTCCTGCTATCCCGAATACGGTTATCCTGAATCTTAATGGTCCACTTCTCTTGATTCGTAGAAGGCCATTTGAACAAAAGACAGCCATGTCCATGCCAAAAACAGCCATGGACAAAAACTGCCGCTCTATATTTCGGCAATAGCAGGTCGGGCTTACCAGGTACATCGCTTCTGTGCAAACGGTATCGGAAGCCTTTGGCATGCAAAGCTTTCCTAATTCTTACTTCTTGCCGGGTATTTTTCGACCGTATACCCGACATCATGCGACTACGAACTTCGGGAGTTACAACGTCGGCCATACCAATCCCAAACTACAGGATAAAAGGCTTCATATACTTGGCAATTGCTTCAACTACAGGCACAGCCACTGCATTTCCAAACTGTTTATAAGCCTGGGTGTCCGATACTGGAATCTTGAACTCCGCAGTGCCGGGCCCATCGAATCCCATTAACCTTGCACATTCCCGGGGTGTCAGACGGCGTGGCAGGTTATCCTGCTGTTCAATCAATATTTCGGACCCGTCTTTGTAATAGCGAGCGGACAACGTTCTGGCTACGCTCTCCTTCCCAACCAGGCCATAGCCGAACCCATTACCTTTCGCCCGATGTTTTTCGGCGTAGGTTACCAAATACTCCCAAAGATGCTCGCTCAATGTATATCGCTCGTCCACCCTTGCGAGAGGACCGACGGTAAAGTGAGGTTCCTCAATTTCGGTTCCGTCCTCAGGGTGAATTATGCTTCCCAAAGTTGGCATATCGTCGCATTCCGGCAGCGGCATTCTCGTAAGGTTGAAGTCGCAGTTGTCGCGAAAACCAGCTATGAAAATTCGCTCACGGTGTTGGGGAACCCAGTGCCTGGCATCGATGACTCTCGGACTGATCGTGTAGTTTAGTTCATCCTCCAATATTGACCTGATAGTGGCAAAAGTTCTTCCACGGTCGTGATTGACCAAATTCTTTACGTTTTCAAGCAAGAATGCCTTAGGCCTGTGATAGGCAATTAGCCTTGCCAAGTCAAAGAAAAGTGTTCCTTGGGCCTGACAGGCGAAGCCGTGTGGTTCATTGAGGGCATTCTTCTTTGAAACACCCGCGATAGAAAAAGGTTGACAAGGAAACCCGGCAACAAGTACATCGTGAGCAGGGATGGCAAGTTCAGGAATTTCCCTGATATCGCCACCGATATCATCATCGCCAAAGTTAGCTCGGTAGGTTTGCTGGCTGTACTTGTTCCATTCACAAGTAAATACGCAAGTCCCACCTGCTGCCTCGAAACCAAGTCTCATTCCCCCGATACCGGCAAAGATATCCACAAAGGAGAAATCTTGACCTCCAGCTTCATGAACTGGAGGGCCAAAGTTGTACATAGCACGCTGTACATCCGATATCTTTCGGCAATTTGACCCGGATTCAGATTTGTGTCTCTCTGCCACGTTGGGGTCGTTTCCTCGATTCTAAAGTAGATCAGGCACTCTGATTAGAGTAAACCAATTTTTGCACTGTGAATCCATACACCTACCCGAACCACCCCCGCACCACCTCCACAAACCTTTCCGTCTGCTCCACCTCTGCCCGGTGGCCGCAGGTTTCTATTCTTTCGAGGAGCGGTGGCGGATTACGTAGTTTTAAGATGCAAGTCCGTTAAATCCAACTTGGAGGAGCGCCTGGACAGGTGCAGCATTTCCACCCCCACTACCTCGTCATTCTCGTTGTAGTCCAAGACAACGCCAGGCGCCACTTCTTCCGACTCCACGATCCGGGAATCGTCCAAGCGGAGGTATAGGGCATCATCAGCCTTGTCAATTCTTAGCTTCATAATTTCCTCGTCATACTGCGGTCAAAGAATACGCTTACTACACGCCAAGGAGTTGCGTGGGTGTTTACTGCTACTCGTAACGCTCGGTTGCCAAATTCAGGGACCCGCCCAAAGAACCTTTCTACTTCCGGGTCATCTGCGTCTTCAATCCTTAGAGCAGGATGTTCCAGCACTCTTTCTACCCACTCTGGAGGGATTTCTCGGTCATCCATCATGCTTATGGCCTGTATAGTATATATCAGTTCCACCTTTATCCCCCGAACCACCCCCGCACCACCTCCACAAACTTTTCCGTCTGCTCCACCTCGGGGCGGTGGCCGCAGTTTTCTATTATTTCTAGACGGGAGTTGGGGATGGAGGTGTGGTAGAGGTTGGCGGCGCTGGGGGGGACTATGGGGTCCTGGTCGCCGGAGACGATTAGAGTGGGCAGGCGCTTTAGGCGGGGGAGCAGGTTGGGCAGGGCGGGGTAGTGCATGTAGGGACGCCAGCAAAGGCGGCAGGCGCCCTCGAGGGAGGTCTCCCAGTTGAAGGCCTGCTCCTCGGAGGGTTCGTCGGGGCAGATGGCCTGGAACTCGGGGACGGATTCTGGGTTAAGCAGGCTGCGGGTAATGAAGGCCTTGGCCACCACCTGGAAGATGTCGAAGATTTCGCCCTCGGGGGGTCGGACACCGGCGGCGCCCACCAGGGCCAGGCGCTTGAACTGCTGGGGATTCATCACCGCCATTTCGGCGGCCAGCCAGCCGCCAAGGGAGAAGCCCATGACGTCCACGCCCTCCAGGCCCAGATCGTCCAGGGCGCCGAGGTACCAGATGGCCAGGTCGTGCAGGTTCATCACCCAGTCGAGGGGTTCGGACTCGCCGAAGCCAGGGTGCCAGGGGATGTACAGGGTGTGGTTCTGGGCCAGGGCCTCGTGCCAGCGGAGCCAGCCGGGGTGGCCCATCTCGTCGTGAAGCACCAGCAGGGGATCGCCGGAGCCGCCCTTGACCAGGTTAATGCGGGTACCGGCGACTTCTACCATTTCTTGAGTCCAGGTAACGGAACTGGTGGTCATGGGAACTCCTTGGGGCCACCGGAGTACCCGGCGGTCGACTTGCAGTGTAGGTGGGATGGTTGAGGTGATTGTCAGAGAGGCGGGACGGGTTGTCAAGAAGAGGCCGTCAGCGGGGATTTGCGGATGGGGTCGAATGACTGGATACGGGGGCGACGGCGTAGAATTGAGACAAGTGCTGGCCTTGCAATGCCTGGTCTTTCACTAAATTTTGCTTTGCAATAAGACGGTAGTTAGGTTAGCATTATTAAGGGAAAGTGACACATTTTCGTCAAATGAGGATAAATTCACGGCTTTTTCGTTAAGGCCCAACCGGACGAAAGCAGCTACGCCTCTGGGTCCATTCATGTTGCAAACAGGGAACAATGCGAGGGTTGCTGGGCCGGCGCCACATACGTTGATGTGAGATGTAGTTGGCGAATTGAACCCGGTGGGAAGCCACAGTTGATCGGGAGTGTCCGAATGATGCCTGGAGACCAGAGATGACTGCCTTATATACCGAAAATCTGGTGGGCCAACAACTGAGTCTGCCCGAGGAACTAATCCTCGCGCTGCTGAACGAGGAGAGCGGGTACTTTCACCAAGTGCCTGGATGGGACCTGAACTGCGCGATAATCGGGTCGGCGCTGGCGGAGCTTTCGCTGTTGCACCGAATTGATACGGACACGCGCTCCCTGTACCTGGTGGACTCGATGGAAACGGGGAATCCGGCGCTGGACCCGATTCTGGAAGAGATTGTCAAAGATTCGGGTCAGAGAAACGCCCAGTACTGGATTGAGCGGCTGGCGCCCCGGGCGGAGGAGATAATTGACCTGACGCTGGACAAGCTGGTGGAGCTGAATATCCTGGAGCACCACGACGGGGACTTCTGGACGCTGACGCACACTGCAATGAGCGCAGGTCTGGGCGGAGCCTCGTCGGAAGGCAGCGCCGCCGAATTTGTTAAGACGCGCCTGAACCGAGTGATTTTCAATAATGAGATTCCCGATCCGCGGGACGTGATCATCATCTGCCTGATCAACACCTGCGACGTTTTCCGGTTTATGTTTCAGCTGGATGACGCGGCTGAAGAGAGGATTAACTTCATCTGCCAGATGGACCTGATTGCCCGTTCAATTGCGGAGGCGGTGTCGGTCAACATGGCAGGGCCGCTGCTGCGCCACCCGGCATTGACGAAGCAGATACCGCGGGTGTCGCTGCGGGATGTGGCGTTCAATGCGAATATTCGGAATGGCAATGTACCGGCTCTCTTCGCGGACCTGGCGGAGAAGTACGGGCCAATATTCGAACTCAAGCCACCCTTTGGCAAGCGGATGGTCTTCCTGGCTGGGCCGGAGACCAACCACTGGGCCAACCGGAACGGCAGGATGTACCTGCGGGCCAGGAATTACTTTGCCGATTTTGAGAGTGTGTACGGGGCCTCGGGAGTTTTGCCATCGCTGGACGGTGGGGAACATTTCCGGTTGCGAAAGTCGCTGGCGCCGGCGTATTCCCGCACCAGGCTGATGGGGCAGATTGGGCAGCTTTACCAGCAGGCCAGGGATTTCATGGCGGACTGGCAGGAGGGGGAGGTTTTTCAGGCAACGGCGTTGAGCCGTTACATGATTAACGCGCAGCTTTCACCTCTTTTTGTGAGCGTAGATTCGCAGGATCTTATTGGGGACCTGATCAAATACAAGGAGCGGGCGCTGAACACCCACATTATCAAGGTGCTGCCGAAGTTCATGCTGAGCACACCGGGAATGAAGGCGCGCTCCAAGGCCATTGATGAACTGCTGGAACGCATCCAGAACGTACACACGCCGGCACAGCGGGCCGGGGCGCCCAGAGACCTGGCAGACGACCTTCTGAGCCTGCATGCCAGCGATCCTCAGTTGGTGCCGGAGTCGAACCTGCGATTTGCCCTTTCGGCGGCGCTTATTGCCAGCGTTTACCTGGGCGACGCGTACACTTTCGCCCTTTATGCCATGGCCGCGCAGCCGGAGATTTATGGCAGGATTCAAGAAGAGGCGGATGCACTGTTCGCCAACGGGTATCCGAGTCCAGAGGACTTTACTCCGACGGCGATAGATGTTACGCACCGGTTCCTGATGGAATGCCTTCGGATGTACCCGATAGTGCCAATGTCGATTCGGGACGTGATGAATTCCTGCGTGGTGGAGGACTACCAGTTGACGGTGGGGACGCGGGTGTATATTGCGCAGACGGCGTCCCATTACATGAGCGACGTTTTCCCTGAGCCGTTCAAGTTTGATATTGACCGTTACCTGCCGCCACGGAATGAGCATTTCAGTCCCGGATACGCGCCCTACGGACTGGGGCCGCACCGGTGCCTGGGGTCACGGTGGATGGAACTGCAACTGGCGGTGAATGTGCTGATGGTGGCGCATCACTTTAATATTGAGGTGTTTCCGCAGGACTACAAGCTGGGGTTTGCGCCGCTGCCTTCGATGAAGCCGAACAAGAAGCTGAAGTTCCGGGTGGTGGAGCGGCGGCGACCATTGCCAGCTTAAGTCGTAGGGGTACCCACCTTTCAACTCGGGGGCAGGTAGTATCGTCCGGCTGAAAGTGTAGAGAATTGGGGCGGGGCGGGTTTGAAACCCGCCCCTTCGTTTTGGGTTGAATTGCAGTCCTGCCCTGGCAATACTCTGGCTGGGGTCCAGGACCAAGCTCAGGGATGAGCGGCTTAGCGGCCTTGCTCTCCCTGTTCGTGGCGGCGGTGGACTGCTTCTATTTCGAGGTCCAGTTCCTCGGCCCAGCGGCGAACGGAGGAGCGCAGTTTCATGTTCTGGTAGGCACCCCAGAAGGTCATGGCGGCGGGGACGACGATGATGGAGACGATCAGGGAGTAGGCAATAGTGATGGCCGCAGTGAAGCCGAACTGCTGGGAGGCGGCCAGGGGCGACGCCACAAGCACTCCCAGCCCCAGGGCCGTGGTCAGGGCAGACCCCAACAGGGCGGACCCAGTGGTGGCCAAGGTGCGGACGGCTGCCTGTTCCGGGTCGCGCAGGACGGCATACTCCTCCCGGTAGCGGTGGATCATGTGGATGGTGTAGTCAACGCCGATGCCGATGGAGAGAGCGGTGATTATGGACGTGATGATGGTGTAGGGAATGCCCAACAGAGCCATGGTGCCAAGGACCGAGATCAGGACCAGCACGATGGGACCGACGGCGATTACGGCGAGGCCAGGCTGGCGAACCGTTACCCAGAAAAAGACGGCCAGCACGGTGAGGGCGGCAAGGATGGTAGTGGTAATGGCCTCGGTCTGACGCTCGGTAATGGAGTCGGTGACGGTCACGGAAATTATGCTTTCGGAGGTGGCGGTGATGGCAGCGTCGTCGCCGAACCAGAGACCTTCAATGTCGGACTGGATGATCTTGGTAAGGGAAGGATCTCCGGAAAAGGTGGGGAACTGGACGAGCATGGCATCGATGCCCTGGGGATCATTAACCAAAAGATGGCTGACTGCCGGATCCGTGGCCTCCAGTTGGTCAATGAACTCCTGCATCAGCACCGGGTCGATCTGAACCCCGGCGGTAGCTTCACGGAAGAGGTCCGCCAGGTCAGAGCTAAAATTGTCGCCCGGGACACCGCTGTTGTCGATCCAGTCCCGCAGCACCAAGTCAAAGGATGCGTGAATGGGACCAGCAGCGGCGGCGGGACGGCGGCGTTCGTCCAGGAAGGCCTCGGTAAGGTCCTGAAGGTTCAACAGGGTCCGGGTCTCGGTTACCTCCGTCTTCAACAGCACGGTGGCCATCTCGGTGGAACCGCCTACGGCTGCGTCGAGAGTATTCATATCGGTCAGCAGGTCGCCGCCCCTGGGCAGGATGTCGCGGATGCTGAATTCCGACTCAAGGTCGGTGGCGGCATACCCCAGGGCCGCGGTAATTACCAGCACACCAACAAGGTAAGGGCCCGGAGCGCGGGTGATGCTGCGGCCCAGCAGTCCAGCCAACCTGCTGACACCGGGCAGTGCGCTGGCAATGGGCCGGGGCGGGTTCAGCCGGCCCCGGGCCTCGCGACGGCGGTCGATGATAGTACGGCCGGCTGGTACCAGTGTCAGCATCACGATAAGGCTCATGCCCACGCCCAAACCGGCGATGATGCCAAAGTCGCCAACGATTTCGATGGGCGAGAAGAGGCTGGCCAACAGGCTGACGATGGTGGTAACTGCGGCCAGCATCAAGGGAACAGTAACGTTGCGGAAACCGACGCGGACAGCGGACAGAACGTCCTCACCGGCGTTGCGCTGCTCGCGGTAGTGGGAAACGATCTGGATGGCATAGTCCACGGTCAGGCCGATGATGATGATGGGCACCATGGTGGTGAGGGAGTTGGGCGGGCCGGTAAGACCGAGGGCGTTGGGTCCAAGCCAGCCCTCGGCGCCAACGATCCAGATGATGGACGTGAGCAGCCCGATAATGGTAAGCAACAGGTCGGAAATGGTGCGCATGAAGAGGAGGATGAGGGCGGCGATAAGCAGGAAGGCCAGCCCCACCAGGGGAGCCATTCCCTCCTCGGTGGCCTTTACATACTCGTCCTCAACTATCACAGGGGAAACGCTGCTGACGGTAAGTGGCCCCTGGTCGGCGCGGGCAAGTTCCTGGATGCGGCGTTCGGCTTCCCTGACGCGCTCGTCTCCAGTATTCAGGACCCGGATGGTGGCGATGGCTACGGGCGTGCCGTCGGTGTCTTCGCCGGTCATGGCATCTATGGCGCCCAGGATTTCCGGGGGACCCTGGAGGTTATCTATGTCCGCCTGGGAGACGGTATCAAAGTCAGGCACCTGGAGCAGGGCCATGACCAGCAGGGAAGGCGCGATAACGGAGTTGCCCGGAGCCAAGAGGGCGGCGACGCTGGGGTCGGCGATTATCTCGTTGACCAGGGAGTCCATCTGGGCAAGGCCAGAGGGGGTCAGGGCGTCACCACGAAAGAGGAGGGTAACGACATTGGCCTCGCCGGTTTCCAGAAAGAGATCCTCTATCTCCTGCAAGGCCTCGGCGACAGCGCTGCCCTGGGGCAGGGTGGCCCGGGTTTCAGGCGGGGGTGCGCGGTGAACGGCGCCGTAGCCCAGGGCAATAGTAACGACAAGCAGTACCAGGAGTGTAATCCAGGGACGGGCCGTGACCAGTCGGGCCAGCCAAGTTAGTATACTGTCCAAGGTTAACCTTCCCCCTTTCCAGTCACCTGAGAATTGCTAAAGCGTAAGTTACGGATTGGTATTTTTCCGTTTGAAGAACAATCCGTTTTGCCGAAAACAACAATGGGCCGGCCGCTGGCTAACAACGGAACCTGGGAGCGATATCTTATTAGCGATGGTGCAGAGTGAACCAGCTTACCCCAAGGCTGTCCTCTCCCTGTCGAGACAGAAGGGAGTCTCGCCAGTACCGGTAAATAGCGTTTAGAGATTCCGTGCTGTATCGGTGTTCCCTCTTTGGAGATTCCTGTTTACACGTAACTGCGCAAGTGAGGTGCTGTACGGTAATTTTGGGCATGTTGCGATATTTGTCCCGAAACTTACTGGATTACGGATTGCGCCGGAATGACGGTCGCGAGGGAGGGAATTTCGTCGTATCCACCCTAGCCAATTCTCTTGCGCCGGGAAATGACCTGTTGGTGAAATTCCAAGGTCCCTTCATGGCAGCGCAACGCGGGAAATGGTGGACGGTTCGCCGGACTGTTCCTGGGTATCAGGATAGAACTGGGCGCAGTAAGCCCGGAAGGGCATGATTTCACCGTCAGAGCGGCAGAGGCGAGGGCGGGAGCGGTAACGCTTGCGGCTCCAGATGGTGACGTCCTGCAGAACGTCACCCCTCTGCTGGGCCGCCATAAACTTGTTGAATATGGGGGCGCGCCAGCTGACGGGCAGGAAGCCCAGGCCAATGATGCGCCGCTGCGGCTTGCGAATTTCCCGTACCTGGGAGACCAGGGTGAAGTCGAGCAGGGTACCGTCCACCGGTGTGGCAAGCACCCAAAGCCGCAGATCTACGCCGATAGAGTGTTCGTGAATATCCACCAAAGAGTAGCCCAAGCCATAAATGTGGGTAGTGGCAGACAGCTCCATGGTGAAAGCGGCGATTCCGGCCACCTTGCGGACGGTCCGGAAGTCAAAGCGGCTCTCCAGGCAGGCGCCGTCTATGGAGATGCGCCCGACGCGATCGAAGTTATCGTAACCGTGGACGTAGCGAAAGTGGGCCAGGTCCACCGAGTTCTCGGTGGTTTCCTGAGGATGGCCTGGGAAGCGAAGGGAGCTGATGGCCGGGCTGGACCAGCCTTCCTGTTCGGGACGATCCGGGTGGAGTTCCCACTGGGGTGGGCGGCCGTCAATTCCATACCACGCAAATACAAGGCCGTTGATTTCGTCGGTTTCGAAGACCTGCAACCGGGCAGATCGGGGCGGGTCGGCATAGGGAGTGGCGACGCACTGGCCGGCGGCGTCGAATTCATAGCCGTGGAAGGGGCAAACGAGCCGACCCCCGCATATCCGGCCATCGGCCTCGGGTCCCAGATCGGAACCCAGGTGGGGGCAGTGGGCCTCGGCCACGCAAACTTCGCCCTGGTCGTCGCACCAGACGATGATATCCTCACCCATCCAGAGCTTCCGGAAAAGCCTCTCCTGCTCGATAGCGGCGCGCGTGGCGACGAAGTACCAGCCCTCGGGGAAGGGGGAGGGCAGCTGGTCAGCGGCGGGTTGTAAGTGCGGGGCGGACATTAGCCGTATCTCCCTGATTCCGGTTCCAGCCGGTGAGGCGTCAAAGATGGAGGGAAACTGCGCCTGGAACCTTGCTGGCCCGTAGCGTTCCATCAAATGAGGAACGATTATATCCAGGGGCCAGATTGGAAGGCGTCATAACGATATGTAAATGTAAGGGCGGATAAATGATGTCTGGAACTAATTATAATGGGGCATACATCGGAAGGAAAGGCAGTTGGGGGCCTTCACACTATTATTATTGTCAGGACACGGAGGGGCAACTGGGGGAATGCGGGGCTGCTCGTGGAAGTTAAGGGGAGGCGGTACATGGTTGCCCCGAGCCTTCCTGGATTCTGGCTTTCATGGTATGAGGGATTGGGGACAGAGAGTTTTCTGCCAGGGTCGGGGGCGTCAAAACCCCGCCAGCCTGGCAGGTAGAGCAGCCTGGGGCGTGTCGTCATATTCAATGTCATTGCTACCAAGGCAGGAACCTCGACCTCAGCCCATCGAGGTTCCCGCCTTCGCGGGAACGACGAAAAGGGACGCTCGGAGAGTTCTACCTTCAATTTGACGACAGCCCCTAGACTACGACGGCCTGGTCGTAGGCCACCTTGCCAACCTGGGATGTGGGGAAGATTTGCCAGTCCAGCATCCAGCGGTGGGTGCGTTCGAACATTTCGCGGGTGCAGGGTTCAAATACGAGGCGTTCGCCGGTACCGGCTTTGAAGTAGGCCTTTTCCTCGGCAACCCATTCCTGGAGACGGCGGTGTGGGATGATTCGGAACCTGGACATGAGTGTGCCCTCCGTGTTTCGTCAGTATTCCAACCTTATTGCGGCGGAGAGTATGCTTGTGTCAAGCTGTAGTTGCCGGCAGGGCAATCGCGTTTTAGATTCAGACTATAGGTGGCAGACATCCGCCAGATATAAGACAGGTCGGTCTGAGCTTGCCGAAGGGCCTGAATCCTGCATGTCAGCCCGGTTACGGGTCCCCCAGTCGGCCTGTAGGATGGAGTTTAGATTCTTCACTCCGTTCAGAATGACAATTTAGACGTATCAGAATTACAATTCAAACATAATGCGATTGGCCTGTAGTTGCCGGCAATATAGCCGAAATCTTCCCACCAACCTGTCCACCAACCTGTCCGCCAACCTGGAGGAGCAATGGTCCAGTACTCGTTTCGTTTGCCCAATGCCGATTACCTGGGATTTCCGGCAACTACGGAGGCCATAGTCCAGACCGCCGTGAAAGCGGAGGAGATGGTGTTTGACGCTTTGTTCGTCAATGACCACGTCATAGTGGACAACTCGGCGCGGAGTGAGTCGTGGCGTAACGTTTATGACCCGCTGATGGTACTGGCATACGTGGCGGCGCGGACGAGCCGGGTGATGCTGGGGACTTCGGTGCTGATAATGCCTTACCGGAACCCGGTGGTTACGGCGAAGATGATTGCGACGCTGGACCAGATGTCGGGCGGCAGAGCGATTGTAGGCGTGGGATCGGGGTGGAACGAGGCGGAATACAAGGCGCTGGGGGTGCCCTTCCGGCAGCGGGGAGCGCGGACGGACGAGTATCTGCGGATCTGGCAGGCGTGCTGGGAACAGGGGGCGACGACGTTCCAGGGGCGATTCTTCTCCTTTGAGGATATGTACGTGTATCCGAAGCCGGTGCAGCTGCCTCACCCGCCGGTGTGGATCGGCGGGTCGAGCCAGGCGTCGCTGCGGCGGGCGGCACGCTTTGGGCAGGTGTGGCAACCGACGCCGACGCCGCTGGATGCGCTGGTGAGCAACCAGGCCTACCTGAAGGACTACTGCGCTGAGATCGAACGGGCAGAGGCGCCGCCGACAAGGATGAGCTTCCGGGTGAACTTCAGCCACATTACGGGGAGTTCCAGCGGGAGCGGGGAGCGCCCTACGGGACAGGGGACGGCGGAACAGGTGGCTTCGGACATTACGCGGTACCGGCAGGAGGCAGGGCTGGAGGCATTCCAGATTAATTTCAACGGGTGCGGGAGCCTGCAGCAACTTCTGGATTCGATGGACGTGCTGGTGGAGGACGTGATGCCAAGGGTGGATGGCTAGGGTTGGGTCATGGCTCCAGACCAGCCTTCCACCGCCGACCGAGTTACTGCGACAAGCCTGGGATGAGCGGGGTTTCACACCTGTTCTGGCCTCCTCCGGCTGGGGGCTCCTTTGACTAGCTCGAGATGAGAGCGGGATTAGCGGCGTTGCCGTGGGTCTACGTATTCGTCGGGCGCTTCGCGGTAGCCGATGCCGATGGTGGACATGGACAGGGCTATTGCAATGGGAATGAAGGATGCGGCAGCGTAGACGGGGACACGGCCCACTGAGCCCCTGGTGACCTCCCAGACCCGGTCAAGCAGGCTCATATCCTCCCAGATGTCGGTGTAGCTGGCGTCGAGGGACGCCGTCTGGTAATTCTCTTCAAAGTGCTGCCACAGGCCCAGGCAGGAGGCGATGATGGTTGCGGCGGCGACCAGATGGGCCAGTTTCCTGGTGAAGGTGGACGGGAAGACGACCAGGGCCAGCAGGGCAACTAAAACTACGCCCAAAACCACCCAGGGGACCAGCTGCCAGTAGCCGTCCCAGTGCCGTTCGTAGGCCAGAGCGACAGCCAAGCCAACTATACCGATGAGAACCAGCCAGAGGAGGCTGGCCCGCAACTGCCACGCCGTAGCCGCTATTCTTTCTTCACGCATCAGGGCAATTCCAACTGAGCGATAATCCGGCCGACGATGCCGGGGCTGGGGTTGTACTTGGCCAGTTCGCCGCGCAGCTTTGCGTAGTCAGGGTCATCCTCAGGGTAGGGTCGGTACTCTTCAACCTCCCGGGCCCACTTCCGGGAGTTACTGATTTGCGCGTTCTCAAGAGCTGCCTGCAGGTCTGCCCGGCTGGCGTTGTTGGCCGACACCTTCTGGCCCGTGGGTATAAGTGGCGGGGGATTCGCCGTCGTCGGAACCGCCGTCACAGGCCACAAACAGGGCAGGAAGAACAAACAGCGCAATGGTGAGCAGAAAGTGCCTGGGTCTGGTCATTGCTGTCTCTCTCCCACCAGTTTAGACGCAGCGTGAGGGGATGGAGACAGGCCACCGGTGGCCAATGCCTCAAGGCAACGCAACCTTCGGAATCCCAAGTCCGACATACGGGTAACCCCAAGCTGTTTGGGCACACGGGAAGTGCCGATACAAAGCGGGCGAATTATATCGGAAGGCACCCCGTACTTGCAAAAGGTTTAGACGGAGGGGCCAGGGCAATCGCGTTTTAGATTCAGACTATAGGTGGCAGACATCCGCCAGGCATAAGACAAGTCGCTCTGAGCTTGACGAAGGGCCTAGGGGCTGTCTTGAAATTAGTCCTTCCTGCCGGTTGGGTATCGGGTGTAAGCAGGCAATATACCAGAGCCCCGGAATATCGTTGCGCATATCACCCTTTCTTACGACGGCTCTGGATTCCGGCTTTCGCCGGAATGACGAAACTCGGCTTTTGACGACACCCCCTAAAATCCTGCATGTCAGCCAGGTTACGGGTCCCTCAGTCGGCCTGTGGGATGGAGTTTAGATTCTTCACTCCGTTCAGAATGACAATTTAGACATAATGCGATTGCCCTGACGGAGGGGCGGAGTTCCTGTATCGGTTTGGGCAAGCACCTGGACGCCAGCCATGGCCAGTTTGTAATCCGCCCCCACCTGCTGCAACCCACCCCACCGGAAGGGCATCCAATTGCGGGGAACGCTCCGATTTGGGAGCTTGTGAGGGGGAGACAGGGCAGCCACAAGGGCCGCCCCTACGGTATCACCGGACCGGACACCCCTAATAAGAAACACTGCCTGAATGCCAGGGCTATCGCATTTGGAAGTTGTTGACCAGATGGCCCTTTCATAGATAGCTGAGACGGGTCTGCCCCAAGTTCGAGGTTCCCGCCTTCGCAGTAAAGACGGGTCTTTCCGGACCTTTTATGAGGCAGCCCGGATCATCAACAGGGGAGCGCTGGACTTCCAGACGCCGACGAGAATCGGTATGGCGATTGTTCGGTCTACCCAGCTTTGGCACGTCGCTCCTAGCTGCCTGCTTTCAGAGGTAAAGGATTTTTTAATTTCCTGACCCATTTTGTCCCACTTTGTGCCGTTTCGTATTTGACTACGGAGTCGGGATGGCACCGGATGGCGCCCCGGTGGGCCACATCCCAGATAGGGAATGGTCCTGTAGGTGGCCTAAAGAGGCCCAGGCTGGGCCACGGCCGGCAGGAGAGGCAAAGCCGCCGCTGGCTTTGTCCGTGCTCCCGATTCCCAGGAAGGGGAGAAGGTCCACCTGGAAGTTATGGTAAGGATGTGTATTCCCTGATATCAAGGGGCCAGAGTCATGCGGCAGCGCCTTGTTTCCAGGGCAATTGCGATCTTCCGGCAACCGGATTACCGGGGATTTCATGAGGGCTGCTTTGCCAGTGGCGAAGTGCAAGGTTCCCGCCTTCGCTGGGACAACGACCTCCCCTAAGCTGGAATGCAATTGCTCTAGCCTAAATGAGAGGTAGCGTTCCAATTTGGGTGGCATTGCTGTGGGGGCAGGGCAGACACACAGGTCTGCCCCTACCGTTCCGATTGTCCATACGACCTGAAGTAGCACGCTGCCAAATGCGATAGTGTATTGACAAAGGGCATCAATTATTGATATAAAGTTTTATTCACGTTATTATTGAGATTGAGTATAATATAGCTCATAGCTAAAGCACCGAGCAGCCAAGAAAGCCTGGACATTAATTGATGATAAGTGTCATTAATTTGCTTCATCGTCACAGGTAAGAGTACGGTCCCAATAACTAAGATTAATTATCTATAAAGGACCACGAATTAGAGTTTTATATGGAGGAAACCACCATGCCAGGCAAGTTACTGAGGATTCTGATACCGTTGATGGCCGCCGCGCTGCTGTTGACAATAGCGTGCGGCAGCGAAGAAACGGCGGCTCAACCACAGACGGAGGTGCAGACACAGGCAGGGACTCAACCGCAGCCGGAGACTCAGACACAGACAGGGGCTCAACCGAAGCCGGAGGCGCAGACACAGACAGCGGCTCAACCGCAAACAGCACCTCAGGCGCAGACGCAGACCGCTCCGGCCGCAGCGCCAACAGGGGCGATGCAGCAACAGGAGCCCACGCAATCCCAGGCCACCGACATGACGAATCCGGCAGCACAGCAGGAAGAAGTTGTCGAATCATTGAGGGTGGTAACCACGAGCAACATTATTGCCGACTGGGTGAAAGCTGTTGGGCAGGACCGGGTGGAAGTGTTCTCACTGCTGCCGGCCAACGCAGACCCACACACCTATCAACCGGGGGCCCAGGACATAGCCCAGGTGGCCGACGCGGACCTGGTGATGTCCGTAGGCCTCTCGCTGGAGGCGGGCTGGCTGACGGACCTGGTGGAGAATGCCGCCCAGAATCCAGAGGCGATCGTGGAGGTGGGCGAGGAGGTTGATCCGATAGACTTCGTGGAAATTTTTGAGGACCACGACGAAGAGGAAATGACGGAACTGCTGGGCAAACTGTTGATCGGCGACGGTGAGACCGGGGCGATGTCTATCATCGAACTGGACCACGGCGAGGTAGAGCAGGACGCCTATGATATGGGCAGCCGAGCCGGGCGCATCTACGCCACCGGGAGCGGCAGGTTTGCCATCGCGGTGTCCAGCGACGCAAATATGGTGCATATCATTGACGGGGGCACCTACCTGGAGGCCCACGACGGTCATTTTGACCTGGTCAACCGTGAAGCAGAACCGGTGGGCCTGGATCTGGTCGGTGATCGGCCGGTCCACCTGTACGTAGGTGACGAGTGGGCCACCGTTTACTATGACGGGTCGGGAGACGTGGTTCTGATCAACGAGCACGAACTGGAAGAGGAAGGGGCATCGTACCAGCCGCTGCGGCTGAACGCCGGTCCACAACACGGAGCGGCGATACCGCTGGAGGGGGACCTGTTCGCCATTACAGCGCAGCATCCCGACTATGCTTCGAACCCGGAACAGTACCGGCTGCCTACCACAGTTGATGTGCGGAACCTCTCCGGAGACATCCTTTATACCGCGGGCGACTGCCCGGACCTGCACGGCGACGCCGGCAACGGGCACATGGCAGTATTTGGCTGCACAGGCGGCGTGCTGGCCCTGGAAGCCCACGACGGGAATTTCGAGCACATGTTTATTGAGGCGCCTGAGGGAGAGCCGGATGACTTCCGGCTTACGACTGTCTGGGGGTCTTCCGGAGCAGACCACTTCTTTGCCCTGGGTTCCGCGGTGGGGTTGTACGTGGTGGAACCGGAAGAGGGTGAGATGGAACAGCTGATAGCCGCGGAAGACGGCAACGCACCGATTCAGGCGGCCCTGTCCCGGGACGGGGACGAACTGGTCGTTGTGATGAGCAGCGGCGAAATCCGACTGTACGACACCCACGACGGGGAAGTAATCGCTACCAACTCCGACGCGCTGACCACGCCGGTCGTAACCGACTTCTGGGGCCGGCCACATATCGCCATGGCGCCCGGGGCCATTTTCATAACGGACTCGGTGGGCGGGCAGGTGTTGCACCTGGACGACCACGACCTGGAAGAAGTGAACCACTGGGAGGTGGAAGGCAATCCCACCAAGGTAGCCTTTGTGGGCGTCCAGGGTGAGACGGAAGGCCACGAAGAAGAGGGCCACGGCCACGAGGAAGAGGGTGACGGCCACGGTCACGGGGAACTGGACCCCCACTTCTGGTTCGATCCCATCCGTGTGAAACAGGCAGTGAACAGCATTGCCGCCCACCTGTCGGGCATTGACCCGGCCGGGCAGACTTTGTACCGGGAAAACGCGGCAGCCTACGGCCAGGAGCTGGACGAGCTGCACTCCTGGATCGAGGGGGAAGTAGCCACCCTGCCGGTGGACCACCGGCTGCTGGTGACCTCTCACGACAGTTTCCAGTATTTCGCCCAGCGCTACGGCTTTGAAGTGGTCGGGGCTATCATGCCGGTGACCACCGAAATAGAGCCGACAGCGATGGAGCTGGCGGAGCTGGTGGAGACCATCGAGCACTCGGGGGCCCATGCCGTCTTCGCGGAGAAGTCCCAGACCGACCGCTTGGCGCAACAAGTTGCCAACGAGACGGGGGCGCAGCTTATCGGAGGGCTGTACACCGGTTCCCTGGGGCCGGAAGGCGGGGAAGCGGGAACGTACCTGGACTTTATGCGCTACAACGTGAGCACCATTGTAGGGGTACTGCAATAGCAGGAAGCCGGACTCACGGCTTGCCGTGTAAGTTTCGCGGTGGGAAGGAATTAAACGGGGCTGCCCTTGGGGGCAGCCCTTTTTTGCGCGTGAGACGGGGACTTTGAGGGGCGTGTCAGGGCGTGTCGTCATAATCAATGTCATTGCTACTAAGGCAGGAATCTCGACCTTAGCCCATCGAGGTTCCCGCCTACGCGGGAACGACCAAGAGGGACGCTCGGAGAGTTCTACCTTCAATTTTGTTACAACCCCTAGACCTCGTAGCAGGCTACCCAGTGATCGGGGCCTTTTTCTTCGGTGGGCGGGTGCGGGTTGTCGCGGCAGTGATGGGTGGCGAGGGGGCAGCGATCGTAGAAACGGCACCGGTCGGGCGGGTTTATAGGGGCGGTCAAGTCGCCGCGGATGTCGGGGGGTTGGCGGCGGTACTGAGGGTCGGGTACGGGAACGGCGGACAATAGGGCGCGGGTATAGGGATGCAGGGGATTCCGCAGCAGTTCCTCGGTCTCGCCAATCTCCACAATCTTGCCCAGGTACATTACGGCGATGCGGTGGCACATGTAGCGGGCCACGGCCAGATCGTGGGTGACGTAGAGGTAAGCGATGCCGAGGCCGTGGGCAAGCTGCTGCATCAGGTTCATGATGCCGGTGCGGCTGGAAACATCGAGCATGGAGGTTGGTTCATCGGCCACCACGAAGGAGGGTTCCACGACGAGGGCGCGGGCGATGGCGACCCGCTGACGCTGGCCGCCGGAAAGTTCGTGGGGATGGCGGAAAAGGAAGGTTGCCGGAGGGGTGAGGCCCACCAGCATGAGGATTTCGGAGACCAGGTCCACCCGGTCCATGACGGTGCCGATGCCCTGGACGGCCAGGGGTTCGGCGATGGTGTCGTAGATGGTGCGGCGGGGGTTCATGGACTCGTATGGGTCCTGAAATATCATCTGGGTCTGGCGACGGAAGGCACGCATCTGGCGGGAGGTAATGGCAGAAGCCGGCAAGGGGGAGTCCGAAGGCCCTTCCTCCGGGGCGAGGCCGGGCAGACGGAAGAGGACTTCGCCGGAGGTGGGTTCCAGGAGTTTGACCAGCAGCTTGCCCACGGTGGTCTTGCCACAACCGGACTCGCCCACCAGGCCCAGGCTGTCGCCACGATCCAGGCTAAAGGACACGTCGTCAACGGCGTGAATGAAGCTGGTGGTCCGGCGGAAGAGGCCCCGCCCCACGGGGAAAAGCCTGGTCAGGCCGGAAACGGACACCAGCGCTTCACGGCTAAGGGCCTGGGATTCTGACTGGGCAGGCTGCACCTAAACTACTCCTTGCTGGGCAGTATTCGGGGCGTCGCCGTCCAGAGGGTGCCAGCAGTCGGCCCACTGGCTGCCTCGCTGCACCCTGGGCGGGAACTGGGTCCGGCAATGGTCGGTGGCGTGAAGGCAGCGGGGGTGGAAGGGGCAGCCGGGCGGCGGATCAATGAGATTGGGTGGTTCGCCGGAGAGGTTGGCCAGGACACGCTTTTCGCCGGTTATGCTGGGGAAGGAACCCATGAGCGCTGCGGTATAGGGATGCAGGGGCGCGCGGAAGACGTCGACGGTCTCGCCGTACTCCACCAGGCGGCCAGCGTACATAACCCCAAGTCGGTCGGTCACCTCGGCGACGACGGCGATGTCGTGGCTGATGTAGATGATGGCCATGTTCAGTTCCTGCTGAATGGCCTTCAGTTCCCGCAGAATCCGGTCCTGTACGATGACGTCGAGAGCGGTGGTAGGCTCGTCGGCGATGATGACTGAGGGGTCGCAGGAGAGGGCCATGGCAATGACGGCGCGCTGGCGCATGCCGCCGCTGAACTCGTGGGGGTAGCGCTCCACCAGGGCAGGGTCCAGGCCCACCATGCGGAAGAGGCGGGCGACCCGTTCCCTGGCTTGGGACTGAGTGGTTTCCACGCCGTGGGCCTCAATGGCCTCGATCACCTGCTGGCCGACGCGATATACGGGGTCGAGCGCGTTCATGGCTGCCTGGAAAACCATGGCGATGCGGCTCCAGCGGTATTCGCGTATCTCGTTCTCGGACAGGACCATGATGTCCTGCCCCTCGAGGATGACCTGTCCGCCCTGCAGGACGGCGTTGTCGGGCAGGAGGCGCATGAGGCAGTTGGCGACGGAAGTCTTGCCGCAGCCCGATTCGCCCACCAGGCCCATGGCCTGCCCCTTGGCCAATTGGAAGCTAACGTTCTCCACGGCTTTCACCTCGCCAGCGCGGGTGAGGTAGCGGAGGGAAAGGTTATTTACTTGCAGGATTGGTTCTGCTGTTGTGTGTTGCATTATTAGCGTTGCACGTGCTCAGGAGGTTGTTACCCCCCTTCCTGGTATTAGCCAGTTAGGGGACTGTCTTTACCCACGGCCCCTTTTCCTGAGAGAGGGCAGATGTCGGTCAAAGTTTGATAGTTCACTGTTGGGAAAGTCCTTCGGCAAGCTCAGGATGAGCGGGAAAATGTAGTCCTCCTTTGCCGTCCACCGTGCAGGGCCAGAGAACCAGGGCAATCGTGTTTTGGATTCAGACTATAGGTGGCAGACATCCGCCAGGCCTAAGACAGTCCGCTGGTAGCGTTCCGATTTAGGTGGTTTTGCTTGTGAGACCAGGGCAGACACATAGGTCTGCCCCTACGGTTCCGATTGTCCATACCACCTGAAACGAAACCCTACCACAAGCCGCTCTGAGCTTGACGAAGGGCCTAAGATCCTGCATGTCAGCCAGGTTACGGGTCCCCCAGTCGGCTGGTGGGATGGAGTTTAGATTCTTCACTCCGTTCAGAATGACAATGTAAACGTATCAGAATGACAATTTAGACATAATGCGATTGCCCTGGTCAGAGAGCACTTTTAATTTTCCTTTAGTCATGACGACGGCGCAGGCGGGGGTTGACTACCTCGTCGAGGGCACGGCCGCCCAGGTAGAAGGCGCTGCAGAGCAGGGTGATGGATGCGCCGGCAGGTACTACCAGCCACCAGTAACGGGTGCCGCCCATAAGGTAGCCGCCGGTATTGGCGGTGTGAATCATTATGCCCCAGCTCATCCGGAGGTCCAGGAGACCGAGAAAGGACAGGACCGCCTCGGCGAAGATGGCGCTGGTGACGGTGAACATCATGTATAGCAGGGACAGGGGCAGCAGGTTGGGAATTATGTGAACAAAGATGATGTGGAAATGACCGCCGCCGGCCACCCGGGCCGCCTCGATGTAGGGCTTGACCTTGATGCTGAGGGCTTGGGACTTGAGGATAATGGCGGTACCACCGAAACCGCCCAGGATGCCGATAACCAGGGCCAGGTAAAACAGGTTGAGTTTGAACAATGCGCTGAGGACGATAAGCAGAGATATGCCGGGCAGGGCGATAATCAGGTCGGCCAGGCGCATAAAAAAGACGTCCACAAAGCCGCCGTAGTAGGCGGATACGGCGCCGACGGTGGTGGCGATGGCCACGGTAACGAGGGCGGCAGTAATGCCGAGTACAAACTCGGAACGAGTGCTCCACAGCAGCTGGCTGAGGACGTCGCGGCCCAGGGGATCTGTGCCCAGGGGGTGACGCCAGGACGGGGGAGCCGGCTGCTCGAACTGGTCGAAGGCATATCCCGTAACCGGGTCATAGGTGTCGGAGTCCCAGATGGTGAACATGAGGATGGGGTGGGCTACGGCCATGACGGCGAAAAGGGAGATGATGACCAGGGACAGGACGCCGATGCGGCTTTCCATGAAGATGGACCAGCCGGTGCGGAAGGATTGCCAGGCCAGGCGAACCCGGGCCAGGAAGAGCCGGAGGCGGCTGTGGCCTACCTCCATGACCGGAGGCTCAGAAGAGGGGCCCGGGAACAGCGGGTCATTGGTCGGTGTAATCACTGGTAACGAATCCTGGGGTCGAGATATACGTAGAGTATGTCAACTATGACGTGGGCCAGCAGAGAGAAGAGGCCGATGAAGACCATGGCACCCATGACCAAGGGCAGGTCTTCGGAGCGAACCGCCTGCAGCAGGGTAAGGCCGGTGCCGGGCCAGGAAAAGACGCCTTCGATGATGACACTGCCGTCGATGGCGAAGATCAGGCTGTAGACCAGGCTGGTGACCACGGGCAGCAGGGCGTTGCGGGCGGCGTGGCGGTCGCGGACCAGTTTTTCAGGCAGGCCCTTGGCGCGGGCGGCCATGACGTAGTCCTCGCGCACCGTTTCCAGCATGCTGTTGCGGGTGAGCAGCATCGTTCCAGCAAAGGATATCAGGGTAAGAGTGACGATGGGCAGGATCATGTGGCGCAGGATGTCCAGGGCCAGGCCGCCGATACCGGAGAAGGACCAGGCAAGCAGTGCGACTGCCAGTCCCACCGCTATGATTGGTCCCGCCCACTTGGCCAGACCGATACGGCCTGTTTTCTTCAGCAGGTAGAGGACCAGGAAAGCGAAAACGGTAATGAAAAAGGCGGTCAGCAGCATCCGGCTGAAGACATAATTGGCGGAGACTTCAGCGTGGCGCCATACAAGGGGATCAAGGAATTTGCCCACGGGCAGCCAGTCGAGTCGGAAGGCGAATATCCAGATCATCATCAGGCCGAAGGCGGGAGTGAAAACGGTAAACAGGGTAGCGCCGGAGATGGTGGCAGTGTATTCCAGGACGCCGCCGCGGCGCCAGGCGATGGCCTTGCCCAGCAGGAAGCCGATGTAGAAGGACATGACGGTGGCGGTGAGGAAGAGCACAGCAGTCCGGGGAACCCTTTCGATCAGCACATCCATCACCGGACGAGGGAAGTGGCCGAAGGAGACGCCGAAGTTGCCGGTGACGGTGTTCTTGAGGTGAATCAGGTACTGCTCCCAGAGGGGCTTATCGAGGCCAAATGAGGCCCGCATCTGCTCCTTGACCTCGGGTGGCATGTCGGGATCAAGGGCGTAGAAGGTGGCGTAGTCGCCGGGCTGAGCCTGCACCAGGAAGAAGGCGAAGGTAATTATCATGAAGAGGGTGAGGACCATTTGTCCCGCGCGGCGGACCAGATAACCGGTCATGTGGGGGCAAACTCCTGTATGTGGGGAATAGGTAATTGATACGCTAAGGGATCACCTACCACAACTTTCCAAGAACTGTCCTTGAACGCTGTAGTTCCAAACCTTGGCAATGCCGGGCAGTTGGTTGTCCGCTGCATGTGGTTGGCAACTGAATCCAACCAAAAGGATTCCTGGCATCTATAGGAATCTAATCTTTCCGATTGTCACCCGCATCCTAACCTTCCCCCATAGAGGGGGAAGGGATTTGTCGGAAGAGTCCTGAGATTGGCCAACCGCACGCTACTTGAAGCTCACCAAGGATGGTATACCGCTTACCTTTTGCAGGCCGCCCAGGTTTTGGGTGTAGGGAAACTCGATACTGTCGCTGCGGTAGGTTTCGACAATGGGGGTGGTGAACAGTGTTACGTAGGGCAGGTCGTCGGCCAGGACAGCCTGCAACTCGAAGACCAGGTCCTGCGCCCGCTCCAATTCAGTTTCCGCCACCATGTCGTCGGCCAGTTGGTCAAATTGGGGGTTGTAATAGCCGCCCGGGTTGAATTGTTCCAGGTCCGAGTAGCGGCTGTGGAAGAAGGCTTCGAGGTAGTCTGGATACAGGGTGAGGCCCCAACCCAGGATCCACATATCGAAGTCCTGCTGGTTGAACACCTTTTCGACGATAAGGTTGAAGCCGGTGAGGTCGGCCCGCACCGGGATGCCGACTTCGGTCAGCCACCGCTCTATCCAGATTGCGAAGGTTGAGCGGAGGGGATCGTAGCCAGGGCTAGGGGCCAGGACCGTTATTTCAGGTATGGGTTCGCCGTTGGGCATTTTGAGCCCTTCGCCCTGCTGCTCCACGAAGCGGCCATCCTCGCTGACCTGGGGTTCCACCTCCCAGGTGAAGCCAGCCTCCTTGAGCAGATCCACAGCCTGGGCTACACGCTCGGCGCGGGAAAGGCCCTTGCCGATCTGGGGAACGTTGGGGTTGTACCAGGCAGCGTTGCCGGAGGGGACCATGGCGTAGACGGGAATGGCGACACCCTGGAGGACGGTCTGGGTGAGGAACTCCTTGTCGATCAGCGTGGCCACTGCCTGTCGGAAGGCCTTGTTGTCCATGGGTTGGCGGCGGAAGTTGAATCCCAAGTAGCGAACGCCGTCGGAGGAGTTCTCGATGGTGTCCAACCCTTCAGCGCCTTCCAGCTGCTCCAAGAGCCCCTTGGAAAGGCCGATGGGGTTGAGCATGAAGTCGATGTCTCCCTTCTTGAGGGCAAGCACCGTGGCGTCCTGGCTGCCATATACCGAATAAATTGCGCTGCTGGCGTTGGGGCCTTCGGTAGTCTGGAGGGCTACTTCGCCGGAAGGGTCACCGAAGGCGGAGAACTCATAAGCGCCGGGCTTGGTTTCAACGTAGGCGCCATTTTCGTATTGGGTAGAGGTAGTTCCACGGAAATAGTAGTCATCGTTCCGGGACTTTTCGGCGAAGGCGCCCTTTTCCCACTTGCTAAAACCAAATGGGCCGCCGGTAGGTTCACCTTCAGGGACGTGGGCATAGAGGACCCTCTGCTGCTCGGGCAGTTCACCGGCCTGTTTCGCTTCCGCGACCACGGGTTCCCAGTAGGCCTTGGGGAAGATAGGCATGAAGGCCAGGCCAAACTGCCAGCGGGCAAGGCCGGGCTTCTTATGGAAGTATATCTTAAGGACATATGGACCCAAGGCTTCGGCGTGGTGAAAGTACTCAGGGTCAACAATGCCGGGCCAATTGCCGGTGAGCACCAGTTCAATGGCGGTGTTGGCGGTGAATGCGAAGTCCTCGGCAGTAACCTCGTTGCCGTCGCTCCACATTACGCCCTGCTTTATGGGCACCTCGGTAGTCCAGAGAGATTGCCCGTCCACAGTTTCCTCCAGCAACGCGGTTGGGAAGTCGGAGGCCAGGGATGGAACCCAGTCGAAGGTCTGGCTTGTGTAGGTGTAAAGGGAGGGCTTGCTGCCGCCCAGCACGTATTGGTTCCAGATGGTGCCGTCGGGGCCCAGGTAGGCCCAGAAGTTGGTGGTGGTGAGGTCTTCGGAGATGCCGATTTTGTAGATGCGCTCGACTTCGTCAACCATTGACTCAACCATGGGCGGAGCTGGGGGCGGAGGAGCCTGGGTTGGCGCCGGTTGCTGCGAGTCGCCGCCCGAGGCGGGCTGGGTCTCAGGCTGACGAGGAAGCGCCACCTGGGGGGCGTTGGGGTCAGGGGTAGGAGTGACCACCACCTCTACCATTACCTCCCTCTCTACCTCCACAGGTACCTCTCTGTCCACCTGGACCGTCACTTCCCTTTCTACTTCTACGGGTACTTCCTTGACGACTTCCACTTGCCTGGTGCAGGCCAAGAGCAGGGCAAGCAGGGTAACCAGGGCCAGGAAGGAACAGCAACGAGTGAAATGTCGCATCAAAAATACCCCCAAAGGCCGTAAAGTAAGCGCTTATTGGTTGGCGGTCCAGCGGAGTGACCAGGGTGACGGTGCGGGCCGCCGGTGAAGGGTCATTGCAACCGTGGCGTACCTCCATGCGTCCAGTCAATTAACTCAAGGAAGGCGTTAGCCACTAAAGGGATGAATGGAAGGTGGGTATAGCAATCTTAACAATGGGGATGATCATTGTCTAGCTAGGTACTGAGCTATGGGGAATGATGGCATGGTATCTTCATCTTATTAGAGTGGAAAGAATTACCAACCGGAGTTCAACTAAATTCAGCTGGCGGCCACGGCGTCGGAACGTCGGAGGCGGGACCGTCTCCAGTTTCGCCAAAGGCGGATTGCTTCCAATAACGCAAGGGGCGCGAAGAAGACAAGGGCGGGCATGGGACCGTGAACCAGGAGCCAGTGAGCCAGTACCAGCAAACCAACCAGGTATGCAAACTGCTGGAGGCGCTTCCATTTGCGGCCCAGGATGCGCATTGACACCTGGTTTGAGGTCAGGCCCAGAGGGACGATTATGAAGAAAGCGAGCCAGCCCAGTATAATTTCAAGCCTCCCCAGTTCCTGGACAAAATTGGCGGCGGATTCAAGGATCACCAGGTAGAGGGCCATGTGTAGCACGGCAAAGCTGAAGCAGGCCACGCCGAAGTAACGTCGCCGGGCCAGGAGCCAGCGCAGGAAGGCAGAGTTACGAAGCTGGGATAAGGGTGTCATCAACAGGGCCAGAGCCAGGGATATGGCGGCAAAGGTACCGGCGCGTTCCCGAATTTCCAGGACTTCCTGCTCGCTGAGACCCAGGCCGTCGTATACACCGGTCAGGAATTGGATAAGCAGGGGGATGGACGGCAAGGCCAGAATGACCCAGATGAAGTAGGGTGTGTTCAGAAGAGCCTTGAGATGAGCCATTCTCTCTGCCTCGATGACTTGCGGAAGGGACAAGGGGTTGGGTCAGGAATCGATTTGCGATAAGCCCAATTTTCGGCGCCACCGAGCGTCAGTGGCCGCAGATAAATGGTAGGGTAAATTCTTGAAGAAATTGTGGGGATATGGGTAGGGATAGAATGGGAGGGTCAGAGCACGCCTGCTCGAAGGGTTTCGGACCCACAGGCAGGCTCGTGGGAACATGACCACGGCTTGAGTGTATGGCATAACTCAAGAAGACATTACACAGATTGAAGAAAGGGGATAAAAGACAAGAGATGGGCCGGTGGGTTGTCCACCGGCCCTGGTTGCCTGAGTTGGTGAAGGTTGGGGACTAGATGTAGTCCTCTTCCTCCATCATGCCCATGTTGTCGCGGCTCTGGGAGAGACCGCGAGCCATTTCGGCACGGAATTCCTCGATCATGTCGTCGGTGATCGTGCCGCCGTTGGCCGCAGCCTTTTCCTTGAACTGGGAGAAGGCCCATTCTTCAGTGTCGCCCGCGGGCATGCTGAAGAAGCCAGCGTCGAAGACGGGCATTTCGCCGGGGCCAAAGTAGCCCTTGCCTTCCAGGGTGTAGCCTTCCAGGTCGTGGGTGCCCTTGCCCAGGACCTGACCGGTCTCGGCATAGTGCTCCATGACGTTCTGGAGACCGTACTTCTGGATGGGGCATACCTTCATGCAGATGCCGCAGCCCAGGTAGCGGGCCATGACGGGGCGGCAGCGCTTGAAGTAGAGCTTG
>DAOUHR010000142.1:0-12300 GCA_034428635.1 Dehalococcoidia bacterium
TTGATAGGTACCATGGATGGTATAACCAAGCGCCGCACCTCCTTAATGGCACGGCGTATCAAAAAAGTGATCTCCCCCGAATTGGGGGAGATCATTATTTCCAGGAACTTGGGCCGGCACTCAAGCAAGGGACTAGCGCCCCCGCTGCCGTGGGTCGAACAGGTCCCGCAGCGCGTCCCCGAAGAAGGCGAAGCCCATCACCGTCATGGTGATGAAAATGCCCGGGAAGGCGATAATCCAGGGGGCCCGCGGCGCGTACTGGGCCGCCTGGCCGGTAAGCATCCGGCCCCACGAAGGAGTCGGCTCAGAGATGCCCAGCCCCAGGTAGCTCAGGCCCGCCTCGGTCAAAATGGCCGTACCGAACATGGACGACATGATGATCAGGAAGGGAGCCACAGTATTGGGCATTATGTGCCGAAGCATGGTACGCAGGTCCGAAGCGCCGATGGACCGGGCAGCCATGGTGTAGTCCATCTCGCGAATGGCGATGGTGGCAGACCGGATGATGCGCACGCCGCGAGGAAGGATTGTGGCGGCGATGGCCAGAATCACGTTGGGCAGCGTATTGCCGAACACCGCCACTATGGTCAGCGCCAGGATCAGGTCGGGGAAGGACATCCACATATCAACAAAGCGCTGAACTATGGCGTCAATCTTGCCCATGAAGAAGCCGGAGATCAGCCCGATTACGGCCCCGATGCCGGTGCCCACAATGACGGACAGGAACCCCACCAGCATGGAAATCCTGGCGCCGTGAACGATGCGCGAGAAGATGTCCCGCCCGAAGTTGTCCGTGCCAAACAAATAGGTGAAGTTGGGCGCCGCCAGCACATCCTCGTAGTTCTGCTGCTGGTAGGCGAAAGGCGCAATAAGGTCGGCAAACAGGGCAATAATGACCATCGTCACAACGATGACCAGCCCCACCGTACCCAGCAGCTTGTGCCGGAAATAATAGACCGAATACTTGAGCATGCCAGGCCTCCGGGGAGGCTCTGCCGCCATCAAGTTTTCTCGTACTCTCTCCGCTGCGGCTATTTCATCTGGAGTAGTCATAACTCATCCTCTAGCTAAACGGGCTTTCACAGATACCCGCCCCGGGCATACGGAAGACGATTCCTTAATTGTAGCGGATTCTCGGGTCCAGCCAAGCGTACATCACGTCAACCACCAGGTTGGCCAGCAGCACCACCAGGGCAACGAACATCACAATTGCCTGCACCACCGGGTAGTCCCGGGCGGCCACACCCTGGATGAACAGCTTGCCGACGCCGTGCAGGTTAAAGACCTGCTCAATGATAACCTGACCGCTCATCAGGAACACCACTTCAAAGCCGGCCAGCGTAGTCACCGGAAGCAGCGCGTTGCGAAGCACGTGCTGACCTAATACCTTCGAGCGGTACAGGCCCTTGGCTTCAGCAGTGCGCACGTAGTCCTCCCGAAGCACTTCCAACACCGAAGAACGGGTCATGCGCAGGATTTCCGCAGAGCTTCTCAGCCCCACCAAGAAGGCGGGCAGTAAGAGCACCGAAATGTTTCGGACCGGGTCGTCCCACAAGTGACGGTACTCAATGGGCGGTTTCCAGCCCCAGATGGCCACCAGGCCGGCAATAACCATCAGGGCCAGCCAGAATCCGGGCATGGCCTGCAGCGTCATACTGGAGCCGCGCAAAAGATAGTCTATCCATGTATCCTGGCGCACGGCGGAGATGACCCCGCCTATTGTGCCCATGACCATTGCAATGCAAACGGCCAGTACCCCCAGCTCAAAACTCAGGAATATCCTGGGGGCCATTCGGTCCCAGACCGGCTTGCGGTTGGTCCAGGAAATTCCAAAGTCGCCCTGGAAGAAATTCCCCAGCCACCTGACGTACTGCTGGGGCAGCGAACCTTGCAGGCCCAACTGCTCTCTGATCTTTTCAAACTGCTCGGAACTGGCGTCGTATGCCTCTCCGGGCTCACCCCCAAGCAGCAGGGCCGTGGCATAGTCTCCGGGAATGGTGTGCAACATTACAAAAATGAACACCGATACCCCGAACGCCGTCGGTATAAATAACAGAAGTCGCTTTATGAGGTAGGTTCTCATACCGTTAACACCTCTCCGGAGCTTGTTGAAAAGCCGTTCCGGTGTAGCCTGTGTGGCAAATACCTTCAGAATGCCTTGTTATACGACATCCTGCCAGTGATGGTTTCACGAAATTATATGACAAATCTTGCTGGTTGCAAGGGCTTTTGCCAAATAGGATTAAATATTTCCGAAACCGGATAATGAGAAGAATTTACTATTACGTTATTCGATAAGCAAGCTAGTCTTTTTCGCTGCCGGTTCTTAGCGGCCGCTATAAGGTGGGCCACCCATCATAGCAATGGGCGGCCCGTCTTGTCATTGGTCTCTATTGAAATCTACCAGGGTCTGTTCCCTTAGGCTCCCCCCGGTACTCCGGAAATCTGGCCGGAATTACCGGTGTTGTCCTTGTCCGCCGGGTCGATCCACAGGTGCATGAACTTGAGGAAGGAACCGTTGGGCGCAGGGAAGTGAGAGTAACCGTTGACCTCAGGCCAGAAGGAAACCGCTTCCTGCTCCCAGTAAACGGGGAAGGAGCTGTACTGCTGCATGGCTGCCAGTTCGATCTGGTGAGCCAGGTCAAGCCTCTTGGCGGGATCCAGTTCGGTCTGGGCCTGGTCCAGCAACGCAACGACGTTCTGGTCACAGTTGTCGTTCGGCGGAGTCCAGTCGTTGCCTTCGGAATCGCAGCGCAGGTAGGCTGCGACGCCGGCATTGGGGTCGTCTGCGGTAACGGTGTCATTACCGGGCTTCAGGTCACCCCAGGTACCGCTGGATTCCTGTTCGCGATAGGCGATGGTCTCCACCAGGTCAAAGTCGGTCTGGATTCCTACCAGGCGGAGCTGTTCCTGCAGGAACGTAGCCCTTGCCTGTACCTGGGCGTCCGACTCCACGGTGAATGAGTAGGTCTTTTCGAAGTCGAAGTCCTCGCCTTCCAGGATGGCCTTGGCTTCGGCCCGAGTGGCTTCCATGTCATCAGACACGCACCAGCCCGGTACCGAGCAGCGCTGCTCCATGGAAAGTTCCCAGGGGCTGCCAGGAGCGTAGCCGAAGCCGCCAGCGGCGCCGTGGCCGTCCTGCAACACCAGGATGCCGGCATTACGGTCAATCGCCATTACTACAGCCTGCCGCACCTTGACATTGTCGAAGGGGGCGTTGCGGTTGTTGATCCACAGGCGGAAGTTACCGCGGGTGGCGCGGATCACGGTCACGATCTGGTCGTGGTCCACGTAGGACTGATACTGGCCCCAGTTGCGGACCCAGTGCCAGTCGGTCTGGTGGGCCAACTGGGTCGCCTGCTGGGTGGACTCGTCCAGGGTCCCGTTGATTACCAGTTCATCCACATAGGGCAGACCGGGGAAGTAGTAGTTGGGGTTCTTGTCAAAGTATTGGGTGTCGATTCCTACCTGTTGGCCTTCCCTCCACATGAAGGGGCCAAGGCCGACGGAAACGTCCTGGAACATGGCTTCTTCGCCACCGGCCTCAAACCAGGCCTTGTTGAAGATCTGGGCGCGGCGGTTGGAAATGGGAAGCAACAATACCGACTCGCCGCTGGGGCCGGTGAACTTCATCTCGAAGGTCATGTCATCTGCGCAGGTGAAGGTATCTACGTTGGCTAGGCGGCTCTTCATGTAGCTGGCGGTGATGCCCTCCCCGGTGCGCATGGTCTCAAAGGAGAAGCGGGCATCTTCGCAAGTGAAGGCGTCGCCGTTATGCCAGGTAGTGCCGGGCCGGAAGTTGAAGGTAATGCCGTCCAGCCCCTCGGACAATTCCCAGCTCTGGGCCAGGTCGGGAATAATAGGCGCGCCGGAGTCGTAGGGGTTCTCCATCACCAGGAGGGCGCCGGTGGGCATGCGGTACCGGTCGGTTACGCCGGAACCCGCGCCCCAGGCGTTGGCGTGTTCAAGGGGGTCTTCGTAATTGATGCGAAGGGTCCCGCCGTAAGTAACCTCGCCATAGAAGTCGGCAACGTGGTCAGGAATGGGCACCACGTCGGACATTTCCATCATTTCCATGGTCTCGGGCTTGTCCATCGAATCCTGCGACGGCTCCGCCATGGCTTCGGGTACAGCAGTAGGCTCGGCCATAGCTTCCGGAGCGGCGGTGGGCACTGCCGTGGGTGCCGGAGTGGCGGTGGCAGCGGCGCCGCAAGCCACGGCAGCCAACGCCAGAATCGCCAAAACAGGCGCCATCACCAGGGCCCTTGAATTCCTAAACCAGTGGTTGGGCATTTTGAATTTCCTCCAAATCTTTCAGGGTACACACAGTCCGCGATCCAGCTATAGCGCTGGCAAAGGACTAGGCCATCGGTATATATGCCGTTCAATCCACCTCCTCTTCCAGTATTGGGGTTTGGATACAGGCATTATGAACTGAGCCAAATGCAAAACTGTCCGCCCAGACTCAGGGCGGATTCACAAACCAGAGCAATATAAGCACCGGTTCGGGGCCTGTCAATAGTTACAAATTTCACAAAGTGCTACTATTTTAATGCAGATTGTTACATATATACGTCATTATTTTAGATATTTGTTCCGAATTACAAATATATTATTACGTAACCTGCAACACAAACGAATCGGCGTCCTTGGCTCGCCAGCATTTCCGCACAAGATAATTGACCGCTTCTATTATTGGTAATATCATTAACTACAACTATTGTTGGGTACTTCAGTTGCCCGCAGTTATATCTAAAGACATTTGACGCTGCTCGGCGTCTATTGAGGACATGCATTGAACGACAATAAGTTGATAACGGGCCTCTTCGTCCTGGCGATCGTGGGCATCTGCATCGCTGTGGTACCCATAGCGGCACAACTCGGTCTGCTCTGGCTCTATATAGAACCGAATCCCCGGCACCTGCCGCCCGTCCTTATCGGCGAAGCCGTTGGCTGGGGCGTTATTGGGATACTGACGGGAGCCGCAGTTGTGATAATCTCGGAATCCCTGTTCTGGCATCACAACCAGAGCCTGTGGACCAGGTACCGTGGACTCATCACGGGGGCCGTTGTTGCTTTGGTTGCGGGTATAACGCTGGGCATTATTTTCGCCATAATTCAGATGGACAGCGTTGACGGTCAGGCCATGGAAACCAGTCAGCTTGCGGCCCTGGCCGGCGCCACCGTAGCGGGTCTGTCAACCATCGCAGGAATCATAGCCGGCACGGTATTAAGGCGATACGTCCTCCGGCTGTACCGGCTTCCCGATGCGCAACCCAGCCGCATCACTTTTAACGACGAAGACGCTACCGGCGCCCGCCGCTCAGCGTCAGAAAGGAGCGGTCATGCGGGAGAACTCCCTTAAGCACAAACTGGCAGAAGGAAGGGCGGTCTTCGGCGTGATGATCACCTTTCCCTCCGCCCCGGTGGTGGAGATGCTGGGCGCTCTGGGTTTCGACTGGGTGCTCATCGACAACGAACACGGCTCCATTACCGTCGATAACTCCGAGGACATGGTGCGGGCTGCCGAACTCAGCGGCATCGCCCCCATTGTCCGGCCTGTCGCCAACAAGCCTGAAATTATCGCCCCCTTCCTGGACCGGGGCGCTTGGGGCGTTCAGGTGCCCCACGTCAACACCGCTGAGGAAGCCCGTGCCGCAGTGGACGCCGTCAAGTACTACCCGGACGGACACCGGGGCATCTTCAGCCGCGGTCGCCCCGCCGGTTACGGTTTCGTCGGTTCCACCTCCGACTATGTAAAGGACGCCAACGCCAACACCCTGGTCTGCCTGATGTTGGAAGAGGTAGAGGCCATAGACAACTTGGAGGAACTGGTTACCGTGGACGGCGTGGACGTTTTCTTCATCGGCTCAGGCGACCTGTCCCAGTCCATGGGCTACCCCGGCCAGAACACCCACCCAGATGTCCAGGCCCAGATGGAGAAGGGAGTCAAGATCATCCGCGGTGCGGGCCGCATTGCCGGCGTTAGTTGCCCCGACAACCTGGTGCCCAAGTTCCTGGGCATGGGTGTCCAATACTTCCACGGCAACGTGGGCACCCTGCTCCAGACGTCCAGCGTGGACTACTTGAACGCCATGCGCTCATCTGCCGTCGAAACGGGCATGTAAAGCAATATATAATAAGGTAAACCCAACACCAGCGCTTGCCGGTCTGGCAAGCGCTTTTTGTTGCCCCTGGGCCGTTTGCTGCGCCTGGCGTCAAGGTAGACTGCCATCCAATGACTTGAAACAGCCACCAAGAAATATATTGACAAATATCCTGGAGGAACCTTGGAATATCGAACCCTTGGCCGCACCGACCTGCGAGTATCGGAAGTAGGTTTCGGCGGGGCCGGCATCGGCCACGTCTGGGGGCCAACCACCGACGAGGAATGTATCCGCGCCGTGCAGCGCGCACTAGATATGGGCATCAATTTCTTCGACACATCGCCCATGTACGGCGGCGGCAGGTCGGAGGAAAACCTGGGCAAGGGACTGGCAAGCCGCAGGCAGGAAGCCATCATCGCCACCAAGGTCAGGCTGCAAAGCGAGGATGACCGGGCCAGCATAGACAGCATGGTCTCCGCTGTCCGCAACTCGGTAGACCAGAGCCTCGCCCGGCTGGACACGGACTACGTTGACATATTGCAGGTGCACCACCAGGTCGGCGCCGAGCGCGGGCAGTATGTGGCCGCGGTGGGTCCACCGCCGCGATATGCCCTGTTGTTGAACAAGGAAGACTGTCTGGCCCTGGGCGAAGCAATGAAGCAGGTGGTCCAGGACGGCAAGGTGAGGTTCATCGGCATAACTGCCTGGGACGGCGACCGGCAGGCCGTAGGTGAAATCCTGGCCAGCGGCCTGTTTGACACCGCCCAGATTCTCTACAACCTGCTGAACCGCACTGCCGTCTCCGTTCCTCCGGCGGGTTTCGACGACCTGGACCAGGGCCAGGCCTTGCCGGTCGCCCGGGCCCACAACGTCGGTGTAATCGGCATACGCTCCCACGCCGCCGGCGCTCTGGCCGACCGGCTGGACCGGGAGACAGCCCCGGATACGGAGGTCTCAAGGGACCACGCCAGGGCCCTGACTTTCCGGCCGCTGCTGGCGGGCCAATACTCCACCCTGTCCCGGGCCGCCCTGCGCTTTTGCCTGGACAATCCGGCTATCGCTACCGTCGCGCCTGGGTTCAAATCAGTTGCCGAGGTCGAGGAAGCGGCGGCCTGCCCCGACCTGCCTTCCTTGCCGGATGAAATTCTGCGACAGCTGGAGGACTTGTACTGCCGGCAGTTTGCTGCCTAGACCCTGTGATACACTGCCAGCGGCGCCATGCCGGCCATGTTTTCGGGAATTCTGCGCCTGGAAATCCATGGCTCCCGGCTTGGAGCCAAGAAAGCAATCTACAAGGAGTGACAGCCATGGGCGTTTACAGGATGTACACAGGCGACGACGGCGAGACCCACATCGACGAACTATCCGAAGATGCCATCAAGGGAATCAACCTGGAAGGGGCAAAAATGGAGTTCAGCGTTTCCCAGCGGGAACCGGGCTTCTTCTCAGACTTTCACCCGGCGCCCCGCCGCCGCTGGCAGGTCGGCATCGTGGGCCGAACCATCATCGGCCTCAATGACGGCACCTCCCAAACCTTCAACCCCGGCGACGTCCGCCTTATCGAGGACCTGACCGGCAAGGGCCACACCACGACCTACCCCGACGGCTACAACATAACCCTGCAGGTAACGCCGGCGGAAGACCTGTAACCCCGCAATCCCTTTGCTCCTAATTGGCCCTGTTCGGATTTCGTATCCCCAGGGCCCTTTTTTACCACTTATGCTCACCACAGTTGGAGAATTGCTTAAATTGTTTCTTATTACGTTAAACAGATTGACATTATCCATCCCCACAAATATACTTCCTCAAATTTCACCTGAGCCTTGAAAGACCGGTACGAATCGCATTTCCAATTGCCGTTATCCCATTGGTTTCAGCTGTAGACCGAAGGCACTTAATTCCCATACTTACCAGGCGGCGCAGGACGGTATTCTCCGCAAATTTTAAGAAGGTCGACACACTAAACTGCTCTTGAATAAGGTTCCCCACTTCGAGACACTCCAGGGAGGTTGAAGTGCAGCGGTACATTATCGTACGTCTGTTCCACGCTATCCTGGCGCTCTTCGCCATGAGCCTCATAGTGTTCTCCCTGGCCCGAGTTTCCGGCAACCCCCTGGACGTTCTTCTCCCTGACGACGCCACCGAACAGGACTACATCCAGACCGCAGAGGCTTGGGGCCTGGACAAGCCCCTCCACATCCAGTACCTGGTCTACCTGGGCCGGGTGCTGAAGGGCGACTTTGGGGAGTCCATAAAATGGCCTGGCAGGTCAGTCCGCGAACTTATCCTGGCCAGGTTTCCCGCCACCCTGCAATTGGCCTTCTTTTCCCTGGTGATTGCCGCCATCCTGGCCGTGCCACTCGGTGTCCTGGTGGCTGTCAAAAAGGACACCAGCATTGACTACGGCGGCAAGGTAATCGCTTTGCTGGGGCAGGCTGCACCCTCGTTCTGGGTGGGCATAATGCTCATCTGGATATTCGCCGTCACCCTGGAGTGGCTGCCGTCTTCGGGCCGTGATGGGTGGTCCAGCGTCATTATGCCTTCCGTCGCCCTGGGCTGGTTCCAGGTGGCGGCGGTAATGCGTCTCACGCGCTCCTCCATGCTGGAAGTCCTGGATACTGAATATGTCAAGCTGGCCCGTATCAAGGGAATCCCCGATTGGAAGGTCGTCTGGAAGCACTGCCTCCGGAATGCAGCCATCGCACCCCTGACTTACTTCGGATTCATACTTGGCGGATTCCTCACGGGTTCCGTCGTTACCGAAACGGTCTTCGCCTGGCCTGGAGTGGGTCTGCTGGCCATCGACGCCTTGCGGGCCAGGGACTTCCAGGTGGTTCAGAGCGTTGTCCTCTTCTTCGGAGTTGTCTACATCGTCAGTAGCCTGCTAGTCGATGTCCTTTACGCCTATCTTGATCCTCGTATCCGCTACACCTCGTCCTCTTAGCAGGACGGGGAGCGGAATAAGGAGTCAGTCCCATGGCCGGAGTAGTTCAGGCCCAGCCGGGATCCGTAGCCAATACCCTTGACAAGGTGGGGGCAGGAATAACCTGGTTGCGCCAGTTTCCCCTGCTGACCATTATCGTCCTGCTGGTAGTGCTGGTAACACCCGCCATATTTGCCGACGTGCTGGCCCCTCACGATCCCGTCAGGGGCAACATCCTGGACCGGCTTAAGCCGCCGGTATGGATGGAAGGTGGCTCGTGGGACCACCCCTTGGGTACCGACAAACTTGGCCGCGACATTCTTAGCCGGATAATGTACGGCGCCCGGATTTCCATGACCATGGCCGCCGTATCTATTTTCTGCGGAGGAGTCGTGGGAACTGCCCTGGGGCTAGTGGCCGGGTATTGGGGCGGGTGGTGGGACCACGTCATAATGCGTCTGGTGGATATCAAGGTTTCCATACCCACCATCCTGTTAGCGCTGATTCTGGCGGCGGCAATGGGGCCCAGTTACTTTACCGTGTTTATCGTAGTGGTCCTCACCCTTTGGACCCGTTACGCTCGCCTGGTGCGCGGCGAAGTGTTGAGCCTCCGGACCATGGACTTTATCGCCAAAGCCAAGGTCGCCGGCTCGTCCACTCCGCGCATTATCATGCGCCACCTCCTCCCCAACGTGGTCAACACCATAATTGTGCTGGCCACCCTGGAGGTTGGCGTGGTCATTATCCTGGAAGCCACGCTAAGTTTCCTTGGCGCCGGCATTCCGCCTCCCAATCCCGCCTGGGGCCTCATGGTGGCCGACGGCCGGGTGCTGGTAATCAACGCCTGGTGGGTGTCCTTCTTCCCGGGCATGGCCATCCTGCTCACCGTGCTTTCCATGAACCTGCTGGGAGACTGGCTCAGAGACAGGCTGGACCCCAAGCTGAGGAACGTCTAGTAAGAGGCTGTCTGTAATGGCTTGCCAATCCTGTTCGCGGCGGAAGAAAAGCCCGCCGAAACATGCGGAAACCACTGACCACTCTGGAACAAATATTGGGGGTGTTTAAATATGCAAACATTGTTGTGGAATCCAAAGCGTATCACTGCAATTCTAGCTTCAATCGTGGTTGTATTGATCGTGGGTTGCGGCACTTCGGAGGCCCCCGTCGCAGCCCCGGCAGAACAGCCGGCTGCCTCGACCCAGCAGCAGGAGTCAGCCCAGCCTGCCCAGGAATCTCAGCCAGCCCAGCAAGCTGAGCAGCAGCAGCCGGCGCAGCAGTCCCAGCCGGCACCGGCCGCCCAACAGGCAAGCGGCGGCAGTTCGCCGGCGTCGGGTTCATCCATCGGAAGGACCGAGGCAGCGGCGGTGGCCGTGGGCCAGGAAACCGCTCCCACTCCGGTTCCCCAGGCACAACCTGAACCGGCAATGGAGTCCACCGAATCCAAGCTGCAAAAGCTGGGCGTGGCCGTAGGCGCCCAGTCCTACGATACCAACTACACCTACAAAGTAATCATCAGTGGCTACCTGGACAAGCGTCCGGTGATGGAATGGCTCGTGGGCGTGGACCGGTTCACCGGCGGGTATGAACCAATGCTCGCCGAGTCCTGGGAAATGGCGCCCAACGGTAAGGACTGGACCTTCAAGCTTCGAAAGGGCGTGCAGTTCCACGACGGTTGGGGCGAATTCACCGCCCAGGACGTGCGACACTCTGCCTGGCTGCTGGTGTCTCCCACCTCCACCGCCAGCGGCATTTCCACTTGGCGCCAATACCAGGGGGTTACCAAGGCAGACTACGATACGCCTGAAGTAATCGCTGAAAAGTCCGCAGAGTTCATTGAGATCGTGGACGACTACACCGTCATTCTGCATAACCAGAGTGTCTTCCCGGAAGCCCTCTACCAGTTCGGTTACCGACGCAACCTCCCCATGGAAAGCAAGGCCCGCTGGGACGGCGTGGGCGGCGACGAGTTCTATGGCGACCAGATGGTCGGCACCGGCCCACTGGAGTTCGTTGAGCGCGTCGAGGGCTCCCACGTCAGCTATGAGGCTGTGGACGAACACTGGCGCGTAGTCCCCGACTACGACGAGCTTGAATTCCGGTGGGTCAGCGAGAGTACTACCCGCGTGGCCGCCCTCCTAACCGAGCAGGTCCACCTGGCTGACATCGAGCGTGCCGTCCGTGAGGACGTCATAGCCGCCGGCATGGACTTCATTCCGGGCCAGTTTGGCGAGATAATGCACCGCTGGTCCTTCGCAGGAAACTATCACACTACGCCGGAAAACCTGGACCCCGACAATCCGCTCCTAGACCAGCGGGTCCGGCTGGCCATGGCGAAGTCAGTCAACCGTGAGGCTATAGCCGAGGCCCTGCTCCCCGGAAGCAGCGTTACCATCGGCGTCGCCAACCACTATCCTTTCGACCCGATTCTCGCCGAACTGCAGTGGCCCGGTGTTATCAACGAGGACTGGGCTGGCAAGTGGGATGCCCAATACGGTTATGATCCCGAGGGGGCAAGGCAGTTGCTGGCTGAAGCTGGCTATGCGGACGGCGGCCCTGAATTCGTGATCGCCCTCTATACCCTCTCCGGTTTTCCGGAGTCCACGGACATCGGACAAGCAATTGCCCTCGACTTCGAGGCGGTGGGAATGAAGCCCAAGCTTGAGCAATGGGACTTCCCGAACATCCGGTCCGGTCGCCGTGCCCGCGAACTCTCCGGTGTACTGTACCCCAGTGCGACTTCAGGAGATTTCACCCTGTACAACATCCAGACCAATTTCTACTCCAAGGGAACGGTCCGGAGCTTCGAGCACCCGGATCTGGACGTGATTTTTGAGAAGCTGCAGACCACCCTGGTCCCTGAAGAGAGGGCCTTGATCCTCCAGGAAATCGGCGACTACTGCTTCGACGCGGTGTGCAGCCTCCCGATGTTCTCCCTTCCGGCCGACATCGCGGCCAATCCCAAGTACATTGAAAGCTACGTCTACCCCGGGTTCATCAACTCCTACTACACCCACCTGGAGTACGTGGAGACCAGATCCGAATAGGTTCCTAAAGGGGTGGCTTCCACAGCATACCTCTCCGAAAAAGCCCGCCGGAATTTTCCAACTCCCGGCGGGCCACTTCTTTCTTCAAGAATATCAATAATAGTTGCAGGATAGTATGGTAAGATACAATATCCTTGCAGCGCACCGCGCGGGTTGCTCGAACCCAACCCGGACCTTCATTTGAGACTGAACTCCTCCATTCGCCAGGCTGCCTATCCCGTCGCCA
>DAOUHR010000143.1:0-27097 GCA_034428635.1 Dehalococcoidia bacterium
GTCAGGTACCGCCAGCACAAAATCACACCGACCGTACCACAGATCATCCATCAAACTGATGACTTTCCGTTCGTCGGTACGGTACTCCAGGTACCGGTCCAGTCCGGTAATTCCCAGCTCCGCGCTGCCCTCCTCCACCTTGGTCGTGACGTCGGCGCTGCGCTGGAACAGCACCTCCGCCCCAGGCAGGGAAGGAATAGTTGCAGTGTAACGGCGGGCGCTTGGGCGGCTGACCCGAACGCCGCATGACGCCAGGTAGTTCAGCGTGGGCTCATAGAGCTCCCCATCGCTGGGAATTACCAGGCGCAACGTTGACTCTCGGTGGCTGCCGACCTGCCCGTTAGTTCCATATGCAGGGCTATCCAACATTGTGAGCGGCCTGCTGTCCTTCTGAATCCAAAAATACCAGTCTTCCGATTCCGCGCTGGGCGGCGTAGGCGAGGGCTCCGGACAAGTCCCGGGTCTGCACGTCCAGCTCCACTGAAGACCCCTTGTCTCTCAATTCGTGGGCCACCCGGAGGGCCTCGCCACAGGTCTTCTCCGATTCCGACACGACCAGAATTGGCCCTGCCTCGGCTGTCGGGACACTGTTCCCCTCTTGTCGGTCAGCCAGAGCCAGCAGTGTCTCCAGGGTATAGGCGAAACCCAGAGCAGGAACGTTCTTTTCGCTACCCAAAGCCCGGGCCAGTCCATCGTAACGGCCGCCGCCACCCAGGGGTCCATGCCAGTCAGAGTGCCAGACCTCGAAGACTATCCCATTATAATAGGCCAAACCCCGCGCCAGCCCGAAATCCACGGTCACCTTTCCCCGGGTTTCGGGAAAGGACTCCAGGATTTCCACCAAGGCTTGCAAACGATTTATGGCCGTAAAGTCGGCTCCAGCCTTTTCGATCACCTTCCTGGCTGAGTCTATCGTTTGTACGGGGTCTCCGCACAGGCAGGTCAGGGATGCTGCCAGTTCCAACCCCCTCTCCAACTGCCCGACTTCGTCGCTGCCCTTCAGTTTTCTCAGGAAGCGCTCGACCACCTGGTCCGGGTCACGTTGTCCGAACCGGCGGAAGTCGGTCCCATTCCACTGCAGGAACCCCTGGATTACCTGCCTGGCCTGGTCGTCGTCCAAGCCGGCAATCGCCGCGCTCAACTCCTGGTTTTCGGGACTCCGGCCGCCCAGGTGAAGCTGATGCGCCCTTTCCCGCACCTGCGGCAGGGATGCCGCTCCTCCCTTAAGCTGCGGGACGGATGCCAGGATGAAGCCGCGGGCACGGTCGGATAGATGCGCCACGTCCAGCAAGCCGTGAAACACGTCCAGGTCTGCCAGGTCTATGCGGCAGTCCTCCACTCCGGCCCGGGCTGGAATTTCGGCGGCCAGGCCCAGCAGTTCCGCGTCGGCCACCACGCCGTCAGCACCGATCAGTTCAGCCCCCACCTGGGTGAACTGGCCGGAACCCTCGGGGTGGGCCACGTCGTAGCGGAACACCGGCCCAGCATACTGGAAGCGGGCGGGCAGCGATAATTCGTCTCCCCGTTCCAGGTAATGGCGCATTATGGGCGACGTAAATTCAGGGCGAAGGCTTACCTGGTTGCTGCCAGCATCAACGAAGCTGTACATCCGTGATGCCAGGTCGCCTCCCGACTGCCTGAGAAAAAGCTCGGTGCCTTCAAGCAAGGGGGTTTCAAGAAAGCGGTAGCCGTAGCTGCCTATAAGCGATGTCAGGGAGTCCTGCATTCGCTGTTTGCGCAGCCAGGACTCCCCGGGCAAATCGTACATACCCCTGAGACGGGTTACAGGTTGCATCGACATCGTGGGGTATTGTACCCCAGCGGAATAGGCCGTTCAACGGGGCCGTATCCGCTATGAAGTATGCTGGTATGGCAAAACCCCTTCAACTTGCCGCTAACACGAAAGCAACACTCCGTCTGCCTTTGGCCAGTACTTGGTTATCAGGGATGGGCGTTAAGACCGCCGTCAACATACACCGGCTGGCCCGTGGTGTAGTCACAGGCCTCGGAGCACAGGTACACCAACAACGGCCCGATGTCCCGGGGGTGGCCCTTCCGGCGCTGGGGGATGTACCTCACAAGTTGTTCTTCCCGCTGGATCTCTACGGCAACTTCTTCGGCAATTGTCCAGCCGACGCCTATAGCATTGACCCGAATGTTGTGGGGTCCCCACTCGACAGCCAGGGAGCGGGTCAGGGCCAGCAAGCCGGCCTGGCTCACGCTGAAGGCCGAGCCATTCACCATCCCCCGCTCGGCCAGGCCTGAGATTATGTTAACTATGCGGCCGTATCCCTCCGCAATCATCCTGGCGCCTACTGCCTGGCTCAGTAGAAAAGTGGCCCTGACGTTCCTCGCCTGAACCTCGTCCCACTCCGCCTGGCCGATTTCCAACGCCGACCGGCCGAACATGCTGCGGCTGTCGTTGACCAGAATATCAACCTGGCGGCCACTTCGGTCAAACTCTGCCAGCGCGTCCGCCACGGCGCCCGCTGAATCAAGGGTCGCCACCACGCCGTCGTGGCGGCCACTGTCGCCGGATATGGGGGCCAAAATAGCCTCCAGGCTATTCTGCCGCCGGGCTATGGCGAATACCGACGCACCGGCTTCAGCCAGTGCCTGGGCAAGTAAGGGTGCCTCGTCTCCGCCGGCCGTGTAAAGCATGGCCGCTTTGCCCGCAAGGCTGTATTGGGGTAGGACCGGCATCAGGCATCTCCGTGGGAGCGTCGCGAAATGGCCGGGCGACTTGCTACGGCTCCAGGTGTATCTCCGGGGCATAACCCGTGGGGGCCAGACCCGCAGCCAGCCCTCCACCGTCCAGGGTGAAAGTCTCGCCCGTCATATAGTCGGAGGCAGGCGAAGCAAGGAACACGGCCACCGGCCCGATGTCCTGGGGCACACCCAGTTTGCCGGTGGGCAGGTAAGCGCCCGACCGGGGCAGGGACTCGCGCATTTCCGTGTCAGTACCCTCCGTGGGAATGAAGCCGGGGACAATGCTGTTGGCAGTAAGGCCGTACCGGGCCAGGCTGAAGGAAAGGACCCGGGTAAACTGGATGATGCCGCCCTTGGTGCAGCAGTAAGTGTAAATGTCCCGACCGCCCCGCAACCCGAAACCAGACGAGACGTTAATGATCTTCCCACTTCCCCGATCCGCCATAGGCCGGGATGCGGCGCGAGCCATATAAAAGGCGCCAGTGAGATTCACGTCCAGAGCAGCCTGCCAATCTTCGTCGGTAAGGTCCCATATGGGTGTGGGAACGCTGTCGGAAACGAGCGCTGCGTTATTGATTAGGACATCGATACGGCCAAAGTGGTCCATGGCGGCCTGGACCAGGGCATTGGCCTGAGCCGAGTCGCTGACGTCGGTGGGAACGGCGATGGCATCTGGGCCGGCGGCCTTTGCCTCGGCGGCCGCGTTTTCAATGGGGGCGACTCGGCGGCCGGCAACCACCAGGTTAGCTCCGGCCTGGGCCAGATGACGCACCATTTCCAGGCCCAGACCCGTGCCTCCGCCGGTAACTATGGCAACCCGTTCGTCCAGGCTGAGTTGTTCCAGCATTCTCTCTTGAACCCTTCCTAAGGAGCCGGCCTTAGCGACATGGCGTCGCCGGCTGCCAGGGTGCGGACCTGGCCGTTATCCTGCCGCAACAACAGGCTGCCCTGGGTGTCCACGCCGTCGGCAAAGCCCACGTACTCCTCGCCCTGCCAGGTTACCCGCACCCGCTGCCCCAGGGTGTCCAGCAATTCTTCCCATTCCTCCACCGGACTGTTGCCGTGGTTCAACTGGATGTAAAGAGCGTCCAACTGCTGGAGAATTTCTCTCAGCAGTTCATCCCGTGGGATGTCCCCGGCCGAAGCGTGGTTAAGGCTGATGGCTCCGCCGGCAATCTCGTCAATCTCATCGGCATCCAACGCTACGTTGATGCCGATGCCTATGATGGAATGATGCACTACATCGCCGGCTATGGCGCTTTCCACCAGCAGGCCGGCCACCTTCTTTTCGTTCAACAGAACGTCGTTGGGCCACTTTATGCGGGGTTTGAGTCCGCTGATGTTGGCAATGGCCCGCACCACGGCAACGCCGCACAGGCTATTCAAGTAGGGCAGCGTCTGAATAGACGGGTAGAGGACCACGGAAAGATAAAGGTTTCCGGAACGGGATACCCAGTTTCTGCCCTGGCGTCCGCGGCTGGCGTTCTGGGTTTCGGCCACTATGACGGTACCTTCTTCGGTGCCTCGTTCGGCGCGAAGCCTCGCCTCGTCCATGGTAGAGCCTACTTCCTGGAAGAAGAGAAGCCTCTTGCCGACAATGCGGGTGAACAGGCCGCCCCGCAGAGTCTCTGAAACTACGTTTCCTGGCATTGCTTTCTCCCTGTCCTTTTCCAGTACGCCGGAACTCTGTTTTAAGGACAGTTGGCCGATTATGTTCGGCAAACGCAGACCACTGTTGAATATCGTCATCACTGCCTCCTCCCCTCACCTCTAATGCCGGTTCAAATTTTGTTCGGCTGCCGCGACGACACTGTTACTATCGCCGCAGACATCAAACTTAAACCGGTGCGCCGATATATGGCCTTACCAACCGTGTTCCAGCTTATCCTGCAGAATGTTGACCAAGTTGGCGACTGGTACCCTGACCTGGTGCATAGTATCCCGATCCCGGATGGTTACCTGCTGGTCGTCGATGGTGTCAAAGTCTACGGTTACGCAATAGGGGGTTCCAATTTCGTCCTGACGGCGGTACCGCCGGCCCACGCTTTGGGCATCGTCAAACTGGGTGCTGAAATGGCGCCGCAGCAGATCGTGGACATTGCGGGCCGTTGGCGCCAGGCGGGCGTTGCGGCTCAGGGGCAGCACCGCCACAGTGATGGGCGCCAGCTTGCGGTGCAGATGGGACACCACCCGTACAGTGTCGCCGTCCGGTTCTTCGTCGTAGGAGTCCAGCCAGAAGGCCAGGGTGGCCCGGTCAACTCCCCCCGACGGTTCAATAACGTAGGGCAAATACCGTTCCCTGGTCTCTTCGTCGAAGTAGGTCAGGTCTTCACCGCTGGCTTCGGCGTGGCGGCCCAGGTCAAAGTCGGTGCGGTCTGCGATGCCCTCCAGTTCGCCCCAGCCCCAGGGGAACCGGTATTCGATGTCGTAAGTGTCTTTTGCATAGTGGGCCAGCTCGTCGCGGTCGTGGCGGCGCAGGCGCAGGTTTTCCTTCCTGATGCCGTGCTTCACATACCAGTTGAATCGCTCGTCCACCCACTTCTGGAGCCATTCCTCGTCGGTGCCGGGCTTGACGAAGAACTCCACCTCCATTTGCTCGAACTCCCTGGTCCGGAAGGTGAAATTGCCGGGGGTGATTTCGTTGCGGAAGGCCTTGCCTATCTGACCGATTCCGAACGGCAGCTTTTTGCGGGAAGAATTGAGCACGTTCTGGAAGTTGACGAAGATGCCCTGGGCAGTCTCTGGTCGAAGAAAGACCTCGTGGCCGGTGTCCTCCACCGGACCCATGAAGGTGCGGAACATCAGGTTAAAGCGGCGGGGTTCGGTGAACTCGCCGCCACACTCGGGGCATCTCTCCGTCTCCAACTGGTCGGCGCGAAATCGCAGGTGACACTCGCGGCACTCCACCAGTGGGTCGGAGAAGTTCTCCACATGACCGCTGGCAACCCATACTTGGGGCGCCATCAAGATGGCCGCGTCCAGGCCCACCATGTCATCGCGACCCAGGACTACCGATTGCCACCAGGCTTCCTTGACGTGACGCTTAAGCTCGACGCCCAGCGGGCCGTAGTCCCAGGTGGAAGCCAGGCCGCCGTAGATTTCGCTGCTTTGAAAGACAAAGCCCCTTCGCTTGGAAAGGGACATTATCTTGTCCATATCGGCATAGGGAAGGACTCGTGGCAAGGGGCAACCTCGGATGGAAAAAGTAGGCCGGCAGCGGGTGCCGGACGAATTTCACAATTGCACGAAAAAGGTTAACAACTTAGTTATGTGATGTAAAGAAAAAGTACGTGAAGGAAAGGCACTGACCGGTTAAATTGCCTTCATAACTTTATCCAATGTTAACGAAGAGCAACATGGAAACTCAAGGCAAATCTTTTGCGTCTGTTCAGAGAAAATTCAGGCTGTCGTATGCCTGGCGCATTTCCTCAGCGGTGGCTTCGCGAGTTTCGGGAGCTTCCTCCGCACCGGAACCCGGCAGTTCCCGGCGGACTACGTCTGCCAGGCTGTCGGCCCGCAGTTCTTCCAGTTTCAGGTACCGAGCTCCCATGGCTTCCGCCAAGGGACGGGCCATTGCCAGCTTGATGAAGTCCAACTCGGTATCTATGACCACGCTCGTAATGTGCTTGTCGTCGAAGATTGACGCAAAGCCCCGAGCTTCCTCCACGGAGTTGGCCCCGCTACCGTCCAGGGAAACGTTGGCCCTGCCGTCAGACAGAACAACTACCAGTGGCAACACATTCCGGTCCTTCATTCGCTCAGTCTCCAGCGTCTCCAGGGCCAGGTACAGGCCCCGAGACAGGGGCGTACGGCCGCCCGTGGGCATATCCTGAAGATAAAGCTGGGCCAGATCCACGCTGTTGGTGGGCGGGAGCAAAAGGTCTGCGTCGGTACCTCGGAAGCCGATCAGTGCCACCCTGTCCCGCCGCTGGTAGGCGTCCAGCAACAGGGACAACACCGCGCCCTTGACAGCCACCATGCGGCGTTGAGCGCCCATGGAACCGCTGGCGTCCACCACGAACAGAATCAGGCTGCCAGTCCGGGTTTCGCGCACCTTTTCCCGCACGTCCCAGGGTTCGATAAGCAGGTTGGCCCCGCTCGGATTCTCGGGCAAACTCTCCCGACGGCGCTGCTGGTGGGGTGCGGCGGCGCGGAGTGTGGCATCCAGGGCCAAGTCAGTTACGGGCCCCTGTGGCGCCTGGGCACGAACGTAACGGCCGGCGCTGGAACCGCTGACCGTGGTGGCCCGGCGGCCGGCGGCGGGCCGCTCCCGCCGGTCGGGTGGAGGCAGCAGGATGGACTGGACCGCGTAGGGATCGCCCGTTTCGAACCACTGGTCCTGGGGGCCGACGCCGGATTCCGGGGACTCTTCCTGCTCTTCGTCGCCTAAGTCAGGGGGGTCTGAATCTTCCTCATTTCGGTCCTGGGACGAAGACTGGTCGTTGTCCTGCGGTTCCCGGCTGTGGGACTGACTCTGGTATTCTTCCAGCATGTTGTCCAGTTGCTCGGTAACCAGGTGGGGCTGCTGAAAGGGCTGTCGGCGTTGACGATGAAGCAGGGCCAGGAGCGCCGCCTCCCGCACGTCCTCCACGTCCACCTCAGTGCGGCCGTCGTAGGCGGCGATGGTGCTGGCCGTCTTGTACATGACGATGTCGCCCCGCAGGCCGTCCACCTGGTATTCGGCGCAGATGTCCGTAATCAGTCCAAGGATATCGTCGCTGACCGACACATTATCCAGCAAAGCGCGGCTTCGCAGCAGGCGTTCCCGTTCATGTTCTTCCTCAGCGTCCCACAGTTCCATAAAGGAAATTGGGTCGGCCTCGTAGGCCATGCGGCGGCGGACGACTTCCCGCCGCTCCTCAGCTACCATTATCCCGTCCACTTCCACCGCCAGCCCGAAACGATCCAGCAACTGGGGCCGCAGGTCGCCTTCTTCAGGGTTCATGGTGCCCACCAGGATGAATTCGGCAGCGTGGCTGACCGAGATACCCTCTCGTTCCACATAATTTCGGCCCATGGCCGAAGCATCCAACAGCACGTCGACCAGGTGGTCGTTCAGTAGGTTGACCTCGTCGATGTAGAGAATGCCCCGGTGGGCTGCGGCAATCAAGCCCGGTTCAAAGCTCTTGGTGCCGGTCTTGATAGCCTGCTCAATGTCCAGGGAACCCACCAGGCGGTCCTCGCTGGCGCCCACAGGCAGGTCCACGATGCGGACTTGGTGGTTCACAGGGGGATTATCGTTGCTGCCGGACTCACACCACTGGCAAAGGCCCTGCCTCGCTTCCGGCGAACAACTGTAGGGACAGCCCTGCAGTACCGAGACCTGGGGCAGCAGTGCAGCCAGGGAACGGACTGCGGTGGACTTCGCGGTGCCCTTCTTGCCGCGAATAAGAACACCGCCAATGCGGGGATTGACGGTGTTCAGCAAAAGGGCCCGCTTCATGGCCGACTGCCCCACTATGGCGGTGAAAGGAAAGGACGGTTCTCGGTTGGGCTGGGTCAAGGACGTTCCTCCGGGGAAATCTTAGTCGCGCTATTGCCTTGAAGCAGGTGTCGCTTCGCGTTCAACTCCGGCTGTGGCGCTTATTCCCCGCTCCTGGTACCTGGTAAATCCGCTAACGCCCAGGGCGATAATCATCCAAAGCAGGAAGTGCCCTATGATTGAAAAGGTGCGGAACATTATTACAAGGGAATCAGGCATCCATACAGGGATTGCATCGGGACTTCCGGGGATTGCTGTAAACAATATCACCGCAACGACAAAATACCCTGCGGCGGCGCCGGCATATCCCAGGAAACGCTGTGAACCTTCCCAGCCCGATTCGTGGATGTACCTGGCCACAAGCCCTACGGCGACCACGGCGATCACGGACAGCAGGATGAACAAGAACTGGAATGCTTGCCGGTCCAGGAGAGTACTCTCCTCGCCGATACCAGGCGGGTTAAGGGGATACTTTAGCTGGGTGAACAGGGAAATGGACCAGAAGCACAGGGCACCCCCGATCAACGCCCAAGCCCAGACGTTCCACCCTGGAAAGGCCCGCCTGATGACATGGAATAACCCTGTGAAGATGGCCCCATATACCACGCCTAAGACCGCCAGGCCCAAAACCAGTCCTATGCGCTGCGCCCCCAGGGAACCCAAGGTAGCGTAAAAACCAGCAGCTCCTGCCTCTTCTTCGGCCGCCGCCGCCCCTTCCAGTTCAATAGCCCACTCCATTACGGGAACGTTGAACACGTTCACGAAACCACCGACCAGCAGCCCGGCTATTGCGCCCATAATCAGGGCCAAGGGTAGCATGTTACGCATAGTTAAACTCCACAATTAAATTGCGTATGGTTAAGTTGCGCAAACACACCGCACTCTCCTCCTGAATGGCAAGGCCACTCTGGGCAGCGTGAGTAGCGTTAAAAAAGGGCAATGCCCCCGTCCAACGGGGGCACCGCAGCGACTATTGGTCTAGTGGCACATCAAGGCGACGTGGCGGGCATGGTGGAAGAACTCGTGAACAGCGCCCAGCACGGCCGGGGAGCCAAGGGCAACGCCGTGAACGCTGGCATCGACGTAACCGACCATGTACAGGACGGCGGCGCCCAAAAGCAGCCACGGAGCCCACACCGGGGCGGCGCTATCACCAAACATGCTTCTCAAGATTGTCAACATCTTATCCTCCCTCATATTTAGTGCCGTATTAAGCTCCGAAACCACGCAACTTAGCTTTTGATTTCAAAGTCTATTACCAGTAGGTAAACGATTCAAGCTCTCTGACCGTGAGAACCGGCGGCGATCCCCAGATTCCTGCCCTAACGTTGAACGTAAACTATTGCCTCTTCCCGCCCAACGTAGCGATCCCTCATTTCCAGGAACGCATCATATTTGTCGGGCTGGTAATCAACCCGGTTGTTGTCGTCGTCCAGGTAAGGGTTGGGGAAGTAACACCGGACCAGCGTCTCCTCCCAGTCCTTGGAAAAACGGACGTAAAAGGACTTCATGCCACCGTGGCTGTCCGCCTCGACAAACTGGATACCATTGACGGAAGCCTCCGCAAGGTGAAAGTGCCAGTTGTCGGCTTCAATAGTGTACCAGCCGTTGCTGAAATCCGGCTCCTTGATCCCCTTGGACGTGTTTTCGCTGGCGACTTCTCCGCCGCCAATGACCCACATCATCTTGTCGTTGGAAGTCAATTCGTTGATCAGTTCGGACAGTGTTTCCATGCCCTGCCTCCCCGGCTTACCCAGTTCCTGTTGAGTTAGCCATTATGGGGATTGTCCCGCCTCTTGTCTAGCTTCCAGGTCGGTTTCCAGTTCCAGGTACAGTTCCCGCAGCTTGTCCAGTATCTCCGGCGGCGGATTTTCCCACATGCCCCGCTGGATGGCTTCCAGAAGCCGCTCGATAATACCCCGCATGGCCCAGGGATTGCTCTGCCGGAAGAACTGCTGCATGTCCTCGTTCAGGATGTACTCTTCAGTAACATTTTCGTACATCCAGTCCTCAATGACCTGCGCCGTAGCGTCGTACCCGAACATGTAGTCCACAGTTGCGGCCAGCTCGAATGCGCCCTTGTAGCCGTGGCGCTTCATGGACTCCATCCACTTGGGGTTGACCACTCGGCTGCGGAAGACCCGGCGCGCCTCGTCCTGCAAATCCCTCACCCGGGACCGGGAAGGATCGGAACTGTCGCCGAAGAACTGGCGCGGGTTTCGGCCGGTCAAAGCGCGGACAGTCGCAATCATGCCGCCGTGGTACTGCATGTAGTCGTCGCTGTCAAAAACGTCGTGCTCCCGGTTGTCCTGGTTCTTGGCGGCCACAACTATCTGGCCGAACCGCTGTCGGAACTCGGGCCGCGCGCTGACGCCAAAGTCTCGCTGGGTGTAAGCATATCCGCCCCAGGCGGTGTATACCTCGGCCAGATCGTGAACCGACTCCCAGTTGCGTTCGTCCAGCACCGGCAGAATACCTGCTCCGTAGGTACCAGGCTTGCTGCCGAATATACGATACAGGGAGCCTGCGCGGTCTTCAGTTGCACCGTCCTCTGTCTCCGACGCTTCCCGCTGTTTAGCCAGGTCTTCCTGCAGATGCTTGACGACAAAATTCCGTTCCGGCGGTTCCTCCACCGACGCCACCAGTTCCACAGACTGGTCCAGCAGGTAGATCAGGTTGGGGAATGCGTCGCGGAAGAAGCCGCTGATGCGGACGGTAACGTCAATACGGGGACGGCCCAGTTCCTCCAGCGGAATTATCTCTATGCCGGAAACCCGGCGGCTTTCCGCTTGCCACACGGGGCGCACACCCAGCAGGTACATGATCTGGGCAATGTCGTCGCCGTGGGTGCGCATGGCCGACGTGCCCCAGACCACCACGCCCACCATTTCGGGGTAGCTGCCCTCTTCCTGCAGGTACTTGTCCAGCAGGGCGTCGCCCAGGTCCTTGCCCACTTCCCATGCCACCGGCGAAGGCAGGGTCTTGGGATCAACTGAGTAAAAATTTCGGCCCGTAGGCAGGACGTTGGCCATGCCGCGGGTGGGCGCGCCGCTGGGCCCCGGCGGCACAAAACGGCCTTCCAGTCCTCGCAGCAGGTTCCCGATTTCGTCGGAAGTGCGCATCAGGGAAGGATAGATAAAATCGGACACGTAGCTGAGCACCATTTCAGTGGCCCCGTCTGATTGACCCAGCAGGTCCGACACTATGGCCGGCACATCCTCTCGATTAAAGCCACCCACCTGCAGTCGCTCGTAGGCGCTGCGGCACAGCGTTTCCAGGCGCTCAATCACGTCTCCGGCGCTGCGCAGGGGAGTTTCGGTGTCCTGTTCCACCAGGGCCGCTGGCATGTTGCCGTTTACGGCCCGGCCCGGATCATCCAGCAGGCCGGCATAGTCCAGCCCCAGTGCCTCAGCCATAGCCCGGCGCAGGCTGGGAATGCCGCTTATGTCAAGTCGCGTCAACGCGGAAAGCAGGCCCACCAACTGTTCCTCGGTGGGCGGCTCGCCCAGGGTGTGCAAGCCATCCTTGATCTGCACATCCTTGATTTCGCAAAGATAGCCGTCGATTTCCAGCATGAATTCGCCGAAGTCGTCGGGCTGGTTTTCCACCCCCAGGTCGCGGTGCAGTTCCGCCTGCTGGACCATCTCCCAGATCTGGCTTTCCAGCATGGGAAGCTTGGCCGGGTCCAGGGTCTGACACTGGTAGTGTTCGTCCATCAACTGTTCCAGCTTGGCGATGTCGCCATAGCTGTCGGCTGTGGTCATGGGCGGGATCAAATGGTCAATGATGGTGGCGTGGGTGCGGCGCTTGGCCTGGGTACCCTCGCCGGGGTTATTGATGATAAACGGGTAGAACAGGGGCAGGTCCTGTAGGGCCACCTCTGGATAGCAGGCCGCGGAAAGGCCGATGCCTTTGCCCGGCAGCCACTCCAGCGTCCCGTGCTTCCCCACGTGCACCATAGCATCTGCCTGGAATACATCACGAATCCAGCGGTAATAGGCTATGTAATGGTGGGTGGGCGTCAGGTCGGGGCTGTGGTAGACGGAAATGGGATTCTCGCCAAATCCCCGGGGTGGCTGCAGGCCGACAAAAATATTTCCCAGGTCCAGGCCCGCGATGGCCAGGGAGTCACCGGTGCGGTACACCTGTCCCGGCGGGTCGCCCCAGGCTTCCTGCAATTGCTGCTGCACAATAGGAGCAAAGTTCTCAAACCAGCGGGCGTATTGCCGGCGGTCGACGTGGCCGGCGGCCAGCCTGAGCTGCTCTTCCGTCAACGAGTCCCGGTCGTTGCTGCACCTCTCGATGATGCGGTGTACCAGTTCATCGCCGTCGGCGGGGATGTCGTCCACCACGTAACCGGCCGCCTCGAAGGCGTGAAGCAGGTTAATCACCGATGCCGGCGTGTCCAGGCCCACTGCATTGCCGATACGGGCATCCTTGGTGGGGTAGTTGCTCATGATGATGGCGATGCGCTTTTCGCCGTTGGGCTTTAGGCGCAGGGCGGCCCATTTGGCCGCCAGCCCCGCCAGCGCTTCCATGCGGTCGGGGGCTGCCACGTAACGCTGCAGGCGCGGGCCAACAACACCATTGCCACCACTGCCGGCCGTTTCTTCCTTGAAAGAAATGGGCACGGTGATGATGCGACCGTCGAACTCGGGCAGTGCGATATTCATGGCCGTATCTATGGGCCCCAGGCCCAGGGAGCTTTCCTCCCACTCTTCCCTTGAGCCGGTACTGACAATGCCCTGGATGATGGGAATGTCCAGCGCGTCCAGCAGGTCCACCGACCAGCCCGTTGCTATGGTGGGGCCCTCCTGGCTCAAATCGCTCATGGCCAGACCCATAGTGTTAATAATGCAGTCGACGCGGGGACCGCCGCCAGCATCTGCCATGAAACTGGTCAGGGTTCGGCTGCGCTGCCCCTCTTCCTCGGGATTGTGCTTCAGGCTGTATGAATACACGGGCAGGACGTTCACGCCTCTGCCTTCCAGGCACCGGATCAGCTCGTCAACGAACTGCAGGTTGCCGCTCATCCAATGGGCGCGGTAGAAAAGCAACCCGACACTGGCCCGGCCGGGCTGGAAACGGGCCGAAATATATCGGTCCACGTCGGCCGTGTCTTCCGGGTTGGCGTCGGGATGGTATATGCCCTCCCACGGCACAGGCTCTGGCGCTTCGTGGCCGAACTCGCTGCCCAGGTAGGTATCGCTCAGGAACAGGAACAGGTTGCGGAAGTTATCAATTCCCCCACGCATCAGGTAAGAAAATGCAGTTTCCAGTTCCGCCACCGGGACGGAGCAGGCAGTAACCAGGTCTTCATCCCATTCCTGATGACCCGGGCAGGCAATCAGAGGTATGCCCCGTTCGTGGCACAGGCTGACCAGCGCATCGAAGGAATCGGGCATGGCCCGTTTCCCGCCCAGCAAGCGCAAAAGCACCACGCCAGCCCCTCCAGCCGAGTCCAAGAGATCCTGGCGCGCTTCCTCGGTGTCCAGCCCCATGGGATGGTAAGCCTGCACCTGCGGTCCGCCTTGAGGCATGCCGGCCAGGGCACGGTCAGCGGTGAGGATGTCGGTATCGGCGGTGGTTACGAAAACCACAGGTTTCGAGCCGATGTCAGCTTGTGTGGTCAAGATATCGGTGCCTTCTGATCAGTAGCCCCCGTCGCCAGGACGGGGAAATACCATGATGGAAAGGTCGCTGAATTCCTCGGTTATGGCGGCGCAGTCCGCCAGTGTGCCGCTCCAGGCCTTCTCACCCTCTAGGGTCAGCCGCTGGTATACGGTAACCGGCCGGTTTGCGGCAATGCCGCCGCTAACCAGGTCGGCTGCTATCTGGGCCGGCATCAGGTCGAAGGGACGGGGCAGCAGGATTATGTTGCGTTTCCCTTCGCCCAGGTAGTGCTCCAGTTCGGACAATGCCGATTCTGAGCCGTCCCGTCGGTGCAGGGTGATGAACAGGGATTCCTCCATGGCTATCCCGGAACGGGCGCAAGCCATTTGGATAGAGCTGATCCCCGGAATAAGTTCTACATTCTCGGCCCGGCGATAAACCCGGGCCAACAGTTCAGCGGCAGAGACGTTCAGGTCTCCCCAGCAGCACACCACACAACTCTTCCCGCCGGCGACTTGCGTGGCCGCGTATTCCAGGACATCCTCCTGGTCTCGGTAGCTCATGGGCTTCATTTCCGCGTTGCCGCACCATTCGGCAACAACGTCCAGCACCGTCTTGAAGCCCACCACCAGGTCGGCGGCCTCCAGTGCTTGCCGGCCCCTAAGGGTAAGCATACGCGGGTCACCCGGCCCAACGGCCACCACGGTCATCGAAATTCCTGCGTTTTCTGCGGTCATCTTTTCCAAGTCCTGTTTACACGGGATTCAACAAATGCGAAATCCCACAAAAAAGCCCCGGGCACTGCAACCCGGGGATTCGGTAAATCGCCTGACTCTGGCAGGGCAGGCAGGTGTACGCCTCCCGCCGTGAACCGACTCCGAATGGCGCAGAGCTAAGGTCCCAAGTCTCCGGGGCAGGTCTCCTGGCTTGCGGATCTCCGCTCCTCCGGCGCCTTCCCATCCCACGCATTCCTGTTCCAAGGTTCAGGAACTGCATATAAGACAGTGGCATTGTGCCGGGAGCTTCCCGCTTACAGTGGCGCAACCGCTGCGGATTTTCACCGCCTTCCCATTTCGGCCGTTACGGCACCCCGAAAACAACTCGTTTGTTAAGGTTGAAACCGGACATCTGCCGGCTAACCGATAATTTAAGCCTGTCGGCAACTATTGTCAAGGGAAATAAACTGCTGAGGATAGTATTCCCAAGAGCGAATTCTGTTGGACGCAGCCTACCGGGAGCCACCTCCCAACTATCGGGCGTCAGCCTCCACCTAATTGACACCTGCCCTGCCATTCCCTATCTTTGGCACGTTGACACTCTTTCGCCATTTGGGAGGTGCTCCTTGGCATTCGGTTGGGGAATTGTAAGCACGGGAATGCATCCGGAAAACAAGATTGCGCCGGCCATCAACGCCGCCAGCGACGCCCGGTTGGTCGCCATATACAGCCGGGACCAGGGCCGGGCCGACGCCTTCGCATCTCGCCACGACGCCCAGGTCGCCTACAGTTCGCTGGCCGACCTGCTGGCGGATAGCCGGGTGGACGGAGTGTTTATTTCGTCACCCAACTCCCTCCACGCGGAACAGGCAATCCTGGCGGCGGAGGCGGGCAAGCATGTCCTCTCCGAAAAACCCATGACCACCACACTGGAAGACGCGGTGGCCATGGTGCGGGCCTGCCGGGACCGGGGCGTAAAGTTGGGGGTAGGCTTCGAGCTTCGCCATAACCCCGGGCACATCATGGCCCGCGACCTGGTAGCCGATGGATCCCTGGGCAGGATTACCATGGCACAGGGCCAGTGGGGATTCGGCACCCGAGGCCAGGAGGTTTTCCCGCCAAGGGAGGGCCTAAGGCAGTGGTGGGATGACCCTGAAGCCATTGGCGGCGCCTCCACTTTGATGGGCACCGGGGTCCACGTGATGGACCTCCTGCGGTTCGTGCTGAGCCAGGAAGTCGTGGAAGTAGCCGCCATTACCGACGGTCAGACCGCGGACCGACCCCTGGAGCAGATTGCCTCCCTCTCCCTGCGGTTCAGCAACGGAACTTTGGGCACACTGGTCTGCGGCCGCCTGCTGCCGGACACCAGGAACGACCTGGCCATCTACGGCATCAACGGCCGTTTCACCAGCCGGGAGACAGTGTGGGAGGCGCAAAAGGGTGACATCGAAGTTGTTTCCGACGCGGTGAACCGCACCGAGTCTTACACGGACAACTACCTCGGAAACTTCATCGCCCAAACGGAAGACTTTCAGCAGGCTGTGGCGAAAGACAGGGAACCCGCCGCTACCGGCGTGGACGGGCTGAGAGTGGTAGAAACCACGCTGGCCGCCATTGAATCGGCCCGCACCGGCAGGATAGTGAAGATAGAATCGGTGGAAATCTGAAAATTGGCGGGGTCACCGCCCGGTCCGTCGCCAGCCGCACAGCAGATTCTGTCAACTTTAGCTGCCTGCCCGTCTCCTCGGCCGTGGCCTCCCCAGGGCGATGAGAAACATCACGCTCTTGCCAGCGGCGTGGGGTGAGAAAAAGTCGGTCACGTCATCGTCAAAGAAGGTCAGGCCCGAAGCCCCCAGGCGCAGGGCATAGGCTGCCAGGTACATCTTCCCCGCCCGTATCGCCGCCTCCGTCTGGGCCATGCGGTAGCCTCGGTTGCCATACCTTTCCAGAACTGCATTCAGGTCAGTTAGAAAGTAGACGTTGGCGCTGGCGTCGGCCGGCAGTTCTTGCTGCAACCCAAGATAGCCTGCCTCCTGCCTGAACTCCCCCTCCTTAAGCTGCTCCATTGCTTTCAAATGAGGATGATAGACGTAGGAACCCGCCGAAAGTCCGTTAACGTTATTGGCGATAATGTATGCCTGGGTAATGCCCGACCCTGGGTCATCGAGAAAATCGACGGGAATGTCCTGGCTCCCACTCTCCAGAATGGTGGACAGCTGGACAAAGGTAATCGGCTCCCTCCGAAACCGCCGGCTGGAGCCCCTGCGCACTATTACTGGCTCAATCAATTCGTCCGGTTCCTCTTCCTCCGGCAGTGGTCCCAGCGGTATCAACTGGCCCGTGGGCCTGTCACCGTCAACTACGGGTAGGGCGCCCCGCAGCTCCGCCGCCTCGTCTGCCGTCGACAGGGTGCCCGACTCGTGAGCTTCCACTATCTGCGGGTACTCCACTTCTCTGGCCGAATAGGACGCAACCTCCAGGCCCAGCGCCGCCATCTCCGGAATCGCATCGGACGCCGCTATACTGCCTCTGCCCACCGGAACCAGGTGCAGCGCAGCCTCCCTTGCAGTGTCCAGCCCCAGCAGGTCGTTGACGTCGTCATCAACGAAGTTGGTTATTACTTGCAGAGGCACACCGTAGGCCTTCCCCATCGCCAGCAGGTTGGACAGCATGGTGCCGCTGTCCCAGTAAGAGTGCCGATATGCGCGACTCTGGTATTTCCAGGCATTGCGCCAGTAAACGGAACTGGTAACCAGGATAGCCGGCGCCTCTGCGACCGCAGGTTCGTTGCCCGATGCGTCGACCAGCGCCTTCCGGTAATCACCCCGGCGCATTTGCCGCAGGGAAAAATCGTGGGGCCCAAAGTGATACACCCCTGCCTCCAGCCCTTCCATATCGCCGCACACCAGGTATAGTTCAATGTGGTAAAGGGCTCCGGTGCAAGCGGCTGCCCGAAAGAAAATCTGACCTCCAGGCACGATTCCCCTCTTGGTGATCCCGGCGGAGTAGTAGAGCAGACCGGCTAGGCGTCGCAGGTCCAGGTCAGTGCCTTCCGTCCCATCCGGCGACCTCAGGGCGGACAACGCCGCCACCTCGCTGGAAGCCAATTCCGTGGGAAGTCGCCGGCCTTCCAGGGCAGGGTAAATCTTGAACGAGGAAGGCTGGTTATTCCAGTCCAGGTAGTGGTTGGAGTTATGGACACTTTGCCAGGAATGCTTGGTGGAGTCGTGGTAATTCCAGGCCGCTTGGGTGTCTCTGTTTTTCGATGCCCTCGCCATACTCTGCCCCTGTCTTGTCGGCACTCTCGCCGGATGAATTGCCTCGCTAAAATATTCAGGCCGGGCAGTGATGCCCGGCCCTGAGATTCCTGAACACCTGAACCAACTGTGGATCAGCCGCCGCCGATTGCCGGCAGAAAATGGACCTCGCTGGTCTCCTGCACACGCTCCAAAAGCCCTATCTGGCTGGCTTCACCATCCACTATCACCGCAATCCCAACCTGCAGGTCATCTTCCTCCTCGTCGTAGAGGACGGCCTTCACTCCAGGGAACTGTTCGTCCAGGTTATTGATGACCTGGCGAACCGTGCGCCCCTCGACCTGGACCCGGTTTTGACCACCGGTCAGGCTCTGCATCGTTGTGGGTATCCATACTTCAGGCATCCCTTAGTCACCCGCAGGAGCGGTCTAGCTACCGCCGTTTTCCTTGCCCCACAGGGCCTCAAGTACGCTGCCCGGGTTCATCGGCAAGCTGTTCATGCGGACACCGATAGCCTGGTAGAGGGCATTGGATATGGCCGCCATCGGAGGCACAATGCAGACCTCGCCGACACCACGCACCCCGTAGGGATGATTGGGATTGGCGACCTCGACAATGACCGTGTCGATCATGGGCAGGTCCAGGGACGTGGGCATCCGGTAATCCAGGTAGCTGGAGTTGACCATGTGACCCTGGTCGTTGATGAAGTACTCTTCGTTCAACGCCCAGCCAATGCCCTGGGCCACGCCACCCTGGATCTGTCCCTCTACGTAGCTGGGATGGATTGCCTTCCCGGCGTCTTGCAGGGCAGTGTACCGGAGAATGGTAACCTTGCCCGTGTCCGGGTCCACCTCCAGGTCCACGATGTGAGTGCCGATGGTCGGACCGGCGCCGCCGGGGTTTACGCCGGCGCTGCCCACAATCGGGCCGCCTGTGCCGTTCTGCCGGGCCGCCATCTGCTGGAAGGTCAGCCGCAACTCGGGGTCGGACTTGTGCTGGAGAACGCCGTCAACGTACTCCACATCATCGACTGTAACTTCCCACAGCTTGGCGGCGCGTTCCATCATCTGCCGCTTGATGTCCTGCGCGGCGGTATAGCAGGCAAAGCCCGTCTTGAAAGTAACGCCGCTGCCGCCGGTATTGGAAGTAAAGCCTATGGAGTCGGTGTCTCCAATGTAGGAATTGATGTCTTCCACGGGAATTCCCAGCACCTCTGCCATCTGCTGGGACACGGAGGCACGGGTACCTCCGATATCGGGAGATCCCTCGGTTAGACTGATCTTGCCATCGGGTTGCACCAGGGCCACTGCGCTGGAGGGACCCGTGTTGTTGCCCCAGAACCCGCTGGCCACTCCCCTGCCCCGGTAGGGCCCTTCCAGTTTCTCCGAATAGTGGGGATGGGCCTTGGCCGCTTCCAGGGTCTCGATGAAGCCCACCTTGGGCATCAGGGGGCCGGTAACCCGTCGGACGCCTTCCTTGGAGCTGTTCAGCAGGCGGAAGTCAATGGGATCCATCCCGATCTTCTCGCAAAGCTCGTCAATGGCCGTTTCCATGGCGAAAGCGGCAGCAGGAGATCCAGGCGCGCGATAGGCGGACGTCTTGGGACGGTTCACCACAATGTCGTACCCTTCAACAAAGGCGTTGGGGATATCATAGGCTGACAACATGCACTGGGCGCCACCGGCAACCGGTGATCCCGGGAAAGCGCCAGCCTCGAAAATGAGGGTTGCGGTCGCGGCGGTCAGCTTGCCCTCACTGGTGGCGCCGAGCTTGACGGAAATGTAGGTGCCCGAGGTGGGGCCGCTGCCCTCGAAGACCTCGGTGCGGGTCATGGACATCTTCACCGGCGCTGCGGCCTTGCGGGCCAGCAGAGCAGCCACGGGCTCCATATACATGGTCAGCTTGGCGCCGAACCCGCCGCCAATTTCCATGGGTATGGCCCTGACCTTGGATACAGGCACGCCGCACAGCCGGGCGGTGTACTCCCGCACGGTGAACTGCCCCTGGCTGCTGGACCAAACGGTGAGGCTGCCGTCTTCGTGCCACTGGGCGGTGCCGCTGTGGGGCTCGATGTAGCCCTGGTGGACGGCCACGGTGGCAACTTCCTTCTCTACGATAACATCCGCCTGGTTGAACCCTTCGTCCGGGTCCCCCAGCTTGAATTCAAAGTGATTGGCGATGTTGGTGCCCTTCGTAGCGTCGTCGTCGTCCAGGACACCGCCGGCCCGAATGCTGGAAGTTGTCAACCCGGCCAGACGCTCGTGTACCAGTGGAGCGCCTTCCTTCATAGCTTCCTTAGCGTCCATCACCGGCGTCAAGACCTCAAAATCCACCTCAATCAACTTGAGGGCCTCTTCCGCCACGTGCGGATTGGCAGCGGCTACGGCGGCGATTGCATGCCCCTTGTAAAGAGCTTTTCCATCGGCCAGAACGTTGTTGCTCAGGAATTTGTAGTTGACCATGGCCCCTTCGGCAAGCTCCGAGGCCCGGCCGGAGGGCTTTTCGATGTCGGCGGAAGTTACCACCGCCCGAACGCCGGGGAGTGCTTCAGCCTTGCTGGTATCAATGGACTTGATGATGGCGTGCGCATGGGGACTCCGCAAAACCTTCCCGTAAAGCATTCCGGGCAGGTTAATATCCGCGCTGTAGTTCGCCTTTCCCGTAACCTTATCGGCGCCGTCGGGCCGCACCGGCCTGGTGCCGATTACCTTGTATTCCTGTTCATCATTGGAAAGGACAATGTTTGGCTTGTAGTCGAGCATCTGTTCCTCCACCTTTCTGTGTCTGGAGTTTAGACAAGTATCCGAAATATGGCGGTAAATATCAAGGGCCGCCATTACACAGGCGCAATTCTAACACAGATTTAACCTGGCCCAGTTCTTATCCTCCATCAGTCCAGCGGACGGCCCCGCCAATACCTCATGGAGTTGGAGGGAGGAGTTGGAGGTCCCCTGGTTGGCAATACCGGTTGTCCCGTCACCAATTTGTAGATAGCGATAATGCCTGCTCCTGCCACGAAACCACCCACGTGGGCCCAGAAGGCGACGCTGACCTGGGCCGAAACACCAAAGGCCAGCAGCGCCTGCACCAGTTGCCAGGCAAACCAGAACCCCAGCAGCCAAAATGCGGAAATCCGGATGACGGTTATGAAATAGAAAATCACCAACGAGTTTATTCGATTCCTGGGGTACAGCATCAGGTAGGCGCCCATGACTCCCGCGATGGCGCCGCTGGCTCCCACCAGGGGAATGGGTGAAGCGGGTTCCACCAGCCAGTGACACAACGCCGCCACAACCCCCGTTACGAAATAGAAAACTAAGTACCAGGCGTGTCCCAGGCGGGCCTCCAGGTTGCCGCCGAAGACCCACAGAAACATCATATTGCCTGCCAGGTGAAGCAGCCCACCATGGATGAACATGGACGAAACCAGGGTGCCCCACGTTGGAATAGGGGTGTCAATGTCTCCGGCTGCGATGAATGACTCGTAGGCGATGCCCTCAGTCAGTTCCCTGGGGATGAAGCCCCAGGTCAGAAAGAAAATTGTCAACCGGAGCCCATCGGCGCCAAACAGAAATCCCAGGCCGCCCAGCGCCAGTTCATACAGGAAGACCAGCAAGTTCAACCCAATGATCGCCTTGTTGACCGGCGCAGCCGGCTTTACCAGCGCGTCAGCATCTGAAAGAGGAATCATTCAGTCACAGACCTTGATAGGAGTTTTGAAGGCGGTCCTTGGAAAACATACAACAGATACCGGTTGCGGCAACTCTTGAAGGACTGCGCTCAATCTGGGCGTAAAAGGACCTGAATGGATGCCCCTAATCCGGGCGCCATCAGGCGATTAGGAAGCCGGTGCGCCGGCAGGCTAGGCCGGCACACCCTCAGCGGAATGCCTCAAGTCTTCAGCGGCGTGCACCACCATTTCGGCAGCGATTTCGGGCCGTATAAGGGCGCCGTTGAGAATGATGTGGAACAGTTCCGGGTCGTTGGCGTTGACCTTGAAGAACTTGCGGAAAAAAGCCAGCCGGGCTTCTTCCAGCTCAAGCACATATTTGGTCGCCTCTTCCCGACTGTAATGTTCGCGGGCCATAATATTTTCTATCCTGGAATCCAGGGGCGCCAGCATGCCCACGTGAAGCGCATCGGGAAAATCGGACAGGATCATATTCCCACCCCGGCCGATTATCACCACATTGCCCGCCGTGGCCAATTCACTGATCACGGAGCTGGTGGCCTCGATGAACGCTTGGTCGTTTACTGTCTGGGATGCCGATGGCGAATCAACCAGCAGTTCCGTATAAGTCTCTGCCGGCAGCATCTCGGTGCCGTGGCCAAAGTAAGGCTCGCCGCCCACGCCGGAAATGGCGGAGCGTTCCAGCATGGTCTGGAGGAAACGGCCCAACCGTTCACGGAAGCGGATAACCCGTTGCTCCTTCTCCATCAGGTTCCCCACGGGGGACCCGATGCGACGGGCCGCTTCGGCGATGACCATGCGGTCCACGTAGTCGATCCCCAATCGCTCGGCCACCATCTGGCCGACTTCAAAGCTGCCGCTTCCAATGGGACCGTTAATCGTTATCACTGCCATGACAATCACCTTGGTTAGGATTTTATGGAACGGCCAGGAGGAAACTCCCGGGCCGTAATTGGCCCGGACTCTGTTGCCGCTATGCCTCGCCCGCTTCCATCAGTCTGGCACGACGCCTCTCGTATTCGTCTGACAGCAAGCCCATGGCGAAGGAGTCATACCAGGAATCTCCCTTGCGGTGAGTCTTGCGAAAGTGACCTTCTAGAACGAAACCCACGTGACGGCACAGCCGCAGCGCGTGCTCATTGTATTCCGGCACGTCTACCCAGACCCTGTGCAGATCGTAAGAATTGTAGGCTTCATCCAGCAGTGCTACCAGGGCCGAAGTGCCGTAGTGGTGGTGCCACAGGTCCTTTCGCCCTATGATCAGCACAAGCTGCGCCTCCAGCAGTGCCCACTCGAACTCCAGCTGGCCCTCGCCGATATGTTCCCCTTCGGTTGTGTAGACGGAAAATACCTTACGGTATTCTTCGTCTGGAATGGATTCGTTCCATCTGTCCTCCGGCGCGCTGAGGACTTCTCCTGGCGTGTAGCCAATGTGCAGGGGGTCCCCGTTCTCATCCTCCCCGAACCACAGGGAATTGACATCAGGGTCGTGCAGCCAATCGTCAACACGTTGAACGTCTTCGCGGGTCAGTGAGACCAGATTGATCTGTGGAAACATCGCTACACCCCGCAGCAAGTTACGTCTCTTGGTCCCTCTTTGTGTTTACGCAATTCTAGCTGGAACCTCATCCTAAGGCTAGTATCTATCATTTATCCAACAAAATCAATCAGCATGATAGGTAAAATCATAAATCGCCAGCATTGGCTACCGAAAAAAGCCAAAAGAAAGGACAGGCTCTTTGACAGAGCCTGCCCTTCCGTTTGTATCCATCTTGCCGCTTTATGGCGCGGACTCAATCCACTCTTCGACTGTGGTTAGGCGGGAACCGGGGCGCCGGACACCGCTTCTTTCACCGCCCGCACCTGGTCCATCAGGCTGGCGAAGTTTTCGAAGGTAAGAGACTGGGGCCCGTCGCACTTGGCCAAGTCGGGGTTGGGGTGCACCTCGATCAACAGACCGTGAGCGCCCGCGGCAATAGCCGAAAGCGCCACGGGAGTAACCAGGTACCAGTGGCCGGTGCTGTGGCTAGGGTCGCCAACGATGGGCAGGTGGCTCAACCTCTTGATAACCGGTATGGCCGCCACGTCCAGCGTGAAGCGGGTCGTGCTCTCGAAAGTGCGTATACCCCGTTCACACAGCATTACCGACTCATTGCCGCCGGCCAGAACGTACTCCGCCGCCAGCAGCCACTCTTCGTAGGAGGCCGCCAGGCCCCGCTTGACCATTACGGGCATACGGGTCTCGCCTACGGCATCCAGCAGGTTATAGTTCTGCATGTTTCGGGCGCCGACCTGCAAAACGTCCGAATACTGGGCAACGGTGTCCACGTCGCCGGGCGTCATAACTTCCGTGATTATGGGCAGTCCCGTTTCCTGCTTGGCGATGTTGAGCAGTTTCAAGCCGTCGAGGCCCATGCCCCGGAAGCTGTAAGGGGAAGTACGGGGCTTGAAGGCTCCGCCTCGCAGTATGCGAGCCCCGGATGCTTTTACCGACTTGGCGGTACTCACCATCTGCTCTTCGTCTTCCACCGAGCATGGCCCAGCCATTACTACGGGTTCCGGACCACCTACCGCAACATCTCCCACCATAACGATGGAATTTTCGGGACGGAATTCCCTGCTTGCCATCTTGTATGGCTTGGTTATGGGAATCACTTCCGAGACGCCGGCCACCAGGGCCATTTCATCCCGCATATCCGGTGTAACCGCGCCGATTACCCCGACAACTACGCGCTCCGCCCCTTCAGAAACCTGCGGTTCAAGGCCCGGGCGCCTGGATATACGGGCCTTTACCTCCTCCAGTTGCTCCGGGGTACTGTCCTTGGCCATTACCACAATCATTTTGCTGCACCTTCTGGTTTTGAGAGTGCCCCCATTTATCCACACATGGGGGTGAAAGTTCTAGGTTTTCTGCAAACCCATCCGGGTTGAAATATTCTTGCTATGAAAAAAGACAAACGGCCCGAAGGCCGTAAGAGTAGCGGCAAACCAGGCCGGAGTTTTCGATTTTCATTGATTCAAATACCAGGACTGACATTACGTGGTTTGCAATCCATGAAGGCGGAGTGCTTCCGTTCCCTTCAGGTAGATATTATGTAATTCGTCGGGTTCTTTTTCAGTATTGATAAGTATAAGCACACGAATGCAACTAGGCAAGGAGTTGGGCACGGGAATTTCCGTCGCACACATCAAAGCGGTGCTGTTCCAGCCCAGTTGACGGGCGGCGGCGGCCGGAAAGGCGGCGTTCAGGTCCGGCGTCACGGTGAAGTAAGCCATCGCAACGTCCCGCTCATCTATATCATTGGCTTCAATCAGGTGTTGCAGCATCTCCCTGGTCGCACCATAGATGTCCTCGGCCGTGTTGGTTTCAGCCATGGTCGCGCCCCTTAGCCCCCGGCATACTGTCATCAACTCTTCCCTCCGGACTGAGGTCAACTTCTGCCCGCCAGTTCCGAAACCAGTTGGGTGGCACGCGCCACCAACTGCTCTCGCGGCGATTCTAGCATTGTGCGAATTAGGGCGCTACCCACCGCGGCGGCCTCAGCTTCCTGGCACACCATTTCCACGTGTTCGCGCCTCGAAATGCCAAACCCCAGGGCCAGCGGCAGGGAAGTATGCTGCCTTACCCGCCTGATAAGCTCAATACCCGGCTGTGACACCTGGTCCCGCGCTCCCGTGATTCCCGTAAGGCTGACGCAGTAAATGAAGCCTGAACTTATCCCAACGGCCGTTTCGATACTCTCATCGGTGCTGGTTGGCGCCAGAAGGGGAACGATGTGAACGTTTCTCGGGCGGCACTCTTCATATAGCGGCCCAGTTTCCTCTGCCGGCACGTCCACCGGAATAATTGCGTCAATGCCGCATTCTGCAGCCCGCTGGGCAAAGCGTCCCAGCCCGTAGGTGTAGACTGGGTTATAATAGGTCATCAAGATCAGCGGTGTGTCCGGAACCTTGTCCCTCACCTGGGCCACCATATCCAGACAGTCGTCTGGCGTCACTCCCCCCTGCAAGGCAAGAAAGCTGGACTCCTGGATAACAGGCCCGTCGGCCAGCGGGTCGCTGAAGGGAATGGAAAACTCGATCCCGTCGGCGCCCGCCTCCGCCAGCGCCGGAATCAATTCAAGGGTCGCTTCCAGGTCGGGAAACCCTGTGGTCACGTAAACGATCAGGCCCGCCCGATTCTCTGCCCGGATGGCTTCGAATTTATCCTTGATGCGGTCCCTGGTCATTCCTGCCGGCCTGTAGCTCGATTTCCGTGGTTTGGCGGACTGCTTGCGGGAGTCAAAGTCCGCGACTGCCGCCGCAGGAACTCTAGCCCAAGCGTTACAAGTTGTCTAGCCCCTTTAGACCCCATACATGATAGCGACCAGCGCCACCGTGTTCTGGCCGGCGTGAGCAATTACCGGTGGCCACAGGGAACCGGTGAAGTGGAACAGGGCCGCCAGTAGCAGGCCGGTAAAGAAGATCGGTACAAGTACGCCGGGGTGCAGGTGAAACAACGAAAATATCAGGGCGCTGGCTACGGCAGCGCCCATAACCCCCCACCGAGCGACCAACCCCGGCATAACGAAGCCCCGAAAGAAGATCTCCTCCGTCAGTGGCGTCCATCCCGCCAGGGCTTCAAAGGTCCAGATGACGGCATAACCGCCAAATATCACATCCTTTGGCACATCAGGCGGCAGCAGCAGGTCTATTCCCAGTGGTTTCATGGCCAGCGCGTACAACGCCGTAAAGCCTATGCTGACTGCCAGCGCTCCTCCCGACAAAAACAAGGTAATGGGCCAGGACGTTCTCGGTCGACGCAACCCCAGCGACGCCAGTGACATTCGACCCTTGTCCTGGCCCAGCAGCCATACCGCCCCCAGTATTACCAGTCCGATGGCGTGGCTGCCCAGCCAGGCGCCCCATGCCAGGCCGGCGCCCAGACGTTCCAGGATAACGGTACCGCCACTTATGACCAGAAAAGCTATGCCCACCAGCGCCAGGCCCATGACCACCTGCTTGCCCCGCCAAGGTATCGCCAGGTAATTGCCAAATTCCGGATAACCCGCTCCCACTCGCTCCTTGAGGGACTGCAAATCTCTCCCACATATGGGGCAAAAGGCCCCGATATCGTCGAGACGGGTGGCGCAGCCTGGGCAGAACAAATTGAGGCCTCCTGGAAACGATTGGTCCGACCGATTCCAATTGCGGGAAGGTTTACTCCCACTGACAGCAAGACCGGCCGGCTTTGCTGATCAATCACACTATCACAACGGGCCGACAGGAACAAAACTGGGATGAGGCAAGCGGCGTTCCGGGTTAAGCGGTTTGCAGCGCTAAGAGGATGCCCCGAAACCCGCCCTGGTTGCCGTCGCAGTGCTTTCCCAATCCAATGCACCATGAATCGAAATGCACCCACAGGAGATCAGCCCCGTGCTTCCACCCCGTGTACCGACCGCTAGTACCCGGTCAAGTTAGGAATTGATGGGATAGAGTCGATGGAGCTTGGTGCGGGCATCAAGAATGTTGAAGCGCCAGTTGATGCAGGCTTTAGCTTCGTTCCGTTCCAGTTCCAGGGCATGAATCTCCCGGCAGAGGGATTCCTCGTCGGGGAGACGCTGTCTGAGACAACTGCGGGAGAAGACGC
>DAOUHR010000144.1:0-8019 GCA_034428635.1 Dehalococcoidia bacterium
CGTTAACCCTTCCGACTGGAAGCGGCGCCTTGGCTCCACTGCGCCCATGGCATTCCCACGGGTTATCCCCCATCAGGACGGTTCGGGCGTCATTGACCGCGTGGGGGCAGGCGTACCGGCGTCCCGAGTAGGTGAAAGGGTCTGGCTCTTCGAGTCCCAGTTTGGTCGGCCCTTCGGCACGGCGGCGGAGTATACGGTGCAGCCATCGGGCCATACTGTGCAAATGCCAGACTCCATTACCTTCGAGCAGGGCGCCTGCCTCGGCGTGCCGGCTATGACGGCCCACCGCTGTCTGTTCGCAGACGGACCTGTGGATGGCCTGGTGGTCCTGGTGCCTGGCGGGGCCGGGGCCGTGGGAAACTACGCGGCCCAGGCGGCCAAGATAGCCGGAGCGACAGTCATCAGCACCGTCAGTTCCGACCACAAGGCCCAAATCGCCATTGCGGCGGGGGCCGACCACATAATCAATTACCGCACCGAGGATGTCGCCGCACGCATTACGGACATCACCGGAGGCGAGGGTGTGGACCGCACTGTTGAGGTGGACTTCGCTGGCAACTTCCCTGTTACCAGCCAGGTGTTGAAAACGAACGGCGTGGTTGCCATCTATTCATGGGGGACAATTCAGCAACCACCGGTGCCCTTGCAGTTCCGCCGCAGCAACACCGTGGTGCGCAACGTGCTGGTGTACGAAATGCCGGAATCGGCCAAGGAGGCCGCCATCGGCGACATCACTGCCTGGCTGGAGGCCGGCGCCCTCACCCATCTCATCGGCCCACACTTCCCCTTGGAGGAAACGGTGGCGGCCCACTTGGCCGTGGAGGGCGGCGCCATCGGGAACGTCATTGTTGACGTGGGCGGGGAGTAGGGCGGATTCCGGGGGTGAGAGCGGAACTTGGCAATAGCTGCCGCTGTCCCGCCACCCTATCCAACCCGCTAACCCCGGTCTATAATCAATACAGACCAATCTTAAACTGCCGACCCCAGCCTGCCATATGGGGGCCGCCATGTCGCGTTTCCTGTTTCCCCTCCTGATGATGCTGTTGCCCAGGTTCCTGCCCAATATCATCAAGTATGTGATGCTGATCTGGCGACTTACCGTGGACCGGCGGGTGAATATCATCCTGCGGTCCCTGGTTCCCCTGGCCCTGGTTTATTTCCTCTGGCCCTTCGACCTGATCAGGGACAACATCCCTCTCATCGGCAGGGTGGACGATATTATCATCCTGGGAATGGCCATCCTAATCCTGATAAAGCTGGCGCCGCCCCACGTGGTGGACGAGCACTTGGGGCGCGCCGCCCCCACCGACCGGCCCGAGGACAAGGATCCCTCCCAAGTGGTGGACGGCAAGGCTCGCTTCATTGACGACGAATAATCAGAACGGGCCGTCCATGCTGACTGAATCCAACGGCGGGCCAGACCCAGATCTCCTGTTGCACTCGTCCCACGGGCTGACTGACCTTCAGGATACGGGCATTTCCCTCTACGTCCACGTCCCTTTCTGCCAGACCAAGTGCCCCTACTGCGACTTCAACACCTACCAGGGCATCGAGGGCCTGATGTCGCCCTACTTGGACTCCCTGCTGACCGAGATAACCGCTTGGGGTCGGGCCCTGAGGCATCCCCCGGTCAATACCATCTTCTTCGGGGGCGGGACTCCTTCGTACCTGCCCGACGGCGCATTGGGCAGGATTATCGCCACCGCCAACCAGGTTTTTGCCGTACGCGGGGACGCAGAAATAACCGCCGAGGCCAACCCGGGCGACCTTACCGCTGACCGGGCTGAGAGTCTAATCGGACAAGGATTGAATCGGTTAAGTATTGGGGTGCAATCTCTGGACAATGACCTGCTAAATCTGCTGGGTCGCCGCCACGACGCCGACCAGGCCATCTCCGCTTTTCGCACAGTCCGCGATGCGGGATTCGACAACGTCAACCTGGACCTGATTTACGGCCTCCCCCGCCAGTCACTGGCCCAGTGGCAGGATACGCTGCAGCGACTGTCCGCCCTGGGGCCGGCCCATATCTCCCTGTACTGCCTGACCGTTGAGGAGGGAACACCTCTGCACCGCTGGGTGGAAAAGGGGGAAGTACCTCACCCCGACCCGGATTTGGCGGCGGATATGTACCAGTATGCCCGGGACCTGCTTGGCAACCTGGACTATCACCACTACGAAATATCCAACTGGTCGCAACCAGGGCTGGCATCGCAGCATAACCTGGCTTACTGGCGCAACCTGCCATACTTGGGAGTGGGTCCGGGGGCTCACTCCTGCCTGGGCGGCTACCGCTTTTGGAACGTGGACCCGCCTCGGGGCTACATAGAGGCAGCGCAGCGGTGGGCTGCCGAAAGGGTCGCTCCCCCTGACGCGATTACGGGCCAATGGCTGGACTCCGCCGGCCCTGTTGCTGGCCACGAAGCCGTTGACGATGGTCTGGCAGCAGCGGAGACCATGTTCCTGGGCCTGCGCCTCCTGGATGGGCTGGACGTGGCCGAGGCTTCAGTACGGCTGGGCACCGACCTGGCGGCCCGCTACCGGCTCCAGCTGGATGATCTGGTTGAGCTGGGGCTGCTGGAACGTGAGGATACCGTTTACCGGCTGCACCCTTCTGCCTACCTGATCGCCAACCAGGTGTTCACCCGGTTCCTTGACTGACCGGCACTATCAGCGCCCTTCTGCCTGGAATTAACCCAAACCGGCGCCTCTTTACCAATTTCTTATCCCTTCAACTTGCCAATGCTTTACATAAGCTATAGCCTATATGGGCAGCCCATTCCTGTGGCCGCAGAAACCCTTCCTGGAGAGTAGCCCGTCTTGGAATACATAAATGCCACCGCCCAACGACTGTTTCACACCCTGAACTCAAAGGCAATACTGACTCTTCCTCTTATCCTGATCGCCACGCTAACAATTGCAGCCTGCCAGGCCCAGCCCATCCCAACGCCGGCAAGCACGTCAACTCCGGTGCCTCCGCCAACCCCCAACATCCAGGCCACCATTGACGCAGCGGTGGCGGCGGCTATCAACGTCCAGGCCCCAGCACCGGGGGATGCTGCCACCGAAGAACCGACCGAAGAACCCACAGAGGCACCGACTGAAGAAGCCACCGAGGAGCCTCCGGCTGTTACCGAACCCATTAACACTCCAGCGCCGACGGCCACGCCTATCCTGCCACCCACGGCTGCTCCCTTGCCCACGGCCACGCCGGAGCCTACATCGGCGCCCACGCCCGTGCCGGCTCCGACGGCCACGCCTATCCCGTTGCCTACACCCACGCCGCGGCCCGCGGCAACGCCTACACCGCGTCCGCCCACACCCACGCCTACGCCGGATGTGGTCACCATAGCCAAGATTGACAGCAACGGCGCACATACCTGCGTTCTGTTTTCGGATGGCTCGGTGGACTGCTGGGGCAGTGACGTTAACTCTCAGCTGAGCGTGCCGCTGGGCGTCACCTTCTCGGACATCAGCGCGGGAAGTTCGTTCACCTGCGGCATTCAGGCCGACGAACCGAGGGAGGGAGCCGCCTTCTGCTGGGGCAAGGATCTGCTGGGTACCTTCCAGGTTGACCGAAGCCTGAGACTGAAGGCAATCGATGCCGGTGGCCAGCACATTTGCGGAATCCAGATGGACGACACGATCGTGTGCTGGGGGAACAATGACCACCATCAGACCGAGGCGCCCCAGGTGCAGACGTTTGTTGACGTCAGCGCCGGCGGGGACTTTTCCTGTGGCTTGAGGGCCGACGGCACGGTCCTTTGCTGGGGGGCAAACAACTACCAGCAAAGGGATGTTCCTGAAGGAGAACTCTTCCTTAGCATAGACTCGGGAGACCGGCACACCTGCGGATTGCAGGAGTTGGGGAAGGTCCTTTGCTGGGGTAGCGGCATAGCCGGACAGACGAAGCCGCCGGATGTGGAGGGCTTCATGGACATCGGCGCCGGTAAGGAATTCACGTGCGGTGTCCAGGGCGATGGCACGGTTTCCTGCTGGGGTCGGGGCTCGCAGAGGGACCTGGAGCCACCTGACAGGAGGGGATTCGAGATCATCAGCAGCGGCGACCAGCATACCTGCGCCGTGAGGCACGACGGAGTGGTAGCCTGCTGGGGCGGCAACAGGTACCTGGGGGCCACCAATCCGCCGGACTACCTGGAAGCGCCGCGATATTAACGTCTTTCAGCCCTATTGACGGGCTGAATGGATGGTTAGAGCATACAGGGGCGAGGTATTATCCCGCCCCTGCCGCATTCAAACACAACCCTGGCCGGCAATACCAACCGAAGCGGGACTTGCTGACTTCTAAAGCCGCAATGAAAACCAGCGTGCATCATTAGATAGCCCGCCGGTTGTTCGCTCCCCTGATCCAGTGGGGCTAACGACTTGAAGCCTTTTCCGCGGCTGCTGCGGCCTTCTGGCGACGGCGGGCCAGCGTTCGGCGGATATAGTCGGCTGCGTCGGGGGTCTTGCAGCCCGTCTCCCCGTGGTCAACTTCCACCTTGCCGATACGGTCGGCTGCGGCCAAGGCCTGCTCTTCCAGGGCATCGTTGCGAATGCCGATGGAGATCAACGCCGAATTCATGGCATCTTTCACCCGGTTCTTGCTGGCGTGTATTTCGCTCTCAATCGTTGCCAGGTGGGCGGCGAAATAGGCATCGGGCAGGCCCTGATCTTTCATGGCCAGGTGGGCCACCAGGTGCCAGCCGGCCCGGCCCGGCCATTCACCATCGGAAGAGATCCATTCCTCTCCCTTCCCCCGGGCCAAGCTGGTCTTGCCCACGAAACCGGAAAAGGCGTCGGTAATCACGTAGCTGTCGAGATCGGCAAGCCAGGCCGCCAGTAGCGATTCATCAGCCTGGGCCGGGTCGGCTACCATGGCCGCCAGCACGCGGGCGTCGTGGTTTCCAGTGGCCCAGAGTTCCAGGGCCAAGGAGTGGTCGCGCTTGGCGGCCTTTGCCAGTTTGTTCAGGTTCGCATAGCTGATTCCGAACATGTTCTCGCCTACGCCGTGGCGGGCATATATCTTCCGGTTTTGGGCGGTGCCCATTTCCTGTAATTGGTTCATCGCGTCCTGGATATCCATTCGAAAACTCCCAACCTGAAAGGCAGGCAACAAAAATGGGACCCCTTGCGGGCCCCATCAAACATCTCTTTCAAACTACAACTTACAATTTTTCACTACATCAATCTAACAAAATATTAAGACAAGAAACCTGAAAAATCAATTTCTGCTAACGCCTTTTCAGCAGGAAAATGATTCTCGCTGCCCCATTTAGTTGATCAGTTTCTCGTACAAGGTAGCTCCCTCTCTTACCAGCAGCACTACCGCGTCATAAGAATTGGAAGTTGAAGCTCAATCAGCTTTTCCATTATTTCGTCCACCATGGGCTGATAGGAGCTGTCCAGTTATTCGCCCAAGGCGTCCAGGTTATCTGCCATGTAGGACGCCGTGGTCAGGGAATTGGTGTGCAGTCGGCGCAACTGGTCCATCCGGTCTCTCGGAAGATTCAACCTGGCCTTGCCGAACAGAAACTCCTGCTGTCCCTAGCCATCTTCCGCCACGTAAGTTGCGAACTCCTCCACCACCCTGCGGGCGTTGATCAGCGTTCTCCTGGCCTGGAACCAGGTTTGTCGGAATTCTCCTGCCCGCTGGTTCTCGGTGAGGATCCTGTTCCGGCGCAGTTCCAGGGAAGCGCCGCCGTTGACCAGCAGGCCCAACAGGGAAAAGCCGATGGCAAACGGGTCAGGGTCCACAAGTTCCGCGGATAAGGCCCTCTTTTCTTCAGGCATGTACACCCCCTTTTATGCCGAAAGGTGGCGGCAATATGTCAGCCACACCACACTATTTCTACTGTGGAATGCTATATATATTGGCTGGCAAAATAATGCATAACAGCGTCAGGCCAGATATAAACTCGCCAGTCTATGCTATGCTTGGGCGGAATATATGGGCAATCGTGTAGAATTGTACTTACTCCCCTATGAACGAGGTTGTCACGCATGTACGTTATTGGCACCGCCGGCCACGTGGACCACGGCAAGTCCACCCTGGTCAAAGCCCTTACCAACATCGATCCCGATCGCCTGCCCGAGGAGAAGGAGCGGGAGATGACCGTGGACCTGGGCTTTGCCTGGATGACCCTGCCCAGCGGGCGGGAAGTCAGCATAGTGGACGTTCCCGGCCACGAGCGGCTCATCAAGAACATGCTGGCCGGCGTGGGCGCCATTGACCTTGCCCTGCTGATCGTGGCCGCCGACGAGAGCGTGATGCAGCAGACCCGGGAACACCTGGCCATCCTGGACATTCTGCAGATCAAGCGGGGCCTGGTGGTGATCACCAAGACGGATCTGGTGGATGACGAACTGGTGGAACTGGTCAAGGCCGAGGTAGAAGACGTGGTGGCTGGGACCTCCTTTGAGGGCTGCCCGATGCTCGGCGTCTCCGCCTATACCGGTGCAGGCCTGGACGAACTCAAGGACGCCATTGACGCCATCCTGGACCAGACCGGGGCGCGGCGTGACCTGGGCCGGCCCCGTCTGCCGGTGGACCGGTGCTTCTCCATATCCGGGTTCGGTACTGTGGTTACAGGGACCCTGATTGACGGTATGTTCGCTGCGGGACAGGAAGTAGAGCTGACGCCGTCGGGTATGCGGGGCCGCATCCGAGGGCTGCAGAGCCACAAGGAGCGGGTGGACCGCAGCGACCCCGGCGTCCGCCTTGCCGTCAACCTGTCGGGAGTTGCCAGGAACGACATTGAACGGGGCGAGGTGGTTACTCTGCCCGGCTGGCTGACAACCACCCGCCGACTGGACGCCCATATCCGCATGGTACGGGGGGCGCCCCACCCGTTGCGCCACAACGCCGGCGTAACCTTCCACCTGTTCACCAGCGAGACCACGGCCCGGGTGCGGCTGCTGGATGCCGACCGCCTGGCCCCTAGCGATGAGGGGTGGATACAGATCCTGCTGGATGACCCCATACCGATGGTCAAGGGCGACTACTTCGTCTTGCGGTCCGCCGAGGACACCCTGGGCGGCGGGCAGGTGGTGGACCCCAACCCCCGGCGGCGGCACCGGCGCTTCAGTCCCGAGACCATCGAGCAGTTGATGATGCTGGACCAGGGTACCGGCGAGGACATTATCTACAGCGTGGCCGACCAGAGCGGCCCCTGCGACCTGCGCACCCTGTCCCAGCGGTCCAATCTCTCCACGGAGGAGGCGCTGGAACGGGCCACGCAACTGGCCGAATCCTGCGACCTGGTAATTCTGGGCAGCCTGGGTTCTGAGAACGATGCGGTGGTCTATTCGGCGCAGGGCTGGGACATCTTCAGAAACCGGGTGGCGGTGGAGCTGCAGACCTACCACAACAGCTATCCCCTGCGCCGGGGCGCGCCCACCCAGGAAATCCGCAGCCGTACGGGCCTTTCCCAGGCCGTGTACCTTAAGGCTTTGGCCCGGCTGGTGGAAGAGAGGCACCTGGTGGAGGAGGGCCAGCAGGTGCGCCTGCCCGACCACCAGATAACGCTGACTCCGGAACTGGAGAAGCGGGCCATAGAATACGTGCAATCCCTGGAGCGGGAACCTTACTCGCCGCCCACGGAACGCCACCCGGAGCCGGAACTGCTGGGCCACCTTATTGACGAGGGTCAGGTGGTCCGCGTCAACGAGTCGGTGATCTTCGCCGCCACCGCCTACCGGGAAATAACGGAGCGGATAGTGGCCCACCTGCACGAGAAGGGTTCAATAACGGTGGCCGACGTGCGGACCATGTTCGACACCAGCCGCAAGTACAGCCTGCCCCTGCTGGAACACATGGACCAGCAGCGGATAACGCGGCGGGTCGGTGACGAGCGGGTGTTGCGGTAGAGGGTCATTTCGTTAGAGAGATAGCTTCCATGAGTGCGCTGTAGAATACCTGGAAACTGTGAGAACAATTACGTTCTGGTACCATCTGGGCTGCCATGGCCCTTGCGGCCTCTATCTTCCGGAGGCCATTCTTAAAGTAGCTTCGCCGCTGTA
>DAOUHR010000145.1:0-25669 GCA_034428635.1 Dehalococcoidia bacterium
AGTAAGCTATAATTCAAGCCGCAGCAATAAACCCAACTGAGAGGCACCCATGCGCTTTGGCTCCTTCGTCTTTCCCGTCAGTCATCAGCCAGAGAACGATTCGGTAGTAATTGACAACACCCTGGAAGAAATCTTGCTGGCTGAGGAAGTTGGCATGCACTCGGTCTGGCTCACCGAGCATCATTTTGACGGCGCGGCAGCCCACGCCGATCCGCTGGTATTTGGGGCGGCCATTGCCGCCCGCACCGAGCGTATCAGGATTGGCTTTGCCGTGGCGGAACTGGCCTTCCACCACCCGGTCAGGCTGGCCATTCAGACCTCGCTGCTGGACAACCTGAGCCACGGAAGGCTGATAGTAGGAACGGGGCGCGGTTCCGCCTACAACCACTACGAGTATTTGGGATTCGGCATCAGCATGGAAGACGGGCTGGCCCGACTGGAGGAGACGGAAGAGTTGCTGGTGGCAGCCTGGACAGGCGAAGACCTCCACTACCAAGGGAAACACTGGGACGTGAAGTTTCCGCTGCTTCGCCCTCGCCCCTTCCAGAAGCCACACCCTCCTCTGGTGCGCGCCTGCATCAGCGAGGCTTCAACAATGAAGATGGCCCAGATTGGGCGGCCCATAATGATCGGCATCCAAACCCTGCCCACCCTACAGCGACGCCTGGACAGCTACCGCAGCACCATGCTGGAAGCGGGATTTGTAGAAGCGGAAGCGGAAGCCGCTCTCGACCAGTGCTGGGCTTCCCGAGACCTGTTTGTCGCCGAGAGCTACGAGGAGGCGCTGGAAGTTGCGTCCGCCGGCTTTGAACGGGAACGGACCCACTTCCGCCACGCCAGGGAGCAGTTCAACCCTGGCGGCTTCCCGCCACCGGACCCCAACCGTCCGGCGCCGCCAGGCGAGGTTCTCGAACAGGCATTTATCCTGGGCACGCCATCCCAGGTAGCCGACCAGGTGGCCGAAATGCGCGACGTGGGCGTGCGCAATTTGATGCTGAAGTTGAACACCGGGGAAATGGACACCCACCAGGTCCGGAAGTCCATGCGGCTTTTAGGAGACAAAGTGATGCCGCACTTTGCCCAGTAGTCCGCTCTGATAAGGCTGGCGCTGGAAGTGAACTTCCATTCAGGGCCCGTAGAGGGTGGCAGAACCAGGCCACAACCAGCGCGGGAGGTAAGGCTATGAAGCCGGTTATCATCGACACGGACCCCGGGATTGATGACGTGGCGGCCCTGCTGCTGGCCTTTGCCAGCCCCGAACTGGAGGTGCTGGCCCTTACCACCATTTACGGCAACTCCTCCGTTGATATCTGCACCGCCAATGCCATTCACTTTTTGACCACAGTGGGCAGGACCGACATCCCGGTGTACCGGGGAGCGGGTAAGCCGCTCCTTAGGCTGGCCAGCGAAGGTTGGGCTTCTCACATCCACGGGGCTGACGGTCTGGGCGGAATTACCGGCCCGGCGGCAACTACAGAGGCTATTGTTCCGGCGAACGCAAAGCACGCCGCGCTGGCGATGGTGGAGACGGTGATGGCCAGACCGGGGGACGTTACAATCCTGGCCCTGGGGCGAATGACCAACGTTGCGCTGGCGCTGTCCCTGGAACCTGAATTTGCCAGGTCGGTACGGGAAGTGGTAGTTATGGGCGGTGCAGTCACTGTCCCCGGCAATGTCTCCCAGGTGGCCACCGCCAACCTGCATGAAGACCCGGAGGCAGCGGCCATTTTGTACAAGTCCGGCGCACCCATCGTGCAAGTGGGGCTGGACGTGTGCAACCGGGTAACCGTGAGTCCGGCGCAACTTGAGACTATTGCCAGTGCGACAAACCCTGGACCCCAACTGCTGGCCCGGGCCACGGCATACTTGCGGGAGGCCTATATCCGTACCGGTCGGATTGGTCGGGATGAGGGAGTGCGATACAACGATATGCCGGCAGTAGGCTACGCGGTCAAACCGGAATTATTTACCCTGCGGCCGGCTCTGGTGGAAATTGAGACCCACAGCGACCTCACGCGCGGCCAGACGGTGGCCGACTGGCAGGCGGCAGAAGCCAACGCCCGTATCTGCCTTGACGTGGATTCGCAGGCCCTGACTGGGCTGTTTACGGAGCGAATTGGTAAACCCCTATCCTGAGTCTTCAACCCCCAACTCTGGCCGTTGAACAACCCGAGTGCGCAACGCCGTCCAGGGAACACGGGAGCAAACCCGCCTGGGCAAGTGGCGTTCAGTCCAATCTTTAGATTCGAGGCTGTTCAGCATGCCAACTTCTTCTCCGCTACCCTGCTACTCTGGCCGCAGATGAAGCTACTGAGGTTGGAGCGTCAAGGAGTGGGCGGGGTTTACAGCCATTGTGAATTGGCGGTGGCCGCGTTCAACGCGACGACATCGGTGCCGTGATGACCGACGTAGTTTGCGACGATATACCCACCCTCGGTAAATGAGCCAAAACAGGCTGCCATCGCCGCCAAGTGAGCGGCGATGGCAGTTGAGGCTAAGGGAGTGGGTTAGCCCAGGTTCTTTTCCAGGAAGGGCCAGATTTTGCTCCAGCCGTCTACGGCCTGCTCCTGGCGGTACATGGCACGGTCGTAGTAGAAGAAACCGTGACCGGCGCCGTCGTAGCGGTGGAACTCGTAGGTCTTGTTGTGTTTTTTCAGTTCCTCTTCGTGCTGGTTTACCTGTTCTGCCGTGGGCGCCTGGTCATCATTGCCAAAGAGTCCCAGCAGCGGGCAGGACAAATCAGCGGTGTAGTCGATGGGAGCAACGGGCTGGTTGGGATTTAGATCGTCCCCGGAAGCCACCACGCGGCCGCCCCAGCAGTCAATGGCGGCGTCAAAACCGCCTACGCGGCAGGCGGTCAGGAAGGTAAGGCGGCCACCGGAGCAGGTGCCGAAGACGCCCACTTTGCCGTTCAGGTTGGGCAGGGTGCGCAGGAAGCGCATGGCTCCCCCGATGTCACCCAAAGCCTGGTCGTCAGGAATGCCGCCGGACTCGCGGACCTGGGTGGCTATCTCGACAGGGTCGCCGTGGCCGTTGCGGTGGTAGAGGTTAGGGGAGATGGTCAGGTAGCCGTGATGGGCAAAACGGCGGGCCGTCTCCCGGTAGAACTCGTCCCAACCCGGCACGTGGTGGATCAGCACCATGCCGGGGAAGGGCCCGGGCCCCAGGGGCTTGGCGACGTATGCGCCGATGGCGTCCCCGTTGTGGCCCTGAATGGTGGTGGTTTCCGCAATCATGCCCTCGTACATGTCAGTGGTATAGGCCATTTGCACACTCCTTTAGAGAAGATGCCCCTAGCTTGAAACGGATTGGGGCCCAAGTCAAGACCTGCCGCCGATGGTTCGGAGCCAGGGCTATCTTACCGGCGCCTGCTCTTCGGCATAGGCGGCTTCAACGAACCCCTCTATCTGCCTCCAGCGAACGTTGACGTCATCGTGGGTCAAGTCGACAGATTCACCGGAAGAGCTTTCCAGGCCGCGGGGGTGGTAAACCAGTTCGATCAGGTTATCGTCTGGGTCGCTGATGTAGGTGTACCGTTCGCCGGTGTCTTCCCTGGTACCTTGCTGGGGGTCTTCGCCGCCGGTGCCCGTGAAGGAACCGCCCGCGGTGCGCGTGGAGGGAACGCCCTGCGCTTCCAGGTGGGCCAGCATGGCGTCGAAGTCCTCCACCTCGATGGCGAAGTGGACCCGGGGCACCCTTACCAGGTTGTCGGTATCGGAAGTATGGATTTCCCCCGTCCCCAGCCGCAGCTGGAGTTGGCGGCGGTTCAACGCCGGGCCCCTGTCGAGAAACTCTGCGCCCAATACCCGCTCGTACCACTCCCGGGTCCGTTCCCGGTCAGTGATCTGGATGTTGATGTGGTGGATCATGCTTATTTTGGACATGCAAACACCTCCTGCCCAGTGGTCCGTTAGATGGGCCAATTATCCGTCCTGGCGGGCCGGGACGCAAACCATTGGCCCCACAGTTCAGGGCAATCGCGTTTTAATTCCCGCAGTCCACTTAAGCGGGGGTTATGTTGCCCTGAGCCGGCCGAAGGGCCTAGAATCCTTCCCCAAAGCACGGTCGAGGGTCCGAAAGTGTAGGCGCGCACGGCCGTGCGCGCCTACACCTGGGGAGGATCTTAGATTCTTCACTTCGTTCTGAATGACAGCCTCGGTCGTTCAGGGTGTCAATTCTTTAAGATGCGATTGCCCTGCATAATGATAGCCGTCCTGTCCCGCCCAAGTTTCCTTTGGTAGAATACCGAGAACCGGGCGCTGCCCGGGCGATTGAATGAGAAGAGGAGAATCTGTGATGCCAGGACACCGCCTGCTGGCTTGCTTTGCCCATCCCGACGACGAGGCCTTTCCCGTGGGCGGCGCCCTGGCGACCCACGCCGCCAGGGGGGTGGAAGTTCGCCTGATTACTGCCACCCTGGGCGAGGAGGGAGAAATCCGCCAGGAGGGCGCGGCCACCAGGGAGACCCTGGGTTCAGTGCGCCGGGTAGAACTGGCCCGGGCGGTGCAAATCCTGGGGGTTAGGGACCACATCGTCCTGCACTACCGGGATTCGGGAATGGCAGGAACCCCGCCCAACGAGCATCCCCAGGCCTTCGTGAACGCCCCGGCGGAGGTGGTGGTGGAGCGATTGGTGGAGGAGATTCGACGCTTCCGGCCCCAGGTGGTGCTGACGTTCGACCCGGACGGCCTTTACGGTCATCCCGACCACATTGCCATCCACGAGCACGCCACCACCGCCTTCAAGAGAGCGGCGGACCCCAGCGCCTACCCGCAGCACTTCATCAATGGGGTTGGCCCTTACACTCCGCAGCGTCTCTATTACAGCGCGCGGCCACGGGGATTCCGGATGGAGTGGGCCCAGACGTTGAGAGCACAGGGCATCGACTTTCCCCTGCCCAACCCTAACCGGGCCAACGACGGAGCGCCGCCGGAGACCATTCACCTGGAAATGAACGTGGCCGACCAGATGGAACTCAAAATGGGCTGCATCCTCAGCCACCGCACCCAGGTGGCCCCTGACTGGCCCTACGACCGTGTGCCCAGGGAAGCGGCCAACATGATCCTGGGGCGTGAATATTACATCCGCGGCTGGCCGCCCGTCGGCGATGGAGATGCCGTGTCGCCAGACTTCTTTGAGGGCGTGGCAGAGGACTGACGCCGGCACCAGGGGCCGGGGACGTTCAGGCAGGACAAAAGCAAAAGATCATTGAGGAAAGAAAATGGGCGGAGACTGCTCCGCCCTTTATTTTTGGCTTGAGGCTTTTTGAAACTCGTTACGCCTGGGCAGCCTCCCGGACCCTTGGCGCCACTTCCTGGGCGTACAGCCTGACCGAATTTAGCACTTGCTCGACGGTCAGACCGCCCCCCACGTTGGGCTCCATTATGATGCCGTCCAGACCCAACCTTTCGGTCAGTTGGACCAGTTTCTCGACGACGGTATCCGGACTACCATAGGCCAGGCGGTCCTTCAACAAGTCGTCGTAGGTCACGTTGGCCAAGCGTTCGGCGCGCTCTCTTCGTTCCTCGGACAGGGTTGTGCCGGCAGCGCTGGCAGAACTCCCAAAGAGATCGCCGAGGCGACGGTAAGACCGCATGGTGGCCTCTTCCGGTTCGGAGCGGCCCTTGTCGTCGGTTTCCGCCACGTAGATTGGGACCCGGAGGAAGGTCTCTCCCTTGCCTTCGTGGCCGGCCTCGGCGCGCCCTTCGTGGTACATCTGCATGTGGTCTTCCACTTCGTTGACGTCGAAACCGCGGAGACCCGATATAACGTAGTGTCCGCTGCGGCCCACCTGCGGGAAGGTGTCGCGAGTGGTGGCTGCGATGCGGATGGGGGGATGGGGCCGCTGGTACGGCTTGGGCAGAACGCACAGGTCGTTAATCTGGTAGAACTCGCCCTCGTAGGAAAAGCGGTCTTCCGACCAGGCCTTAAGGATGATGTCCAGGTTTTCCTGGAAGCGGGCCCGGCTCTCCCCGTAGGGAATGCCGTAACCGTCGTACGAGCGTGGGAAACCGCTGCGGCCTACGCCGAACTCCAGGCGGCCACGGCTGACCTGGTCCACGGTGGCCGCTTCTTCGGCCAGCCTTACCGGGTGGCAAAGGGGCAGGACGCTGACACCGGTGCCGATTCTTACATTCTTCGTCCTGCCGGCGATGGCGCTGGCCATTACCAGGGGTACGGACACCACCGATGGAATACCGGCGCCCATGGGGTCACCCGGCCGGCGCGGGGCGGCGAAGTGGCGTTCCGCCAGCCAAACGCCGTCCAGGCCAAACTCGTCCGCCACATCCGCCATGGCAAAGGCCTCGTCAAAAGCCTCTTCCTGGGTTACGCCCATGCGATAGTCGCATTCCATTACCAGTCCGACGTGCATATCAAGCACCTCACCATTCCTTTGATGAGAAACCGCCACCACCGTGGCATGGATACCCCAGGTTTTCCTGTTTGCGGGAGTTTGTCCAGGCTGCGGCCTTTAGGCCTCCGAAGCCTGGCTCTACTGTTCCAGGAAGGCCGCCGGGGTCGCCAGGAACTTGGTGCGGCAATCCAGGCCGCAGAAATAAAACCACTGGCCGTTGTGGAAGCTGCGGGTACCCTGCTGCGGGTCCACTTCCGATGCACCGTGCATGGTCTGGCCGGTCTGAGCGCGGGCCTCAGCCTCGTCTATCACCTTGCCGCAAACGGGGTCTTTTGCCATGTTGTAGAACTCCTGAGTGCTTTTAGTTCCCTATCAAGCCGGTTCAGGCCGGCACTTCCAGGTTCATTCCCAGCCGCACCTGGCCAGGCTGGTCGAGCAGCGCCCGCGCGATCCTTGCCCGGTGCTCAAAGCTGGTGCCCAGTCGCATGGTCCAGGCGGTTACCCGCCGGTACCACAGGTGAAGGTCGAATTCCATCATGAAGCCCATTCCGCCGTGGAGCACCTGGGAAGTCCGGACTACCGCTTCGCACTTGTCGTTGCAGAAGGACTTGGCTTGGGAAACCTCCATGGTTGCCGGCAGACCCTGGTCCATCTTCCATAGAGCTTCATAGGTCAGGAGCTGCCCGCCGTCCACCCAAAGGATCATGTCGGCGCACATGTGTTGAATTGACTGGAAGCCGGCGATGGGCCGCCCGAAGGCCACTCGGTTCTTGGCATATTCGATGCCCATCTCGGCATCCTTGCGGGCCGCGCCCACCATCTGGGCGCACAGGAGGGCGGTACCACGGTCCAGCATTCCCTGGGCAATGGACCAGCCCTGGTTGATTTCACCAATAAGGTTGGCCCTGGGGACGCGGACATTGTCAAAGGTAACCTTGCTTTGCTTGTCCTTGGCCAGGGTGGTGAGAGGAATCTGGCTCACCCCTGTGCTGCCCGCGTCCACCAATAGCAGGGAAATGCCGGCGTTGTCGTCGGTGGCCGGCGCGGTACGGCAGGCCACCAGGCATTTTTCGGCGGCCACAAAGTTGTCCACAAACATCTTGGTGCCGTTGAGGATGAAACTGTCGCCATTCTCCGTCGCCTGGCAGTGGATAGTTTCAGGCAGGTAGCGGGGATTCTCCTCGGAGAATGCCCAAGTCAGAACCAGGTCCCCGCTGCAGACCCGGGGCAACAAATCCTGCTTCTGCTGGTCGGAACCAACTTCAGCAATGGTCAGCGCGGCAACCATGGTGGAATGATAGGGGACCGGAGCTATGGCCCGGCCCAGTTCTTCAGTGATAAGACCCTGGTAGGTCAGCGAGAGTCCCTGGCCTCCGTACTGCTCCGCCAAGGCAATGCCCAGCCACCCCAAGTCGGCCATCTGCCGCCAAAGCTCCGGCGGGTAGCCCAGGTCGTCCTTTTCCATATCCCTGGCCAGACGGGGCGGACACTCCGCCTCCAGGAACTCCCTGGCCAGGTTCTTCACCATTTGTTCTTCTTCGTTAGGCAGTACGTCCATAAGGGTCCTTGGTTTTCAAATTTGCAATGGAGGCTGGCACATTGCATGCTAATGCTGCGATTCAGGTACTAAGTCCGGGGCATGCCCAAGCCGCGACGGGCGATCTGGTCCCGCATTACCTGGGTGCTGCCATGGTTAATGCCGGACTGGAAGGAGCCCATCAGGTTGTGAGCGAAAACGCCCTCCTCGACGGCATCCTCGGAGCCATTGAGCAACTGGGCGTAAGGGCCCAGTATCTGGGAGATGGTCTCGGTAGTGCGGACCCCATGCTCTGGGGCGAAGACCTTCTCGGCGGAACCTTCGTAAGTAAAACTGCCGCCCTTTTCCACCAGAGACATGCTGCGCATGGTCATCAGGCGGCACACCTGGGCTTCGATCCAAAGCTCGGCAATGCGGTCTCGCACCGAAGCATCCTCGGCCAGGTTCATACCGCCGAGGTTGTTTTCCTTTACATAATTAACAATGTCCTCGTCCCGCTGGACGGAAATCAGATAGCGGCTGGCGCCCACCCGGTCCAAGTTCAGGCCCATGGCGCCCACGTACCAGCCCATGTTCTCGTCGCCCAGCATGCAGGAAGCGGGAACCCGAACGTCCTCAAAGAAGACCTCGTTGGTTCGGGCATCGCCGTAGGTGGTGCCGGCCGGCGCCGGCGGGTCGTTCTGGATGGTCCACAGGGGGCGCACGGTTATCCCCTCGGTGTCCATGGGGACTAGGAAAATTGAGATTCCCCGGTGCTTGGGCGCCTCCGGGTCGGTGCGGGCCATCAGGTAGATGTGGCTGGCGTAGTGGGCCGCGGTGGTAAACATCTTCTGGCCGTTGACGACGTATTCGTCGCCGTCTCGTACCGCCCGGCACTGCAGGCTGGCCAGATCCGCGCCGGCCTGCGGTTCGGTGAATCCCAGGGCGAATGATATTTCGCCCCTGATCAGGCCGGGAAGGAAGTACTTCTTCTGTTCCTCGGTTCCCGCGGCCAGGATGGCGGGGGCGCCGCTGCCGGCGCCGCCAACGGTAATACCGGCCCGGGCGAACTCTTCCTCGACGATGTACTGGTCAATGCGGCTGCCGTCCTGCCCTCCGTACTCCCTGGGCCAACTGATGCCGACCCAGCCGCGTTCGCCCAGCTTCTGGTACAACTCGCGGACCTTGGGTCCCCGCCGGCGTATCCCCAGTTCCTCGATTTCCTGGCGGACATCGTCGTCGACGTTTTCCTGGATGAAAACGCGCACGTCCTCGCGCAACTGTTCCTGTTCGGGAGTGTATGCAAAGTCCATGATGTACCTCTGGCGGGTTAGACGTCTGGGCTGCGAACCGAGGGAAAATTCACTGGAAAGGCTGTCCCCGTCTGCTTAGGGCGGTTTGGCCCATTATATTACTTCACTATGGGAGTGTCATCCGTAAAATCCTTCCCCTGATGAACATCTTCCGGCAAAGGCAGACTCGGAGAACCTATACCAACTCTTTCAATACCGGCTTGATGGCTTCCACCAGCGGCGGCAGAAATTCCTGCCAGTCGCCTACAATACCGACGTCGGCGGCCTTGAATATGGGGTGGCGGCGGTTGCTGTTGACCGCGACGATAACGCCTGCCTTCTGGATTCCAACGGTATGGTCAAATACCCCCCTGATGCCCACTGCCAGGTACACCCGGGGCGCGATGGTGCGGCCACTGATGCCCACTTGAACCTGGTGAGGCAGCCACCCGGCATGTACAACGTTGCGGGTAGTGGCCACGGTGGCGCCAATTTCGGCGGCCAGGGACTGCACCTGGGGCAGGTTGTCGGGTCCTCCGACGCCCATACCTGCGCCAAGGACGATTTCAGCCATGGCCAGGGCGATGCCGCCGGGGTCGTCCTGGAAGTGGGTTTCCACCACGGTGATGTCAGTACCGTCAAAGGAAGGCGCAGCCAGGGTCTCAACGCTGGCAGCGGCGGTCTCGTCGGGCTCGACGGGGGCCAGCAGGCCCGGACGCAGGGTTACCAGGTTGGGCAGGGTCTTGGATAGAATGGGTGCGATGACGTTGCCGCCCAGGGCTGGCTTCAACTGCACCAGGCGGCCTTGACTGTCAATTTCCAGGTCAATGGCATCGCCGGTCAGGCCCAGGCCCAGGCGCGCGGCGATACGTGAGGCCAGGTCCCGGCCATCGGCGGTGGCAGCGAACAGCACGGCGTAGGGCCGTTCCGCGGAAATTGTCTCGGAAAGGGCATTGGCCACCGCCCGGCCGCAGACTGGGCCCAGGCCGTTGTTATCCAGGGTCAAGATCCGGTCGGCCCCGAAGGCAGCCAGTGTCTCCGCCGCTTTGCTGTCCGCCCCATCGCCGATGAGAACGGCGACCACCTGGCTGCGGGTGGTGCCGCTCAACTGCCGGGCCTTGCCCAGAAGCTCCAGCGTTACGCGGCGCAGGCCGGCCTGGGAAGTTTCGGCGACCACCCAGACGGCCCGTTGCTTCTCGTCAGGATAGCGGTCGCCGCTGGCGGAATTCTCGGGGGCATTCCCTTCCAGCTCCAGGGTTGCCAGGCTGCTCCGCAGAAGTTGGGCCACCTGGCCGGCGGCGGCTTCAGGGGTTTCCCCTTCGATCATCAGTCCCTGCCGGGTGGGCTCCACCAGCCGGATATCCTCCACCCAGGTGGGTGAACCCTCCAGGCCGAATTGGGACAGGTCGTCGGTCAACTGGGCGCAGGTCAGTTCTTCTACCGGCTTTTCCTGAACCTCAGCCATTTGCTGTCGGTTGGCGAAGGTCTCGGCGGCCACACCCTCGGTGACGCAGACCACCGCCGGCAATGGACACTCCACCACCTGGTAGCCCTCGTCGGTGATGCGTTCCGCCACCACGCTGTTGGATTCGGGGCGGAGGTCCAGCTTGCGGACCTGGCTGATGTGAGGCAAGCCCAGCAGTTCGGCCAGTTCCGGCCCCACCTGGCCCGTCTCCGCATCGGCGCTGTTGCGGCCGCAGACGATAAGGTCCGGCTGCTCCCGCTGCAATACCATGCCCAGGGCGCGGGCGGTGGCCAGGGTATCCGAACCGGCCAGGGCCCGGTCGCTCAGCAGGACGCTGCGGTCGGCGCCCAGGGCGAGGCAGGTTACCAACCCCTCCCGAGCCTGGGGCGGCCCCATGGAGACGGCCACCACTTCGTCATCGGGACCGGACTTCAACTCCACCGCCCGGACCAGGCCCAGAACGTCGAAAGGGTTAACCTCGGACGGCACGCCGTCGCGGACGATGGTCTTCTTCTCATAGTCGAAGGTGATTCTCGAGACGACGGGTACGTATTTGACACAGACGGCCGTCTTCATTCTAACGCTCCCTGGGCAAGAGGCCCGATTCTTTGTGAATTGCGGTGGGGCTATTGCCCCGGAGAGTCCAGGTCTTCCAGGATTTGCCCCTGTACCTGGCCGGTAAGACGAGCCAGGGCCTGGCTGAAGGTGACGGGAAAGTGGGGCGGGCCGTGAAGCTGCTTGAAATGGTCATCCAGACACGCGAAATCACGCTCGAACCATTCCCGCATTTCGGCAAGGGAGGGGGAAAGGCGAGTTTTTCGGCCTTCTTCCATTGCTGTCTCCAGCAGCGCTTCCCCGCCGGGCAGGTTCTCGTCCTGCAAGGTAACCAGGTCCCGGTCAAACTGGCCGTCGACGTCACGCAGACGGTAAACCTGCTTGGCGCCCGGAGGCGATACCTTTTCCGGGCTTAGCTTCATTACCGGACGCCCGTCATAGCAGGTCAACTTATAGGACATGTCGGAGTAGGGCGCATCAGCCGATGTCGTTACCCTGGTGCCCACGCCAAAGATGTCAATGGGCGCGCCTTCCCGCACCAGCCGGTCAATTTCGTACTCGTCAATGCCCCCGCTGGCGACAATCCTGACATAATCCAGCGCCACGTCGTCAAGGATGCGACGGACTTTGCGGCTCAGGTCCAGGTAGTCGCCCGAATCCAGCCTTACCCCGGCCAGCCGGTTGCCTTGGGCCTCCATTTCTTTGGCAACCTGGACCGCATTGTGGGCTCCCTCAATGGTGTCGTAAGTATCCAGGAGCAGAATGGTACGCTGGGGAAATGCGGCGGCATAGGCGCGAAAGGCCTCCAGCTCCGTAGGAAAGGCGGTAATCATGGAGTGGGCCATGGTTCCGGCCGGTGGTATATCGTACCGGCGCGCCGCCATCACGTTGCTGGTGGACTGGAACCCGGCGATGAAGCCGGAACGGGCCATGGTGAGGGCGCCATCCACCCCGGGGGCGCGCCTGGCCCCAAAGTCGGATATTACCCGGTCTCCGGCTGCCCAGACACAGCGGGCCGCCTTGGTGGCCTGAAGGGACTGGAAGTTAAGCCGGTTAATAATCAGGGTCTCCACCAACTGGGCTTCGACCATGGGAGCGGTAACCTCAAGGACCGGTTCGTTGGCGAAGAAGATGCGGCCCTCGGGAAGCGCCCGCACGCTGCCGGTGAACTGCAAGTCGCCGAGAAAATCCAGGAAGCCCTCGGTGAACATACCGGTCTCACGGAGATACTGGCGGCTGCCGTCGCCGAAGCTGACTCCCTCCAGGAAAGCCAGGACATCCTCCAGACCGGCGCAGACCATGTAGCCACGGTTGGGCGGGTAGCTGCGGAAAAACAGGTCGAAAGTAGCCGGGGCCAGCATTCCCCACTCAAAGTAGGTCTGGGCCATGGTCAACTCGTACAGGTCGGTGAACAGGCCCAGGTCGGCGCGGGTTATGTGGTAAGCGCTCTGGCTCATGCTGCAATCCAGCCGATGGTATGCCGTTCAGATTGGCCCCGAATCTGGCGCTATTATGTTTAAGGCTTCCCGACTCTGTCAAACGGAAGAAAGACCGGCCGGGAAGGCCAACCCGGCGACTACGCCTCGCACTATAGGACCAAAGCCCAAATGCCTCAATGCCTGGGGATGTTTGTCACTGATAAAGAACAAGTATTGACGATATTCGTCATAAATTTGCCCAAACGTACTTGACAACTTACGCCAGTGGATTTGACATCCTCACCCGGCTTGATTATTATAGCCCTGCACTAATGGGTTAAAAACTTAATAGAATATCTGGGACCCTTATCCAGATCGGCAGAGGGAACGGCCCGATGAAGCCAGGCAACCGGCCCCGGCGAGGAATTCGCCAAAGGGCAAGGTGCTAAATCCGGCCTCTCCCCGGAAATGTGGGGAGAGGAAAGATGAGGGAGCAGCGAAATACTTTGTGCTTCTCTCAACGAGAAGCTTTTTTTATGCCCGGAAATTCGACCCGGAGAATCCAGCGTTGAACGAAATACGCCCCATACTGTGGGACAACGGCACCCTGAAACTGATTGACCAAACACGCCTGCCAGCAGAAGAGGTCACGGTGGAGCTGGACGATTACCGTGGGGCCGTTGCCGCCATCCGGGATATGCAGGTTCGCGGCGCCCCGGCCATCGGCGTAACCGCCGCTTATGCCGTGGTTATGGCCGCTTCCGAACTGCCCATCGACGACCGCGACAGATTTCTGTCCGAGCTGCAGGCGGCGGGAGAGGTAATAAATGCCGCCCGACCAACCGCCGTAAACCTTCAGTGGGCCGTCCGCCGCATGCTGGAAGTGGCAGCGTCTGAAACGGACCTGGGTCGGGTCAATGACAGGCTGCTGACCGAGGCAAAGATTATCCAGGCCGAGGACGAAGAAATTAACCGTCGAATGGGCGATTTCGGCAAGGAACTGATGCCTGAGGGCGGCGCGGTTTTGACCCACTGCAACACCGGCGCCCTGGCCACTTCCGCCTTTGGGACCGCCTTGGGCGTGATAAGGGCCGGATGGGAATCGGGGCGCAGGTTCCAGGTGTTCAACACCGAGACCCGCCCCTTCCTTCAGGGCGCCCGGCTGACGTCGTGGGAGTTTCAGCAACTCGGCATTCCCGCTACCCTGATGGTGGATTCGGCTGCGGGGATAATGATGCAGAGGGGCGAGATAAGCTGCGTTATTACCGGCGCCGACCGCATTGCGGCCAATGGGGATACGGCCAACAAGATCGGCACCTACTCCCTCGCGGTGCTGGCCAAGGAAAATGGGATACCTTTTTACATAGCGGCGCCCACCAGCACCGTTGACCTGAGCCTGGGTTCTGGCGACGAGATCGAAATTGAACAGCGGGCCGGCGCCGAAGTCACTCACTTCCAGGGCGCACCTACCGCGCCCGTGGGCGTCGATGCCATCAATCCCGCTTTCGATGTTACTCCCCACCGCTACATCAGCGCCATTGTTACTGAAGGTGGAATCGCCCGCCCCCCCTACGTGGAAAGCCTGAAGCTGGCCGTTACCGGCAGCCAGGGCATGGCGCCCAAATCCTGACCCTTCCGCCATAATTAGGAGCAGAAATGCCGACACCTGACCAGCAAACTCGTCGCCGCATGGCCCAATCTGGGTTGACCGCCTGCGATCCCGAACGCGCCTGTCCCGGCTACCTGCTTTACGCTCCCATGACCGGCAACGGCGCGGTTTACCTGGTGGACGTGCAGGGGAATGAAGTCCACAGCTGGAACCTGCCCCATCCACCGGGCCTTTACGGGTATCTGCTCCCTAACGGCAATATTTTCTACGGGGGCAAGACCTACGACGACATGTGGGACCGGTTCCCTTCCTGGAAACGGTTCAAGGGCGGCGTAATGCTGGAGGCCGACTGGCAGGGCAACGTGGTCTGGGAGCATCACGACAAAGAACACCATCACGACGCACGGCGGACTCCAGAAGGTGGAGCGTTGTACATGACCGTGGAGCTGATGGACCCGGCCCAGGCCGCCACGATTAAGGGCGGCGTCCCCGGGACCGATGCCGAGGGCATGTGGGCCGATGTCCTGGTGGAAGTCGACAGCAGCGGCAATCGGGTGTGGGAGTGGCACGCCGCGGAACACCTGGACCCGGAACGCCACGTCATCACCTTCAACGATTTGCGGGACGAGTGGAGCCACGGCAACACGGTGGTCCCCCTGGACGGCGACCGGGTGATGTTCAGTTTCCGCAACATTTCCACTGTAGGCATCATCGACAAGAAGTCGGGAGAAATTACCTGGCAACTGGGTGACACGGTCCTGGCCCAGCAGCACGACCCCAACCTGCTGGAAAACGGCAATGTCCTGATTTACGACAATGGTTCCCACCGCAAGAACACCGGCCAGCCCTTCTCCCGGGTTATTGAAGTCAACCCGGCCACCAATGAAATTGTCTGGTCCTACCAGGACTCACCTACCTACAACTTCTTCAGCGCTTATATCTCTGGAGCCCGCCGCCTGCCCAACGGCAACACTCTTATCACCGAGGGAATGTTCGGGCGCATGTTCCAGGTAACGCCGGATGGAGAGGTAGTGTGGGAGTATATTAATCCCTACTTCGCGCCGGACGCCGAGGGCCAGGTGGTCAACCGGGTATTCCGCAGCACTTACTACCTGCCCGAGCAGGTACCGAATCTCCAGGAGCGTTAGATGCCGGACCACGAAGCAACCATTGGCGTCATCGGGGGCAGCGGCCTGTATGACATGGAGGGAATGACCGACGTCCACTATATCGACGTCGACACGCCCTTCGGCCGTCCCAGCGACAGCGTCGTGGTGGGCAATCTGGAGGGGACGAAGGTGGCCTTCCTGCCCCGGCACGGCCGTGGGCACCGCATCAACCCCACCGGCATTCCCGCCCGGGCCAACATCTATGCCATGAAGGCGCTGGGTGTGCAGCGACTGGTTTCCGTCAGCGCCGTGGGCAGCCTTAAGGAGGAATTCGCCCCCCTGGACCTGGTTGTGCCCGACCAGATAATTGACCGGACCAGGCAACGGGTTCACACATTCTTTGACGAGGGCATCGTGGCCCACGTGGGATTCGCCGACCCCTTCTGCCCCGAGGCCAGCGACGTTATCGCCGGCGCCGGTCGCGAAGTCGGCGTTACCACCCATGAAGGCGGCACCATGATCGTCATGGAGGGTCCCGCCTTTTCCACGCGTGCCGAGTCTTTCATGTACCGGTCCTGGGGCGCGGGCATTATTGGAATGACGGCGTTGCCCGAGGCCAAGCTGGCCCGCGAAGCCGAGATGTGCTACGCCACCATGGCCTGGATTACCGACTACGACTGCTGGCACGAGTCGGAAGAGTCGGTAACCGTGGAAATGGTGGTGCAGAACCTGCTGCATAACGTGGCCCACTCCAAGGAAATGCTCCGGCTGGTAATTCCCCGGCTCGGTCCGGCGGAAACCTGCACCTGCAACTCCGCCCTGAAGGACGCAATCATCACCGACCCCCGAGGCATTTCGGAAGAAATCAAGCACAAGCTGGCGCCCATTGTGGGACGTTACGTCAGCTAGACCCCAGTTCGAAATCTGAAGCTCGAATAAGAAGGGTTTCCATCAGTTAAGGAGGTACAGATCATGCCCAGGCAGGAACCCGGCGAACCCTATTTCCGGGTTGATTCCGACGAAGCCAGCGCCATGCTCAACGACGAGCCGGAAGATACCGTGGTGGTGGACGTGCGCCGTGACGACGAGTGGGTCACCGGCCACATTTCCGGCGCGGTCCATATTCCCATAGATGACCTGCCCGACCGTATAGAAGAGGTGCCCAGGGACAAGAAGGTGCTCTTCATTTGCGCCATGGGCGTCCGCAGCGGGTTGGCCTGCGAAGTGGCCTTTTCCATGGGCTACGACACGCTCAACTTATTCAACATAGACGATGGCACCCCGGCGTGGATCGCCGGGGGGCATCCGACAACCTACCCCGGCCACTAGGCAATGGCAGGGGAAGGCAAATCAATCAGCATAAGGAGTTAACTTTTGGCTTTACAAGATACCAAGGGAGACGTCAGGGACCTTTCTCTGGCGAAAGACGGAGTAAATCGAATTCAGTGGGCCGAACGGGAGATGGGCGTCCTGCGCATCATCCGCGAACGCTTTGCCCAGGAGAAGCCCCTGCAGGGGTTGCGGATGGCTGCTTGTCTGCACGTAACCACCGAAACGGCTAACCTGGCCATCACCCTGAAGGAGGGCGGGGCGGACGTGGTTCTGTGCGCCAGCAATCCGCTAAGCACCCAGGACGACGTGGCTGCCGCCCTGGTAAGCCAATACGGCATTCCCACTTTCTCCATTAAAGGCGAGGACAACAACACTTACTATAGCCACTTGAGCGCCGTGCTGGACCACAAGCCCCAGTACACCATGGACGACGGGGCCGACCTGGTCAGCATGCTGCACAAGGAACGTTCCGACCTGCTGCCCGAGGTGGCCGCCGGCACCGAAGAGACCACCACCGGCGTCGTCCGCCTGACCGCGATGGCCAACGACGACGCCCTGAAGTACCCCATCATCGCCGTCAACGAGGCGGAGACCAAGCACTTCTTCGACAATCGCTACGGCACGGGCCAGAGCACCCTGGACGGCATCACCCGCGCCACCAACATCCTTTGGGCCGGCCGCCGCGTCGTCGTGGGCGGTTACGGCTGGTGCGGCCGGGGCGTGGCGTCACGCGCCCGGGGCATGGGCGCCCACGTCATTGTTACCGAGGTCAACGCCGTGCGGGCCCTGGAAGCGGTCATGGACGGCTTTACCGTAATGACCGGTATGGAGGCTGCCAAGGTGGGTGAGGTATTCATCACCGTCACCGGCGGCCGTCACACCATCAGCGGCGACCACATGGCCGTCATGCCCGACGGCGCCATCGTCGCCAACAGCGGCCACTTCAACGTGGAGATCGACATTCCGGCCCTGGAGGCCATGTCGGTCAGCCATCGTGAGGTGCGCCCCTTCGTAGAGGAATACACCACCACCGACGGCCGGCACATTTACCTGCTGGGCGAAGGCCGCCTGATCAACCTGGCCGCCGCCGAGGGCCACCCCTCCGCGGTGATGGACATGAGCTTCGCCAACCAGGCCCTTAGCGTGGAATACCTGGTCAAGAACCACAAGGAAATGAAGCCCGGCGTGTACGTGGTCCCCAGCGATACCGACCAGGAAGTAGGCCGGCTCAAGCTGGAGTCAATGGGTATTAACATCGACCGGTTGACTGCCGAACAGCAGCGCTACCAGGAAAGCTGGGAAGAGGGAACCTAGGCTCTCACCGCCCGACCCATTTCCCACCAATGCGAGGGGCAGACGCCGCGAAAATCTCTACCATCAACGGGAAACGAAAATACCGCGCTTGCCCTAATAACGGAGGATTAAACAATGCCTATCCAGTTCATGACTTCCCCCAAGTACCTGCTGACTTCCGAGTCGGTAACCGAAGGCCACCCGGACAAGCTGTGCGACCAGATTTCCGATGCAGTGCTGGACGCGGCCCTTTCCGGCGACAACATGAGCCGAGTTGCCTGCGAGACGGTGGCCACCAAGAACCTGATCATGGTGACCGGCGAAATCACCACCGGCTCCAACCTGGACTTCAATGAAATTGCCCGGCAGGTTATGCTGGACATTGGTTACACCGACGTCAAATACGGTATCGACGGCAACTCCTGCGGCGTGGTTGCTCACGTCAGCCAGCAGTCTCCCGATATCAGCAGCGGCGTCACCACTTCACTGGAGCACCGTGGCGAGTCCGAGGCCGATGCCCGGCGGGCCACCGGCGCCGGTGACCAGGGCATGATGGTCGGTTTCGCGTGCAACGAAACCGACGGCCTGATGCCCTTGACCGTGGACCTGTCCCACCGCCTGGTCGAGCAACTGTCCAAGGTCCGTAAAGACGGCCTGCTTCCCTACCTGGGTCCCGACGGCAAGTCCCAGGTAACCGTGGAATACCGCCACGGCCGCCCCCACCGGGTGGATGCTGTAGTTATCAGCACCCAGCACGAAGACCAGGACGACCGGGACGCCTTTTCCAAGCGGCTTCGCAAGGACATTAAGCAGCACGTCATTGACCCCATAGCCGGCGAGATGATGGACGACGACACCAACATCTACGTTAACCCCAGCGGCTGGTTCGTGGTTGGCGGGCCCCAGGGCGACACCGGCCTGACCGGCCGCAAGATCCTGGTGGACACCTACGGCGGAATCGCCCGTCATGGCGGTGGCGCCTTTTCCGGCAAGGACCCCACGAAGGTCGACCGATCCGGCGCCTATGCCGCCCGCTACGTGGCCAAGAACCTGGTTGCCGCCGGCCTGGCCGACCGGGTGGAGGTCATCGTCTCCTATGCCATCGGCGTTGCCGAGCCTATTTCCGTTTCGGTGGAGACCTTTGACACCAACCATCTGGACAACGAGAAGATCGAGCAGTTGGTCCGCGACAACTTCGACCTGCGCCCCGGCGCCATTATCGAAGACCTGGACCTGCGCCGCCCCATCTTCCGCCAGACGGCCGCCTACGGCCACTTCGGGCGCACCGATGTCGACCTGCCCTGGGAGCGGACCGACAAGGCGGACCTGCTGCGTCAGGAGGCCGGTATCTAACTGGGATTCCAGGGACCTCTAGTCCCGAATTTTGCGGAGACAAGTCCCCGCCCGCCCGTTCAAATGTGCAGGGTCGCGGCGGGGGCTTCGCTTTAGGGAGTCAGAATAGAATGGCTTCAGAAATAAGGTTTGGCACCGATGGCTGGCGCGCTATCATCGCCCGGGATTTCACCTTCGCCAATGTTGCCCGCTGCGCCCAGGGCCTGGTCGATTACTTGAAGGAAACGGGCATAACTGACCGGGGACTGGTAGTTGGTTACGACACCCGGTTCCTTTCGCGAGAGTTTGCTGAGACGGTGGCCTGCGTCTGCGCTGGCAACGGCGTGAGAGCCTGGTTGACGCAGGGGTCCGCGCCCACACCGGTGGTCAGCTACAGCGTCCTGGACCGGAAAGCGGCAGGGGCAGCCATTATCACGGCAAGCCATAACCCCGGCATCTGGAACGGTTTCAAGTTCAAACCCGAATACGCCGGTAGCGCCACCGACGAGATTACCGGTCGCCTGGAGGACAAGATCGACCTTGTGGTTGAACCCGCAACCTTGTCCCTGGCTGAGGGAAAGGAAAGGGGACTGATTGTTGAATTCGACCCCACACCCCCTTACCTGGAGAGGATAGAATCGCTGGTTGACCTGTCAGCAATAAGGGGTGCTGGAATCAAGGTAATGGTCGATTCCATGTTCGGGGCCGGAGCGGGCTACATCGCCAGCCTGGTTTCGGGCGGCAGCACCACAGTCACCGAAATGAATGGTTACCGCAACCCGGCCTTCCCCGGCATGGACCAGCCCGAACCAATCGGCCACAACCTGCCCGGTCTCCTGGCCAAGGTCCCGACAGAAGGCGCTTCAGTGGGCATTGCCCTGGACGGCGACGCCGACCGTGTCGGCATCGTTGACGAGAAGGGCAACTTCATCAGCACCCTGGAAGTATTTTCCCTGCTCGCCCTTTACCTGCTAGAGCACAAGGGCATGCGCGGCCCCCTGGTCAAGGGTATCACGTCGTCCATCATGCTGAACAAACTGGCTGAACGTTACGGTGTGGAGGTTCACGACATGCCCGTGGGCTTCAAGAACATTGGCCCCAAGTTCAGCGAGGTGGACGGAATCATGGGCGGCGAGGAGAGCGGAGGTTTCGCATTTCGGGGCCACATCCCTGAGCGAGACGGTATCCTGAGCGGCCTGTATGTGCTGGAATTCATGGCCCGCACCGGCAAAACGCCTTCCCAGCTGATCGCGGATCTGTTCGCTATGGTGGGCCCCCACTACTACCGCAGGCGCGATGTTGCCTTCGACGCATCGGCCCGCTCGGAAATCCAGGCCCGAATCCAGTCAGACCAACTTACGGAACTGGCCGGGTTGAAAGTGCGTAAATCCGACGAAATAGACGGCAAGCGTCTTTTCTTTGATAACGCCTGGCTTGCTTCCCGGTTCTCCGGCACCGAACCCTTGCTCCGCATCTACTGTGAGGCCGAAAGCCCTGAATTGGTTGACAGTCTGCTGGACGCCGCTTCGGATTATTTGGGCGTTTAACATTCAGCATGGCAGAATCGTGGGGGCGGCCATTCGGGCCGCCCCTTCTCTTTTGCAGGATGGCGGGAGAGTGGGCAAGAAGGGCAAGAGTGGAACCGCTGCCCGGATTACAGGCGCGGCCGCTCCGCAAGAACAGCATCCACCTTTCTACTGTGCCAGGGCGCCGGATATAATGGAGGAAAGAAATTTGTTAAGGAAGGTCGGCACGTGTTCACCGCAACGGAAGGAAACAAGTACCGGGGTTACATAATTACGGGCATGGTGGCGGCCGGGGCCATCCTGTTAGCTGTTGTGGGCTCGCAGACCATCGGTGGCGGCGGCGGGATTGACTCCATAAACCTGTTCGTTGAACGCCTTTCAGGACAGTCCGGCAGCTTCCTTGGTGGCTTGGTAACGGCCACCTCGTTCTTTGCCTTCGCGGCCGGCCTGGCATCGGCCGTCAACCCCTGCGGTTTCGCCATGCTACCGGCTTACCTGGGCCTGTACCTGGGTTCCGGCGTGGCGGGAGACGGGGCGGGTCCGGCACGACAGTTGACCCAGGCCCTGCTGGTCGGGGCAGCGGTAACCGCGGGCTTTATCGTGTTGTTCGGGTTGGCGGGAACAATTATCGGGTTCGGCGCGTCCTTCGTGGTCAGCTACATCCCCTGGATCGGGTTGATTATTGGTGTGGTCCTGACCCTGACCGGCGCCTGGCTAGTGGGGGGCGGAAAATTGTATACGGGAATAGCGGCACAGGCAGCGTCCCGCATTGGCAACCCCGGACAGGTGAGCGTCAAGGGTTACTTCCTGTTCGGCATAAGTTACGGTGTAGCGTCCCTGAGCTGCACCCTGCCCATTTTCCTGGCAGTGTTGGGACTATCCGCGGCGGACACAAGCTTCCTGAGTACTGTGCTGAATTTCCTGCTGTTCGCCCTGGGCATGGGCCTGGTCATAATGGTGCTGACCCTGGGAATTGCCTTCTTCCGCAGCGCCATGGTGGGCGGCCTGCGAAAGGCCCTGCCCTATATCCAACCAATCGGCTACTGGCTGATGGTGCTGGCGGGCGCTTACATAATCTTCTACTGGCTGACCATCGGGGGTCTGTTGCAGTAAGGATATCCGAAGGTTTCGCAATCAGCGCCGCCAATAAATTCGGGGACGGTCCAACTGGACCGTCCCCAAACTATTCGGGAAACGCCTGGTAACTAACGCTTGGTGTACTGCGGGGCGCGGCGGGCCCGCTTGAGGCCGTACTTCTTGCTTTCCTTGATTCGTGAATCCCGGGTTACGAGGCCGTGGCGCCGGAGCGTGGCCTTAAGACCCGAGTCATAAACGATGAGGGCTCGGGCTATTCCATGACGAATAGCCTCTGCCTGGGCGTTTACGCCGCCGCCAGTGACCTTGACCACCAATTGGAACTGGTTCTTTGTATTGGTAACCCGGAAGGGTTCATCAATCACTACTTGCCAGGGCAGCCAGTTGAAATACTCTTCCACCAGCTTGCCATTGACCAGCATGGGACCGCCGTCGGAAGTGGGATAGAGTCTTACCCGGGCGATGGCCGTCTTGCGCTTACCCGTACCGTAGAAATACTGCTGCTGTGTTTCCGCCTGCACCAAAGCTAGTAACCGTCCTTTTTAACCTTCTGTCTGTTCCGAAAGCTGCCCGACCTGGGCCTGGTGTGGGTGGGTATCGCCGGCGTAGACCTTGAGACGCTTCAACATCTCCCTGCCCATCTTATTGCGGGGCAGCATGCCCCTGACCGCCAGTTGGAGGACGCGATCCGGGTGGTCTTCCAACACATCTCTGAGGATGAAGCTCTTCAGATTGCCCACGTAACCGCTGTGGCGATAGTAGGTCTTCTGCAACAGCTTGTCGCCGGTGATCCTGACCTTGTCCATGTTCACGACCACCACGTGGTCACCTGTCAGGACGTGGGGTGTGTAAGTCGGCTTGTCCTTGCCCTGCAGGGCCACCGCCACGTCTCTGGCCAGCCTGCCCAGGGACTGGCCCGTGGCATCAATAAGCCGCCAGTTCTGAGGCACCTGTCCTGTCTTGGGGAAATAAGTGCTTGTTCGTTTCATATCTTTGTTCAACCCGTTACCAGGGATTTTTGTACTTTACCGTTACCAGGCAGAGACCCTTCGCGGGAAGGGTTGGTAAGGCAGCCGTCGAAACGCCAGCTGAACTGCCTTCCTGCCCTAAGAGAATTGCCTTAATCGCTCCTGTTGGCAGAATCCCTTTGCCTATTGCCACCAGTACCGCATTCGTACGCCGTATTTGGTGCTGCATAAAGCCGCTGGCTTCGCAGATGATGTTGATGATGTCCAGATCATCCAGCCCTTGCGCTACCTCCCACCGGTCAACCCTCCGAACTGCGCTTTGGTCAATAGGATGAGCGGGGGCTAGGGGCCGGAAATCGTGGACACCAACCAAGTCTATTGCCGCCACGTTCATGTATTCAATATTTAAGGGTTCCGCTATCCAATGGCTGTCCCGCCTCCGGAGTGCTGACGGCCGCCGCCGGTTCAGTATTCGATACCGGTAGGTCCTGCTAGTCGCGTCCCGACGGGAATTGAAACTGCCATCCACTTGCGAAGCGCGCAATACCCGGATATCAGCCGGGAGATAATAATTAAGCGCCCCTACGAAGGTTTCAGGGCTATGCTCGCTGAGGGTTTCCAAGTCTACTACCTGGCCCAGGGCGTGAGCCCCAGAATCCGTTCGACTGGCCCCACGTACCCTGATATTTTCTCCCGTCAGCCGGTATAACGCCTGTTCCAGTTCTCCTTGAATGGTGGGTTCCCGGGCTTGCAGCTGGAAACCCGCATATTCGGTGCCTTCGTATTCAACCAACAGGGCCAGGCGCCGCTTACCCGTTTGCGATTCCATACTGCCAACGCTATTGGCGGAATCGGCTTGCGACAACTGGAGCCCTGCTTGTCAGGACCTATACCAATTCGATGACGGCCATTTGCGCGCCATCCCCCTGGCGAGGACCCAGCTTTACGATCCTGGTATACCCGCCGGGGCGAGTCTCGTAGCGGGAAGCCAGATCGTCGAATACTTTCTTGACCACCTGCTTGTTGGGGATTTGGGCCAGGGCCAGACGGCGGTGGTGCAAAGACCCCTTCTTGCCGTGGGTGATCAATTTCTCCGCCACTATGCGGGTTTCCTTGGCCTTGGCAAGGGTGGTGGTAATTCGTTCGTGCCGGATCAACTCGCAGGTCAGCCCCCGGAGCAGGGCCTTCCTCTGGTCCTTGTATCGGCTGAGATTACGGCCGGCTACTCGGTGGGATGCCATTGTCTAGCAGTCCTCCTCTTCTTCTTCAAAGTCAAAGTCCAGGTCATCGTCGAATTCATCGTCATCGTCGCCGATTTTGCTCAGGGCGCCAATCAGGTTTTCCATGCCCTGGCTTGACGGTATAACCGATATCCCTTCCATACCGCTTTCATCTTCATCATCAGCCGCCTGCGCCACCTCGACGCCACCGTCCGAGGAACCCGCTCCCACACCGTGTTCGGCCAGTCGGGACCGCAACTCGCTTAGAGACTTCTCGCCGAAGTTACGAATCTTCAACAGTTCTTCGTCGGACATCTCCATCACTTCACCGACCCTGGTGATGTGGGCCCGCTTCAGGCAGTTCAGGGTTCTGTGGGACAGTTCCAATCGCTCAATTGGAGTCTGGTAAAGTTCCGGCGACAGGTTCAAGCTGGGCCGGCTGGTCAGGGTCACCCCGCCGCCGCCAGCGAGATTCTTGAACAGGAAGAAGTCTTCCACCAGAGAATCGGCAGCCTCGCTCAGCGCATCCAGCGGCGAAATTGTGCCATCCGTCCACAGTTCAAGTACCAGCCTCTCATAGTCGGTCCGCTGCCCAACCCTGGTGGGTTCCCTGGTGTAATTGACCTTTCTTACCGGGTTGAAAATGGCGTCCACCGGCAGCACTCCAACCTGGAGGCCGGAACTGCCATCTGACTGGGTGGCGGGACGGTATCCCAGGCCCGATTCCACGTTAAATTCGATGGACAGGGTAGCTTCCGGATCATCCAGCGTGGCCAAGTGCAACTCCGGATTAACGATCTCAAAATCGCTGGACGTTGCAATATCCCCGGCGCACACCCGGCCCTCGCCCTGCACGTCCAGGCGCATTTTTCCGGTGCGGTCGCTCTCAGCGTGGATGCGGATTCGCTTGATGTTCAGAAGCAGGTCCATGACCTCTTCTTTGACGCCTTGTACTGCCGTATATTCATGCACCACGTTTTCGATCTTTACCCACGTGATGGCGCTGCCCCGTATGGAGCTTAGCAGGAACCGCCGAATCGGGTTGCCAATGGTGTGAGCAAACCCGGGAACCAGGGGCTCCAAAGCAACCATGGCGTACTCGTCCGTGGATTCCATTACGGTGATGCCAGGCTTGATATTTTCAGTAACCGCTTCCGGCGGCCCAGATGGGAGGATATAAGTATCCAGCATGAGACTTACTACCTCGAATAGAACTCTACGATTAGCCTGGAATTGATAGTTTGGGACAGGTCTTCGTCTGCGGGAAGCGCCACCACGTCCCCGACCATCTCATTAATATCCAGGGAAAGCCAGGACGGGATGGGCCGCTTGGGAATTCCATCGGTCCGTTCCCTGAAGAAGTCCGAGTTCTTGGAGGACGGCTTCCAGGCAATGGAATCGCCGGTCCTGACCAAAAACGACGGTATATCGGTCTTGACGCCGTTGACCATGAAATGCCCGTGCCGGACCATTTGGCGCGCCTGCTTGCGGGAGTCGGCGAACCCAAACAGGTAGACGATGTTATCCAAGCGCCGCTCCAGCGTCCGGAGCAGGTTCAGACCGGTAATTCCCGGGTTGCTGAAG
>DAOUHR010000146.1:0-36569 GCA_034428635.1 Dehalococcoidia bacterium
ATCTGCACCGGGCAGCCCACCAGTTCTTCAATGCGATGAACGTAGGCGCGGGCGTTTTCGGGCAGTTGCCCAATGGAGGTGGCGCCGGCGGTGGGTTCATCCCAGCCGGCCATTTCCTCGTACACCGGCTCGCACAATTCCAGCAGGCGGGTGTCCGACGGGAAGCGCTTGACATCCTGGCCGTCGGCGCGATAGCCGACGCATATCTTGACCGTGGAAAAGCCGTCCAGAATATCAAGGCGGGTGACCACCATACCGGTAAGGCCATTGACCTGCTGGCTGTATCGACCGGCCACGGCGTCGAACCAGCCGACCCTGCGGGCGCGCCCCGTGGTGACTCCGAACTCGTTGGCCATATCCCGCCAGGCGTCGGCAGCCTCTCCGAATACTTCCGAGGGCATTGGCCCGCCGCCCACCCGCGTCGAGTAGGCCTTGTAGACGCCAAGCACGCCCTTGATTGCCTGTGGATTCAGCCCGAGGCCGGTGCAGGCGCCCCCAATGGAAGGCGACGAGGAAGTAACATAGGGGTAGGAACCGTGGTCCAGGTCCAGCAGGGTTCCCTGGGCGCCTTCCAGCAGGATGTTGCTGCCCGCATCTAGCAGGTCCTGCACTAGCTGTTCCGTGGGATGAACGTAGGGACGAAGACGATTGCCCCACTCCAGGGCCTTCTCCATCACTTCATCGACATCCAGGGCTTCCCCCTCGTAGACGGCGGTGATGAGCTTGTTCTTGAGGGCCAGAGTCTGCTCCAGGCGCGGGCGGAGAGACTCGGGCTCCAGCAGGTCGCCGACCCTTATTCCCATGCGGGCCGTCTTGTCCATATAGGTGGGGCCAATGCCCCGTCCGGTGGTGCCGATGGCTGCGCCGCCACGGGCCTTCTCTTCCAGGGCGTCCAGAATGACGTGGTAGGGCATTATGACGTGGGCACGATCGCTGACGAAAAGCTTGTCCGTGTCCATGCCCCGATCCGCCAACTCGCTGATTTCTCCCAGCAAAGATTCGGGGTCCACCACCACGCCGTTGCCGATTATTCCGTAGACATCAGGCCAGCAGATGCCGGAAGGGACCAAGTGGAGCTGAAACTCGCCCTTATCGTTGACTACGGTGTGGCCTGCGTTGTTGCCACCCGCATAGCGGACCACACCGGAAACGCGTTCGGCGAGGTAGTCAATCACCTTGCCTTTCCCCTCGTCCCCCCATTGTCCCCCAATTACGGCAAAAGCCGGCATCTTGCCTCCATTACATACAAAACCTTGTCCGCCTCCCTCAGCCGAGGCGGACACCGTGGGGGAGTATATCAAAAAGGTCTGTCAAGGAAAAGGGTTGCAAGCTGGAAGGGCCGTTATCGACCCTCGCGGCCCTTGCGATACCCTGCTATGGAAAGGATACAGGCTGCGTTACATGAGGACCATGACCGAGGCTAAAGGCATCGAAGACGTGACGCGATTCCCCAAGAAGCGGCGAACGCTGCCCGTTCATGCTTTTTGCCCAAACCGGCGCGCGCCAATGCCCACCCCATCGGTGTCGAGTACAATACCGGTACCCCAATCCATTATGACGGGAGGCAGGCCGTGAAGACTATTGAATTGGACTATACCAAGCAATGCGGCGGCGAGCCGCAAAAGGGGCATAACCGCTGGCACCCCGACATTCCCCCCGCCGTATCCGCCGACCCCGGGGAAGAGGTGGTGATGCAGACCCGCAACGCCTTCGATATGCAGATCACCCCTGCTTCCCAGGCCGCCGACCTGCTGAACGCCAACCTGGACCTGGTCCACCCCCTGACTGGGCCGGTGTACGTCAACGGCGCGGAGCCAGGCGACCTGCTCCAGATAAACATCCTGAATATCGAGCCAGCAAGCTGGGGATTTACCACCATCCTGCCGGGGTTCGGATTCCTGCGCGACTTGTACGCGGAGCCTTACATTGTCCACTGGGAGATGCGGGACGGCTTCGCCCAGTCGGAGCAACTGCCCGGCGTACGGGTGCCCGAGGCATCCTTTATGGGTACTATCGGCGTCGCCCCGTCCAGGGCGCTGCGCCAGGAAATGCTGCTTCGGGAGGATGATCTGCTCCGGCGTGGCGGCATGGTTGTGGGTCCGACTCCCACTGGCGCCGTTCCATCCCACGAACCCTTTGCCACAGAGGGTCTGCGGACCATCCCGCCCCGCGAGAATGGCGGCAACGTTGACATCAAGCAGTTGACCGGCGGCACCCGCCTGTACCTGCCCGTCTTCACCGAAGGGGCGCTGTTTTCGGCCGGGGATGCGCACTACGCCCAGGGCGATTCGGAGTGCTGCGGCACGGCCGTTGAAATGGACTGCATCCTGCACGTGAGCTTCGAGGTGAGGCGGGGTGAGGCGGCCAGCCGGGGCATCAACTTCCCGTATTTTGAGCGGGACGACTATTTCACCGCGCCGGAGATGGCCGCGCCCCGCCGATTCCTGGCGGCCACCGGCATGTGCATCGCCGACGGGTCCAACGAATCGGAGCATGCCACTCTGGCATCACGCCAGGCGTTGCTGAACATGATCCACCTGCTGATGGAGCGGGGTTGGAGCCGCGAGCAGGCCTATTGCATCTGCAGCGTGGCGGTAGACCTGAAGGTAAGCGAGGTGGTGGACGTGCCCAACTTCGTGGTAACGGCCTTCCTGCCGCTTGACATATTTGTGGGGTGAGAAGTCCGGGTGTCGCATACCCGCTTCTCATCCCCAATGCTGCGTTGACACTCAAATCCGGCCACGTCTATAGTAACTCGCACCCTTTCCCACCGGAGGTATCCCCTTGGCCGGTAATGGCACCTATGACCTTCTGATAGTTGGCGGCGGCCTGGCCGGAATGACGGCCGGAATGTACGCCGCCCGCTACGGCCTCTCCACCGCCCTCATCGAACAGATGATGGGGGGCGCGCAGATCATCAACGTGGAACGTATCGAGAACTTCCCCGGCTTCCCCGAAGGCGTGTCGGGCGCCGAGCTTGGCCCCCTGCTGCAGGAACAGGCCATGAACGCCGGTATGGAGTTCATCATGGACGAGGCCACCGAGGTCTCCAGGGACGGGGACTTCAAGCTGGTCTCCGGATATTCAGGCAGCTACCGTACCCGCGCCGTCATCATCGCCACCGGATCCACCCTGCGTGCGGCAGGCATACCCGGGGAGGAGGAATTCCGCGACCGGGGCGTTTCCCACTGCGCCACCTGCGACGGCCCCATGAGCATGGGCCAGACGGTGGGAGTGGTCGGCGGTGGCGATTCAGCCGCCGACGAGGCCCTGACCCTCACCGAATACGCCGACCGGGTGCTGCTGTTCCACCGCCGGAACCAACTACGCGCCCAGCACGTCCTCCAAGAGCGGTTGCAGTCAAATCCCAAGGTAGAAATTCACTGGAACACGCAGGTAACGGAAGTCCTGGGCGATAACTCAGTTACTGGCGTGCGCCTGCTGAACACCCACACCAACGCGGAAAGCCAGGTCGACCTGAACAGCCTGTTCGTGTACGTGGGGCTGGAGCCCAACTCCGGACTGGTGCGGGGTCTGGTGGAGACGGACAACGCGGGCCATATTCCCGTGAACCTGTCCATGGAGACGGTCGAGCCAGGGCTTTACGCGGTGGGCGACGTGCGCCAGCACTCGGTGGCCCAGTTAGTGGCCGCCGCGGGCGACGGGGCCACTGCCGCAATAGCCGCCTACAAACTGTTGCGGGCCTGACCCAGGGCATGCAACCGGTGAATAACAGGAAAGAAGGGGAGCCGTTGCCGGACCCGGACCTCATGGATGAGGAGCAGGCGGACTCCCTGGCTGCCCCGCAAAGCCCAACTTCCTGGCTGATCGGGACCGACCTGGTTCAGGCGCGAAAGCGGATTCGCTGGGGCGGGGGCGCGGGACTGGCCGCGGCGGCAATTAACTTCATAGTCATTATGTCCACCTATTTCGTGGGTGACACGGGCGTTGAAGGAGTAATCCAGCCCAGCGGGGGGCAATTCCTGTTTGTTCTGGTGGAAGCGGTGTTATTGACCGGTCTGGCAGTGGGAGTGCTGCGGCGAAACCGAACGGGGGCGATGGCGCTGTTGGCCTATCACGTGGTCAGTAAACTGGCGCTGTTCGGGCTGGCGGCTTTCGGACTGGGCCCCGGCAACCTTAACCCGGTTTCCATGGTGCTTAACCTGGTGTTTGCCTACCTCTTCTTCCAGGGCTTGCGGGGCATTTTTACCTGGAACTACCTGACCCACCCGCAGTACCCTGTCTCTGCACCGGAAAGCCAGCTCGACGAAGAATACGAAGAGACACCAAGGGAAGACTCTCGGCCTTAGTGTCTCTTCTTGTCCGCCAGGGATGAAATTGTTTCAGGGTAAGTGGAGCGCCTACCGCCCCTGCATCAGCGGGAAGACGCCCTCGGCGAACTTGGTTAGCTGGTCTTTGAAGACCTCCTGGGGCATTCCCATTACCGCGCCCAGGTTAACCCGTTCCACGCCGGGGTATTTCTCCTCTACGCTCATCAGGTGCTCCGCGATTTGCTCGGGCGGGCCGCACAACCACACCTTGTTTTCCACCGCTTCCTCCAGGGTGGGCAGGCCAATACCCTGGGGACGGCCGGGGCGGGCCACTGCGTCTATCTGTTCCTGGCTCAGGCGCATCAGGTTCAGGGGGGCGGCGAACTTCATTGCCTCCTCGAAGTAGGGCCGCGCCTCTTCAATGGCCTTCTCCTGCGTATCGCCGATGAAGAAGCGGTACCCAAGGGCTGTGTCCTCTCCCAGCGCCAGTTCGCGCCCGTGGGCGGCCGCTGCCGACTGGTACATGTCCATGCGCTCGCTTAGGGCCGGTTCCGGCGTGTTGGCAATCAGCGCCCGGATGCCCGTCCTGCCCATGAAGTCGACCCCCTTGGGATTGCCGCTGACCAGGGGCTGCCAGATTTCCACTGGCTGGGTTATGGGTCTGGGAACCAGGCTGATCTTCTCCAGTTGGTAGCCGCGATAGGGCACGTCGGCAGGGAACTTGTAGTGCTTCCCGTGGTGGGAGAAGGCGTCTTCGCTGAAGGCCTTGACCAGTACCTCAACCTGCTCCTCGAACAGTTCCCGGTTGGCGTCGCCGTCCAGCATGGGGGCGGCGAAAGTCTCCACTTCACGGGTGTGGTAGCCCCGGCCCACGCCGAAAATGACCCTGCCCTTGGTCAAAATGTCGGCCATGGCGAAGTCCTCCGCCAGGCGCAGGGGATGCCACATGGGCGTAATGTTGAAGCCGCACCCGTATTTGAGCCGCTCGGTGTTGGACGCCAGGTACAGGCTGAGCATCAGCAGGTTGGGGATGCACTCGTAGCCCTCGGTCTGGAAGTGGTGCTCCGCCATCCAGAACTCGTCATAGCCCAGGCTCTCCAGGTGGCGGGAAAAGTCCAGGGCCCAGTCGAAAGCCTCGGCCAGCTTCTCGTTGGGATAGTTCCGGTCGTTGGCGGGCATGCCCTCGAAGCCCAGGTTGTCGTCCACCACGTGCCCGGCATAGGAAGCGCTAAAACTGCGAAACATGGGTTGTTACCTCTATTCGTCCGGCTGATTGTTGCTGTTCGTCCGTCCCATTGTAACAGTAGTCTTAACTAAACCGAAGGCGGCGGCGCCGGTGCTGGATTGTGCAATTCCACGCCCAGGGTGGCGGGGAAGACACGGATGATTTCCTCGATCGTCCAGCGGCCGTCTTTGTGCATGGTCCGGACCGGTTCAGGCTCGTTGAGCATGCTCACCAGTCCCTCGGTAACGTAGAAGACGTGCCCGTTGACGTGGGCCGCCTCGTCGGACGACAGCCACGTAACGAAGGGGGCCACGTCCTCGGGCTCGCCGCGCAGGCCGCCCACGTTGCCGCCCGACATGCCCCGGGACGCTCGCAGGTCGCGGGCTTCGTCGGGAACGCTGCCGATCATGCGGGTCTGGGCGCTGGGCGCGATGGAGTTGGCGGTTACGCCGTAGCGGCCCATGTCGCGTGCTACCACCCGGGTGAAGCCGGCGATGCCGTCTTTGGCCGCGCCGTAGTTGGCTTGGCCCGAGTTGCCGTAAAGGCCGGATGTGGAGCTAAATGTCACAATCCGACCTGACCGCTGCTGCCGGAAAAGAATGCAGGCGTGCTTGACAACAGTGAAGGTGCCCTTCAGGTGCACCTCAATCACGTCGTCCCACTCCTGCTCACTCATGTTGAAGATCATGCGGTCCCGCAGGATACCGTGGCAGGTAACGACGACGTCCAGCTTGCCGTAGTTGTCGATGGCGGTCTGGACGATTTTCTCGCCGGCCTCCATGGTGGATACAGACTCCTGGCAGGCCACCGCTTCGCCGCCAGCCTCGCGAATCTCTGCCGCCACCTGTTCCGCGACGGACTGGTCGGCGCCGCTGCCGTCCAGGTTTACGCCCGGGTCAACGACTACGACCTTGGCGCCCTCGGCGGCCATCTGCAGGGCCACGCCCTTGCCAACGCCACGTCCGGAACCGGTTACGATTGCTACCTTGTTTTCGAGAAGATTGGGCATTTATGCGCTCCCTTTCTAAGCTAATCCACGAAGAAACACGAAGATACACGAATGGCTTCATAGAGACCGTTTCATTAGTGGACATTCGTGTTTATTCGTGGATAAATCCTTCCTTCGTGGTTCTTCGTGTTTCTTCGTGGATAATCCCACTATCCCCGCGGTGGGGCCGGGTTGTAAATTCCCCGGGTCAGTTGGTTCCTGGCCTGGGGGGCGATGTCCTCCATCGACCAGTGCCCTTCGTTGTAGATGGACCGCTCGGGCCTGGGCTGGGACATCAGTGAAATCTCGCTGGCATAGACCAGGAAGGTCTGCCCGTTGACGTTGGCCGCGTAGTCGCTGGCCAGGTAGCAGACGAAGGGGGCGATGTCGTCCGGATCCATAGTTTCCGGCTCGTTGCCCTGGTCCAGGGTCTGAACTCCGCCCCGGGCGCGAATTTCCGCTGCGCTGTCGGGGATGGCGCCGATCATGCGGGTGGTGGCCCTGGGGGCAATGGAGTTGGCAGTCACGCCGTAACGGCCCATGTCTCGAGCCACCACCTTGGTGAACCCCGCAATGCCCGACTTGGCCGCTCCGTAGTTGGCCTGGCCCGAATTGCCCTGCAGCCCCGACTGGGAACTGAAGGTGATGATGCGCCCCGACCGCTGCTGCCGGAACAGTATGCACGCGTTCTTGACCACGCTGAAGGTGCCCTTAAGGTGCACGGAGATGACGTCGTCCCACTCCTGCTCGGTCATGTTGAAAATCATCCGGTCGCGGAGGATTCCGGCGCAGGTCACGACGATATCCAGCTTGCCGAAGTTGTCGATGGCCGTCTGGACTATCTTTTCGCCGCCCTCCATGGTGGCCACCGACTCCATGCAGGCGACGGCGCTGCCGCCCTCCTGCCGGATTTCTGACACTACCTGCTCGGCGATGGACTGGTCGTAGCCGCTGCCATCCACGTTGACGCCCGGGTCAACGACGACCACCTGGGCGCCCTCTTGGGCCATAAGCCTGGCTACTCCCCTGCCCACGCCCCGGCCTGAACCGGTAACGATGGCTACCTTGTCTCTCAGTATGTCTGCCATGTGTGTTCTTACCTCGGTTTTGTTGATCAAATTAGGGTGGGCGTAGGACTAACTGTCCCGCAATTCCCCGGTAAAGTTGGCAAAGCCCAGGGCGTCGGTGGCGCCCAAAGGCGGTTCGTGCCCGGTTAGCTGGGCGATACGGTGACCGTCCAGCGGCCTTGATACAGTGAAGGGTTTGGGAGACTGAGCCGATAAATTCTCAATTTCCGCAACAAAACCTTCTGCAATGCCGATGTCCCTCAGAATATCTTCCTCAGAAAGCACATTTTCATATTGATTCTGGTGCTCTTCATTGGCAGCCGCCCGGCCACGGTAAAGGGTTTGCGCCACCTGAGATGACTGCCCAACTTCCCCACCCAATTGAGATATTATTGAAGTCCGCAGAGCGTGGCTGTCATGTCGCCAACCCCGCTGTTGGGCAATGGCCTTGACCGAAGTGGCAACTGCCACGGAGACCTTTTCGGAAGCCTGGAGTCGGTCTCCTTCATCCAAATGCAATCGCGATTGCTCTATGAACCGGCGGCTCATCTGCATATAGCTCTCAGGGCTCTGTTCCCCGGGTGGCGGCAAGGGTGTATTGGGGGTGGCCATGACGTCACCCCAGCCGGCTGGGCAGGATTACCGTCGCGTAGCCGGGGGTCGTGTTCTGGCCCTCGGCATTTTCCAGCCAGATAGTGCAGTCCACCATGCGCTGGCCGTCCTCCTCGTACTTGCGGGTGACGGTGCCCTTGGCGGTAATGGCGTTGCCCGGAGCGTCCATGCCCCGGTACTGGCACTGCAAACGCTTCAAAGTGCCCTGCGGCCCGATCCAGTCGGTTACCAGCTGCCCCAGAAAGGCGCTCTTCAAGGCGCCGTGAAGGATGGGCCCGTCCAGCTGGTTGCCGATGGCGAAATCCTTGTCATAGTGGATTTCGTAGAAATCGCCGGAAGCTCCGGCGTATTGCACTAACTGGCGGGTGGTGGGTTCCTTGACCAGGGAGGGCAGTTCCATGCCCTCGGTCACGTCGTCCCAGTAAACTTGCTCGGCCATCAGGGTACCTCAGTGAAGTCCAGCGTCTCTTGCGCCAATGTGGTTAGCCTTTGCCCCGCCAGCGTGGTGTCGGCGGGCAAAGTTCTGGTTAGTATGCTATCAGGGTATTGGTCTGGGTGGCCACTACCTCGTCGAACTGATTGGTGTAGGTGGTGATGGTAGTCATGAAAACCATGGTGCCCAATCGTCCCGACCGCTCGGTCATTTCGCCAACACGGGCCACGGCGGTGATGCGGTCTCCGGGGCGTACGGGCTGGAAATACTCCCAGTCGCTGCCTCCGTCCAACCTGCGGCTGAATGAAAGCTCAAAGGGCAGTTCCAGGTTCACGCCCCGCACCGACCGAAGGAAGGTGGGCGGCGCAATTAGTCCGCCGTAGCTGGACTTGCGGGCGGCGGCCTCGTCGGTGTAGATCGGGTTAGCGTCGCCGATGGCCTCGGCAAACCGCTGGATGTGCCCCTTCTCCACCTCGATGGTAACTGGAGGACTCTCCACGCCAATAGCTTGCTGGCGCATCTCTTCGGTAAGGAAAGTGGCAGGGGTGGACAAGGCAAAAACCTCCCTTGGGCTGTCGGGCAAAAGGATACAACCGGTACCTGGCAGTGTCAAGAAACGGGGCGGTTGGGCTGCCTGCCCGGAGCGGAGGGAAAGGTCGCCAGCGCCGGGCAGCCCCGCCTGGTACCGACGGGGCGAAAGGGATGGACACGCCGCACATTAAATCGTCCCCCGCCGCAATGTCAGGCATAATAGCATAGTAGATGAAAGGAACCTCCTTCGATGAAATCTTACGGCGGGGGTGTACGTTGTTGCTGCCTTCCGCCGGAAGCGCGCACTCTATATGACCTTTCAACTCCAGTTAATGGCGTATAGCTGTCAATCCTTGTGGACGATTTGATGACGGCCCACATCGAACCTTCCTTCCTCACGGACAGGCCCCGCCGACGGTTGCTGACCTTTTGTCGGAGCCTGCTGGCGCTGGCGCTGGCGCTGCTGGCTGCTGCCATTGGGCAGGCGGAGTACCGACCCAGCCCTCTGGAACTGGCAATGGCCCCCCACCGGTACAGCATCCTGGACTGGGAAGTGGGGCACCTGTCCCACAAGTGGACCCATGCCCTCAGCCTCATGTTGCCGGGCCAGCACGAACTGACCGGAGCTGAACGTGCCGAAATGGTGCGGGAGTTCTTTGACCTGGGGCTGGAGCAGCGTCGGTTAGAGACCCGGCTTCGGCAGGCAGAAGTGGGCGGCAGGGCACAGGCTGGCAGAGGTGATATTGCTCCACCGGCGACCGGCGTGTCCTACCTGGAGGATGCGCTGGCCGCTAACCGGGCGCGGCGCGAGGAGTTGTTGCCCCACGTGGAGCACACTGTGGAAGAAGCGTTGGGCCGTGCTGCGCGGGGGCTGGGACTGAAACACCCGCAATTGGGACTCTTCCCGCCGGTGGATACCGCCTTTGGCAGTCCCCCCACAGTGCTGGTCCTGTCGCCCCGGGACCGGATTTACCGGCAGGACGCCTTCCTGCTGCAGCCCGCCCTTGACGATGCAGTAAAGGATGAACTGGAAGGGGTGGCCCTGGATACGGAAGACCTGTCGGCGGTGGTGGTCCCCACGGGAGGACTTTCCGTCTATCCCAGCGTGGTTCTGGATACGGCAGGAATGCGCTACGCCCTGGAGGTAGCGGCCCACGAGTGGGTACATCACTGGCTGTTCTTCCGTCCCCTGGGACGCAACTTCCGCCAGAGTCCTGAAATGTTGACCCTGAACGAAACCACAGCCACCATAGCGGGCGAGGAACTAGGGGACCTGGCCTTTACCGCGCTCACCGGCGAACAGGTCACTCGCCCCTGGGTGCGTGGCAACCCCAATGAGTTCGACTTTGCGGTCGAGATGCGGGAGACACGCATCCGCGCCGAGGAACTGCTGGCCCAGGATGATATTGCGGGCGCCGAGGCCTACATGGATGAGCGCCGCCAGCTATTCGTGAGCAGGGGCTACAACATTCGCAAGTTGAACCAGGCCTACTTTGCGTTCCACGGTTCCTACGCCACCGGCGCCGGATCGGTCAGCCCCATCGGCGATCAGCTAAGGGAACTACGGCGACGCAGCGATTCGGTTGGCGAGTTCCTGAAGACGATGGCCCAGTTCAGCAGCTACGGAGAATACCTGGACTATTGGCACGGGTTGGACCAGGAGGAAACGGACGGTGAAGCCGGGCGCCCTTCGCCAAGCTCAGGATGAGTGGGAGTCTGTTATTGCCCGCGAGTTTGCGCCGCCTTGAACTTGCCAAGGACCCCGGAATATTGGCCGGTGCAAAAGTGGTACAATCCCCGCGTTGACCGGAATGCCCGCAACCCCCGTCGGGCCCAGCTTTGCGATACTCTGCTCCGGTCCTGCCAAGGAGGCCCGCCACGAGTTCGCCCTTTCCCAAGTTTCCGCCCTTTCCACCCGAGTACTTTGGGCGCGAGGACGAAAGCGACGACAGCGACTTCTACGTCCAGCCCCGAATGGTGGTGCACATTGACGACGGGGCCATTGCCGCCGTAGGCAACGTCTTCCGCAGTCTCATACCTCCGAACTCGGTGGTGCTGGACCTGATGAGCAGCTGGCGTTCCCACTGGCCTGCCGACCACCCCAAAGCACGGCTCGCCGGCCTGGGAATGAACGCTCTGGAGATGGAGGACAATCCCGATCTGGATGACTACGTTATCCGGGACATCAACAAGGACCCGGTACTTCCCTATGACGACGACACCTTTGACGCCGTGGTCATTTCGGTGTCGGTCCAATACCTGACCAATCCCATTGAGGTATTCCGGCAGGTGAACCGCATTCTGAAGCCCGGCGGCATCTTCATCGTCACTTTTTCCAACCGCATGTTTCCCACCAAGGCGGTGCGCATCTGGCGGTATTCCACCGACCGGGGCCACCTGGACCTGGTGGCTGCCTACCTGGAGGAAGCCGGTGACTTTGACAACGTCCGCGGGGGCTTTACCAACCCCGAGGCCAGCCCGCCGGGCGACCCACTGTTTGCCGTGGTAGCCAACAAGGCAGCGGAGTAAGGTTGACGCTACTGCCTCTTCGGATGGATTGTAAATTCCGTTCGCCCTGAGCTTGTCGAAGGGCCCGCACTTGTGATCCGACAGGCTCCTCGTAAGTGGACTATTGGTTCATTGACTACCAAAAAGAAGCTTATCTGTTAGCCTCAGTCGCCTGAAGGTCTGCCTCTGGAAAGCATGATCAGGCGTGTCCAGTCCTCATCTATCAGCGCCTGCTTTTTGGCTCTGCTCCACTTCTTCAGTTGCCGCTCCCGCTCTATAGCGTCTACCCTGCTGGGAAATTCCTCAGAGAACACTAACTCAATTGGAAGACGGGATTGTGTATAACCAGGAATCTGCCCCGCCTGGTGGGCTGTAATGCGGTTTTCCAGGTCTTCCGTGTGACCGACGTAAAAGGAGCCGTCGGAACAGCGAAGCATGGAAAAATAGAAGGCCATATCTCCCCGAAAAAGGCCCTTTGGCAAGCTCAGCGCGAACGGTGTGATTGACCGGAATTCTGCCCTGGTAGAATCCCTGGTTCCCTGGCTTACCCGCCCAGGAAGAAGTCGGCGACGTTGCCCCACTTGGAGGTGTCGCCCCGGTAAATCTCGGTGTACCCGCACTGAGAGCAGGACACAGTCGTAAACTTCTTGTTCTGTACGTCAAAGAAGCGTGAAAACCCGCCTCCAGTGGCGCGGAACTCGTCCGTAGTGTAGCTGTTGTTGTTGCACTTGACGCAGACGTAGGCGATCCGCTGGGTGGCCATTTTCAATCCTCCTCACTTCAGTATTGAACGGCGAAATACGAAATACTTTGCACTCCAGCCTAACAGCAGGGCATGCTCCCTTCAAGGCCATTCATAGACGTTAGTTTAAGAAAGAGGCCCTTATCATTACCGCAAACAGTAGTTACCGACTTAACTGGCGGACCGTCAAAGAAGCCGCTGAACGTCACCCGCAGCTTTCAGCCCTACCCTAATCCACCAATAAACTCCCGCCACACCGCGACGCACTTTTCCGGTTCCGAGTGCTGCACGTACCCCGTGGCGTTGGCGATAGCCACCAACTGACAGTTGGGCATCAGGGCGGCCATGCCGGACGCCCGGTCCGGCGTGTTGGTGTCGCTCTGCTCCGCCACCAGGGCCAGGGCTGGCGTATGGATTTCGGGCAGTATCGGAGACAAGTCCTGGCTGGACAGGTAGGCCAGGGTTTCCATCACCACCCGGGGCGTGGTCTGCATCATCTGCTCGGCGTACCACTGGTTATGGGCGGCGGTGGACGGGTCCGGCGAGATGCGACGGTCGGCCGACCGCCGGACCCACTCCTCGATGCCGTGGTCCCGGATCAGGTCGTGGTTCTCCAGGTACTGGGGCGCGCCCACGAACTTATAAGGGGATGTGCAGGTGGTGACGGTGTGCAGTCGCTCGGGATGTTCGTATGCGAACTGCAAGGCCACCGTCCCGCCCACTGTTTCGCCGATCAGGTGCACCTTTTCCAGTTCCAGGTGGTCCATCAGGCCCAGCAGGTCGGTGGCAAAGCCGCTCAGCGACCAGCCATAGCCCTCCGACGGTACCGAGGAGCGGCCAAATCCGCGGGCGTCCAGCCGGATAACTCGGTACTGGCGGGCCAGCAGGGGCACCCAGGCGTACCAAAGCCTTCCGTTCTTGGCGTTGCCGTGGTGCAGCACCACCGTTTCGGGAGTGCGCCAGGGGTCGGTGTAGTCATCGTCGTCGTAGTACATTTCCAGGTTGTCTGGCAAATTTACCGAGGGCATAACGGCCTCCTAACTTATCTCATTCATCCACGAATATACACCAATATTCACCAATGAATCTCATCGTTGTCCACTAATGGCTATCCGTGCCCCCTTGGGAATCAACCGGTTGTTGGCCCGTGGCGCACACCGGCAGCAGGCAACATCCCTCGCACACCGGGGTTTTTCGGCAGGCCAGACCGGCGTGGTGGTCCAGCAGGGCGTGGAACTCGTTGAACAGGGGTACGTCGGCGGGCAGGTTTTCGTGGAACAGGGCCTGCCAGTCGTCGTACTTCCGCCGGCCGCCTTCCGGCACAATTCCCAGCCGTTCCAGGACGCGGATCGTGTAGGTGTCGATGACGAAGGACGGCTTGCCGGCCGCGTAGACCAGGATGTCGTCCGCCGTTTCCGGCCCGATACCGTGGATGGACAGCAGTTCTTTCCGCAGGGACATCGCGTCCTGTTTGAACATCCGGTCCAGGTCGCCGTAATAAACTTCCAGGACATGGGCGGCGAAGGCCTTCAGCTTGGCGGCCTTGGCATTAAAGTAGCCTGATGGCCGGACAATCCCCGCCAGTTCCTCTTGCGGCAGGGCGTCAATGGCCTGGAATGACCAGCAGGCTGCCGCCTTCAGGTTGGCCAGCGCCAGCTCCACATTTTTCCACGACGCCGCCTGGGTCAGGATGGCCCCGATGATGACGTCGAACGGGCCCTCCCCGGGCCACCATCCTCGGGGCCCATAGGCTCGGTACAGACGGTGGTACACATCGTCAAGAGAAGGTGGACTGACGGAGACGCCGCTGTCGCCCATCGCGCAACTCACAGCCGGACCGGGATGGGGTCTGCCAGCATGATCTCTTCCGGCGTCACCGTGCAACGGTATGCCAGCACGTCCACGCCGGCGCATTTTGCATCCCGCAGCGCCTTGCCAAACTCCGGGTCGGACTCATCGTGGGGAATCAGCCAGGTGGCATCGCTGCGCTGCACCACGAAAATCGCGCCGGCCCGGTGGCCCTCGGCCCTCGCCTGAATCAGGGTGTGCAGGTGCTTCACGCCCCGGGTGGTGGGCGCGTCGGGAAACATAGCCACACCGCCGTCCTCCACCAGCGTTACCGACTTCGTTTCCAGGTAGCAGCGGCCGGCCGGCCCCTCCAGCGCCAGGTCCAGGCGGCTCTCGCCATAGGTTACCTCCCGCCGTACCTCGGAGTAGTCAGCGAAGGGTTCGAGCCTTCCCGCCGCCAGCGCCTCGGCCACCAGGGCGTTGGGCAGCCGCGCGTCGGCGGAGACGAAGGTGTGGTCCAGGTCCACCAGCGCCAGGTCATAGCGAGTTTTGCGGTGTTCGCCCGGGGCGGGGGCCAGGAGCAGGCGCCTCCCCGGCTCAAACAATTCTCGCAGCCGGCCCGAATTGGCCACATGCACCATCTCCTGCCGTCCAGACACCTCAACCAGGGCGGCAAAACGGTTAAGACGGACGATAAAGTGTCCCTCTTCCAGGTTGGGGTGCAGTTTCAATTAAACCTCAACAGTGGGCTGGACTGGGGATATGGTATCAACCGCCGTTGTGGGAGGCAAACGGTAACGGGATGAAGGTGCAACCGGCGGCGGTATGGGAATATAATGGTCGCCAACCTGGAGGGAACCCGCTATGCCCACATACCTGGAGAAGTTTGACCGATCCTGCGAGACCAACCGGAGCCTGGTATGCGTCGGCCTCGACCCCGAGCCTGCCCGAATGCCGGTGGACGACGTACTGGCATTTAACCGCGCCATTGTTGAAGCCACCGCCGACCTGGCGGCGGCCTACAAGCCCAACCTCTCTTTTTATGAGGCCCTGGGCATCCCCGGCCTGCAGGCGCTGGAAGGGACAATCCGGGCAATTCGGGAGAATGCCCCACAGGCATTCATCATCGGCGACGCCAAGCGGGGAGATGGCGGCCCCTCGGCGGCAGCATACGCCCGAGCCATGTTCCAGGTATGGGGCTTCGACGCGGTCACGGTAAATCCATGGGGCGGTGGCGACACAATACAGCCCTTCCTCGAAGACGACGGCAAGGGAGTCTTCGTCTGGTGCCGGGGTTCCTATGCCAGCGCCGCCGACCTTCAGGACCTGGAAATAGTCTCGCCCCGGGGCAAATCCACCATGTATGAGCACGTGGCCCGCACGTCGCTCGATTGGTCCACCAAGGGAAACGTTGGCCTGGTAGTGGGGGCAACCGTCCCGGAGCAACTGGCCGACATCCGGCAGGTGTGTCCAGACTCGCCTTTCCTTATTCCGGGGATCGGAGCGCAGGGAGGAGACCTGGAAGCCTCGGTCCGCTGCGGGGTGGATGCCAACGGCCGGAGGGCCGTGATCAACTCCTCCCGGGGCATCATCTACGCCTCCACCGGCGCGAACTTTGCCCAGGCAGCCCGCCAGGCCACCGCTAAGCTGCGGGACGCAATTAACGAGACCCTGGAAGCCGAGGGGAAGGGATGGCGCTAGAAGTGAAGGTGGGCGACCAGGTACGCCTGAAGAAACAGCATCCCTGTGGCGGATATTTGTGGCGGGTAACCCGCCTGGGCGCCGACATTGGCCTGATTTGCCTGAACTGCCGCCACCACGTTATGTTGCCCAGGCCCCAACTGCAGCGGCGGGTGAAGGAAGTAATGCCGGCGGAAACAGGTGCGGGGGAGGATACCGGTGCGGGCTGATCAAGCAGTCTCTGTTGATACGGGCGGACAGGCGCCACGACCGCAGGCACAGGGCATCCTATCACCTCGTAGCCGGCCTAGTTAAGGGAATAGCAGTGCGCCAATCCAGGGGGCCTTGCCTGGAAAAGTGAGCAAAAAGCAGCAGGGGCGGGTTCGAAACCCGCCCCTGCGTATAGCCAGGTAGACAAACCGGAACGCTAACTAACGGCCGATCTGCACCACTCCCCCGTTTCTGCCGTCGGCCACCAGCTTTGCTTCCGCCTCCCATTCTTCCAGGTGGACGTGGAAATCGCTCAGGTGCTTGACCAGCGTGTCCATGAAATTGCGGACCGCCCGGCCCAGGAATTTGCCCCGGAGGGTACAAACACCCAGGACGCTGGGCGCGAAGATGTGCTCCAACGACACCACACCCAGCTTGTTGTGGTCCTCGGGGTGGAGGGTAAAGTCGTTGCCGATGGCCACGCCCATGCCAATTTCCACGTACTGTTTCACCGACTCGGCGTGGTCCACTGCCAGCACAATGTCGAATCGGGTGCCGCTGTCCTTGAAAGCCTGTTCCAGGTTGCGGCGGGTCAAACTTTCGGGGCTGGATAGAATCAACGGCCAGTTGGCGATGTCCTCCAGTTCAATGGGGTGCTTCTGTAGCAACTGGTGGCCCGGCGGCGTCAGCAGCACCACGTTGTAGTCGAACAGCTTGAAGAACTCCAGGGATGGCTCGTCAGGGGGAGGCGGCGAAGTGATGGCCAGGTCGAGTTCGCCGGACCTTACCAGCTGGATTAGCGTGGTATAGGGACGGGCGGTAAGCTGCAGCCTGACATCGGGATAAAAGTCCAGGTAAGACTGAATGGGCTTCGGGAGGTGGTGCCTGACTACGTCGGGATAAGCGCCTATATGAAGGGAACCTCGCCGTTCCGTGTAGTCCATCTGGGTTTTGAGGGTATCCACCGATTCTACTATCGGGGTTATCAACTCAAGGAATATGGAGCCTTCGGAGGTCAGTTGGATCGGCCTCTTAATCCGGTCGAACAGGGTGATGCCAAACTCGTCCTCAAGCTTGCGAAGGTGGGTGGTTACGGTTGGCTGGCCCAATTCCAGCTTGCGTGCCGCCTTGGATACGCTGTGCAGACGCGCAACATGATAAAAACTGATAATCTCCCGCAGCTCCATAATCGCCTCTTGCCCTGGGGATTTAGGTCATATAATACACCGATATAAAATATTATACAATATCGCTTGACAAAATACTAATATCTCTTGAGAATTAGGAATGCCGGCCAGATTATAGAACCCGCCGGTGCCGGGTTTCGCCCAGACCATTTTTGACTCAACTTACCAGGAGGGACAGGGCTAATGGCTTTCGTTATCACTGAACCCTGTATCGGGGTCAAAGATGCTTCCTGCGTTGAGGTCTGTCCGGTGGATTGTATCCACTCCACTGAAGATGCGGAGATGTATTTCATCAATCCGGACGACTGCATTGATTGCGCCTACTGCGAATCTGCCTGCCCGGTTAATGCCATTTTCGACGAGTTCACCGTCCCCGCCACCATGCGGGAGTACGTCCAGAAAAACCGTGCCTTCTTCCGGAAGTAGAAGCGAACCTGCGGGACATCCCCCGGGAATTCCCGCAGCCATGAGCGCCGGCGCCTCGCAGCCAACAGTACGCTCCGGCCAGGTCCTTTTCGGAATCTCTTAATCCGGCGCTCACTTTTGTGGGCCCACACGGCCGCCGCAAACAACCTCCAGCCTGCCGACTGCCAGCCTGCTGACTGAAGGCCACCGGTAACCCCAACCCAATCAGGCGACGGCAAAGATGGTTTGCTTGGATCTCTTTCTGCTAGTCCTCCGGCGACTCAACGTCCTCGGCAACTTCAAGGAACTCGGCACCGACCGCCAGCGGCGGGAAACCCTGATCGGCCTGGCCGCCACCCAGTTGATGGTCCAGCTGGCCAGCATGCCCATCGCCCTGGTCATTCCCTCCGTCGCCCGCCACTTCGACGTTAACGTTGCCGAGGCTGCCTGGATGGTGGTAATCCGCCTGCTGTTGCTGGGCAGCACCGTCTTCCTGGCAGCCCGCCTGGGCCAGAAGTACGGCCATGCCCGGGTCTACTTCCTTGGCGCCATCGTGCTGTCCGGCGGCAGCGTTCTGGCTGCCACATCCACTTCAACCACACAGCTTATCCTGTGGAGCGGCCTGGTGGGCGTTGGCGGAGCGATGGTAACCGCCAACTCCAACGCCATCCTGGCCATGGTCTTCCCCGCCAACGAGCGTGGGCGGGCATTTGCGGTGCCAGTGGTGGCCGCCCGGTTCGGCACCCTCATCGGCCTGGGGCTGTTTGGCCTCTTCCTCCAGTTCTTCAGCCTGCAGTGGGGCTGGCGGCTGGTCTTCCTTACCTCGCTCCCCATAGGGCTGTTGGCCATTCGGTACAGCTACCCGCTGCTGAAGTACCACGCCCAGCAGAGCGCCGAGGAAATGAAGCAGGTCTCCATCAACTACATAGGCGCAACCATGATGGTGGCCACCCTGGGGACCTTTATCCTGTCCGGGCTGCACATCCACGAAGGCGCCGAGTCCTTCACCACGCCTGACGCCCTCAGTTACCACATTCCCATGCACCTGCTGTTCTTTGCGTGCCTGGCCCTGTTCTTTGTCATCCAGCAGCGGAGCGCCGACCCCTTTGTGGACTTCGGGTTCTTCAAGCACAAGTACTTCTCCATGGCCCTGTTCACCAACACCTGTTTCCACCTTTCCATGCTGGCGGTAACAACGCTGATACCCATACTGGTGGAGAACGGGTTGGGCCAGCCGCCCATTTTCGTGGCCCTGGTGCTGCTGCCCAACCAGGTGCTGGGCCTGTTCCTGCCCACCCTGGGCGGCTGGATCCACGACCGGTACAACCCGGTGTGGCTGCGTCCCGCCTCGCTGTTGCTCATTGCATCGGGGTTCTTCCTGGCCGGGTTCTTTGCCGATGACATTCCCGTGCTTGCCTTGCCGATAATGCTGCTGCCCATCGCCATCGGCTCCAACCTGTTCAACTCGCCCAACAACGCCACGGTGATGAACTCCCTGCCGGAGAACCGCAGCTTTGCCTCCGGAATGCTGGAGACCACGCGGCAGATGGGCCACTCCATCGGCACCACCATCAGCGCCACGGTCCTGGGCCTGGCCCTGCCCGTGGCCATCGACCTGCTGCCCAAGGTGGAGGCCCAGGTCCACTACATGAGCGGCTTCCAGATTGCCGCCCTGTCCGTGGTGGGCATAATGATGTCCGGCGGCATTGTGGCCATCTTCCAGCGCACCCCCACGACCACAAGCCAGGCCCCGCCCAGGGTAGCGCCCGCGCCCCAGCCCGGAGGCGGAGACAACTAAGTTTCATTCGTCCACGAAGTAACGCAAGACGCACGAGGGAAAGGCAGGCAAACTCCTTCGTGTTTCTTCGTGCGCCTTCTCGGTTTGAGGGACAGGGCAATCGCATCTTAAGTTAACTGTCATTCTGAACGGAGTGAAGAATCTAAACTCCAACCCATAAAGTGGACTTGGAACCCATGGCCGTCTTGAGAGGAAGGATTTTGGGCCCATCGGCAAGCTCAAAGCGACAAGAACTCTGACTCTAGTGGACAGCGACCCTTTAAGATGCGTTTGCCCTGGGTTTGAGGGAAAACTTTTGCCAGACCACGCCAGGCCGGGTAAACTAGGCGGGCGATTTTCGGCTGATCCCTGAACAATTCAACAAATGAGAATACGAGGTACAAGACCATGGCCCTTTTTCTGAGGGACGACGAGGTAAACCAGGCAGTAAACATGGATGAAATGCTGGTGGCCATCGAAAATATGCAGCGCCACTACGGCCACGGCGAGGTGATGAACCTGGGACGGCGCAAGATTGTTGCCCCGGGAGGCCTGCTGTCAGTTATGGGTGGCGGCCTGTTCTACGACGGTATTCTGGGCGTCAAGACTTACACCGTGGTGCAGGGCAAGTACTCCTTCCAGGTCAGCATTTACAACGCCGACACCGGCGAGCTTATGTGCTACACCCAGGCCAACCGGCTGGGCCAGCTTCGCACCGGCGCCACCACCGGCGTGGCCGTGAAGCACCTCTCAAACCCCGACGCCGCCACCGTTGGCATCATCGGCACCGGCTACCAGGCTCCCACCCAGCTGGAGGCGATCAGTAAGGTCCGCAACCTCAAGAAGGTCAAGGCCTACAGCCGTACCCAGGAGCGCCGCGATGCCTTCGCCCAGGCCATGACCAACTCCCTGGGCGTGGAGGTGGACTCGGTGGAAAGCAGCGAGGAAGCAGTCACCGGCAGCGACATCGTCATCTGCATCGCCGCCGTCCTGGACCCGGTTCTGCAAGGGGAATGGCTGTCCCCCGGGACCACAGTTATCGGGGCCGGCCCCACCACCTGGCGGGCCCGGGAGGTGGACGACGCCACCTTCGCCCGCGCCGCCAAAATCTTCGTGGACTCGCCGGAACAGGCGCCCATCGAGGTTGGCGACATGGCCGGCGCCGTGGACCGAGGCATCCTCCAGTGGAGCCAACTACAGGAACTGCGCCACGTGGTAGCCGGCACAGTCTGCGGTCGCGACAGCGCCGACCAGATTATCTACGCCAAGCTCATGGGAACCGGCGTCGCCGACGTCGCCGCCGCCAAGCTGGCCCACGACAATGCCAAGGCCAGGGGTCTGGGCATGGAGATGGAGTGGTAGGTTTTCCGGTTAATCCACTAACGTGGAAGAGTGGGCATCAGCACTTGCTTGAGGGTGATAATCTGGGAGGGCTTCGCATTGTCGGTTAAGATGGTCACCCAAGCCATAGAGGAGGCATTACGCAGGCTGGAACAAAACGAACTGTACCTACGTGAACTTGACACTCGTTATTATCTCATAGACCCCATACTGCGGTCCCTACACTGGGACGTTTCGGACCCGTCCCAAGTAAGGTTTGAATGGGACATGAGAGGTGGGAGGATCGATTATGTATTCTTTAACGGACAGGGGACTCCGGTCTTGTATGTGGAAGCAAAAAGGGCGGATTCATGGCTTAGTACCGGCGATGTTGTCCAGTTGCGAGAATACGTAGGACGCAGAAGACGAGGACTTGCTGTCTTGACGAACGGTGCAGAGTGGAAAATATTTGACCTTTCCCGACCGGGAAGGTTCGATACAGAGAAGGGCAAAAAGCTAGCGGACATCTACTTCGACCTGCCGGAGAGGTTCTCCGAAGAGGAAGAATGGGATGAGTGGGAGGACGAAGAGGAATGGGAGGACGAGGAAGAATTCGAAGGGGAAATTACCGCTTTGCCGGTTGGAGAGGTGGCTAAGGTACTCTTTCAGTTACTAGACAGACAAAAGCATTGGTAGCCATCACATGTTCCTGGCAAGTCAGCTTTTTGAGAAGAGAACAGTTTCGGTAGCCGCCGCCAAGCTGGCCCACGACAACGCCAAGGTCAAGGGTCTGGGCATGGAGATGGAGTGGTAGGTTCCCGGATAATTCAAGAATGCAAAACAGAGCGCAACAGTGTTGGATTGTTGCTTTGCGATGGCAAGACGTAGGGGCGGGTTTGAAACCCGCCCCTACCACATTCCGAGACCCCCAGTCGATAGGCGAAGAGCCTCACCCACCAACCAAACCCATTAGTGAACATTCGTGCCCATTCGTGGATTAGAGAAACCTACGGCCACATAATCCACCCCGTCCGCTCCGTCCTGGCTCGGAACAGGTGGCCCCCGCCGGTGGTTACGTACAGGGTCTTCATGTCGGCGTCGCCGAAGCAGCAGTTGGTGGCCCGTTCCACCCGGATAGGATGGGTCTCCAGCACCCTCCCTTCCGGCGAGAAGACATAGACCATCGGCCCCGGGCCGCCCGACTCCCAGCCGGCGCAGGCTATGATGTTGCCTTCGGTGTCAAGGGTCATACCGTCCACGCCCCGTTGGGCTCCTCGGTGGTCCACCCCAAAGGTGTGCATCGACACATACTCTCCCAGCGACCCGTCGCTATTGATGGGGTAGGCCCGCAACTCCCGTATCCGGTCCAGGCCGTAGTCGCTCTGGGCCACGTACAGGGTCTTCAGGTCGCGGGAGATCAGGATGCCGTTGGGACGGGTGATGTCAGTAGTTACCCGCTTCAGTTCATAGTCGCCGTCGCCCGTGGGATCCAGCCTCAGCACCGACATGTGGTCCAGTTCCTGCGGCCCGCTGTCCCCGATACCACTGTAGGGGTCGGTAAACCAGATGCGCCCCGACCGGTCCACCACCAGGTCGTTGGGATTGTTGTGTCGCTTTCCGTCCAGCGTATGGGGCAGCGACGCAACAGTCTGGCCGTCCTTCTCGAAGCGGACAATGCGCCGCCCGCCCTGCTGGCACCCGAACAAGTTCCCCGAAACATCGAAGCACAGTCCGTTGACATGGTTGACGCCGGTGAAATATTCGGTTGTCTCGCCAGACCTGGGGTCATACCTCAGCAGACGGCTCTCCGGAATATGGGTGAAGATGACCGCCTCGCCGTCCCACACCGGCCCCTCGGTGGTGCCGCCATAGGGTCCCGCTACCAGTTCAAAGTCCCAACTCATGGCTGATTACCTCCTGGTTGGATCACACGCTGTTTTCAGCTCGGTCTCAGATCGGTACTTCTCTGAACTCTCCCGATTTTACACCTTCAATGGCCGTACGAATTTCTCCTATTTTCATCGAGGAATATGGCCATGCTGTTGACAGAAGGACTACGATCGCCAACTACCTGCCCCTGAGATTCTGCTGATACCTCATGCTTTGGTCGGTGGTGACCAGAAGGTCAAAACCTTCCTGTTCAGCCCTGCCTATCAGTTCTCCGTTGGTAAGCCTGTCCCATCCATTCTCTGCCGCGGTAGACACCGAATGGTTGGGTAGGCTGCGCCTGAGGGGAGCGGGAGTTCCATGATCAAAGAGTATCTTCAATGTTACTGAGGGGGGCTGGAACTTTCAGGGAGTCGGCGACATGCTGCAGCACGGCTTTTACCTTCCATTCATCCACCGGGTGGAACCACTCCATAAATTCTTCTATGGTAGCTCCACTCTCCAGGTTCCCGAACAGGGCCGACACCGGTACCCGGGTATCGGTGAAAACCCAGGCGCCGCTGAGTCTCCCAGGCACACTTTCCACTGCAGGGCATTCCCCCCAGTCAATCATGAGTTAGTCTCCTCCTGTTAAGCCTGCCTTCTGGCGGGCAGGGCAAACGCATTCTGGTGCCTGAAGGTCCCGCTGCTTCAAAAGAGGCAGGAGCCTCGAATTCGGAGAGATCATTATCCGGATTTAGAGGAAAGGACGGCACGGGAGGACAACTCCTTACGTAACAACCCTGCAAATCCAAAATTAGATGGGGACTTCCTGAATCTCGCCCGGCGCGACCGCTTCCAGAGCGGCGCGAATATCTTCAACCTTTAACCGCACGTCTGGCCACCTGTTGGATAGCAAAACAATGACTGAGATTTGCCGGCGGCCAATGTTCTGTTGGTAATGCATACTTTGGTCAGCGGTTATCAGAACCTTGTAACCGTCTCCTTCTGCATTGTCGAGCAGATTTCCGTTTCTGAGTTCGGCCCAGCCCTTCTCTCTAGCGGTATCCACAGAGTGTTCCGTGAGGTAACGACGCAAAGGTCCTGGTGTGTTGTTATCAAGCAGGATTCTCAAGCTTTACCTTGGCGTCCAGGTTTTCAACCACATGCTCCAGCACGGCTTTGACCTGCCACTCTTCAACACCCTCAAACCAGTCTAGGAACTCTTCCGTAGTGGCTCCGGCGGCCAGGTTCCCGAAAAATGCCGAGACTGGAACCCGTGTCTTGTTGAACACCCAGGCGCCGCCCAGCTTTCCGGGTACGCTTTCCACTCCCGGGCACTTATCCCAATCCATCATCAGGTCCTCCCTCTACATTGCGGTTTTCTTTCGAGGATAGGCAATCATAATTGTACCTGTCATCCACATTGTCCGCTATCAAACCGCGGTCGTCTACCGAAAATTCATCGGCGGCATTCCGGTTCGGGTGGTTTCGTTAATGAAAACGGGCAGCCACAAGGGCTGCCCTGACCACACATTCTGAACCTGTACGCCAGGCCTATCGGAGTGCGTTTCTATTGCCCCTCCGCCGGCTGCAAATAAGCATCTATCTGCTCAATGTTATAGCTGCCCCCCTGCATCAGCAGGGCTTCCACCGCGGCCCGGGCCGTGTCCAGGGACGTGAAGCATGGTATGCGGCGCTCCACTGCGGCGCGGCGGATGTAATACCCGTCCCGCATCACCGACGTGTCGCCGGACAGGGTGTTCACTACCGCCGCCACCGTCCCGTCGTTGATCACGTCCACCACGTTGGGGTAGGATTCGGTCAGCAGCTTGGTAACCATGGTTGCCGGCATGCCGGTGGCCTGGATCATCGCCGCCGTTCCCTCGGTGGCGTACAGCTTGCAGTCAGCCTCCAGCAGTTCCCGAATTAATTCCAGGGCCTCGGCCTTGTGCTGGTCGGCGATGCTCAGCAGCACCCCGTCGCCCCGCTTCAGGCTCAGGCTGGCCGCCATCAATGCTTTGGACAGTGCACCGGGGAAGTCCCGGTCGATACCCATGACCTCGCCGGTGGACTTCATTTCCGGCCCCAGGTAGGAGTCCACACCCACCAGCTTTGACATGGAAAACACCGGGGCCTTGATGGCCGCCAGCTTCTGCCGGGGCCACAGCCCGCCCGAATACCCCATATCCGCCAGCTTTTCCCCCAGCATCACCCGGGTGGCGATGCTGGCCACGGGCACACTCGTAACCTTGGATATGAAGGGGATGGTGCGGCTGCCCCGGGGATTCACCTCGATGATGTAAACGGTGGTCTCCGAGTCGTCCGACGGCGAATGGGGACTGCGGTAAGCGCCCCCGCCCTGGATGACGAATTGGATGTTCATCAGGCCCCGTACCCCCATGGCCAGGCCGATGCGGGTGGCGTAGTCCACCAGGGTGTCCACTTCCTGTTCCGTCAGGTTCAGGCCCGGGTAGATGGCCATGGAGTCGCCGCTGTGCACTCCCGCCCGCTCAATGTGCTCCATAATGCCGGGGATCAGCACCTGCTCCCCGTCGCAGATGGCGTCCACCTCGCATTCCTTGCCTTCCATGTAGTGGTCCACCAGTACGTGCCTTTCGGGGGTTACCTCGGTGGCCACCGTCAAGTACCGCACCAGTTCCGACGCGTTCTGGACGATTTCCATGGCTCGCCCGCCCAGCACATAGCTGGGCCGCACCACCACCGGATAACCGATGTTCTGAGCCACCTGAAGCGCTTCCGAGACCGACGCCACCGATGCCCCCGGCGGCTGGGGAATGCCCAGGCGGGAGAGGAATTCTTCAAACCGCTGCCGGTCCGACGCTACGTCAATGGCATCGGCGCTGGAGCCCAGGATGGGCAGACCGGCGTGGGCCAGGGACTGGGAAAGGTTGATCGCCGTCTGTCCCCCAAACTGCACCACCGACGGCGGGGGGACGTCGTCCACCGTTTCGTTGTCGATGATGTCCCGCACCGCCTCCTCATCCAGCGGCTCAAAGTAAAGACGGTCGCTGGTGTCAAAGTCGGTGGACACCGTCTCCGGATTGGAGTTGATCATCACGCTGGAGACGCCAGCCGCCGACAGCGCCCATGCAGCGTGGACGCTGCAGTAGTCGAACTCGATCCCCTGCCCAATGCGGATGGGGCCGCTGCCGATGACGATGGCCTTCTTGCCGGGCAGGGGCGGAGCCTCGTTTTCCTGTTCGTAGGTGCTGTAGTAGTAGGGAGTAACCGCCTCAAACTCGGCGGCGCAGGTGTCCACCATCTTGTACACCGGACGCAGGTCCCAGCGCTGGCGCAGGTCCCTCACCTGCTCGGGAAGCATATCGGCCAGGGTGCCCACCTGCACGTCGGAGAAGCCAAGCCGCTTGGCCCGGTACAGCAGGTCCGGAGTCAGGGTCTCGCCCAGCAACCGGCGTTCCATGTTGACGATCCGCTGCATGGCGCTGATGAACCAGGGATCCACGTAGGTCTTGCTGAGCAGTTCATCGGCAGTAGTGTTGCGGCGCAGGGCAGACATCATGGCCCACAGCCGCAGGTCGTTGGGCTCCAGCAGGCCCTCGGCGTCGCGCCCCGATTTCTGGGCCTCGGCAGCGGCGCCCTCCCACAGCAGGGTGCGGTTGCCGATTTCCAGCGAACGGGTGGCCTTCTGCAGCGCCGCCTCGAAGGACCGGTCGATGGCCATAACCTCGCCGGTAGCCTTCATCTGGGTGGTAACCTGCCGGTCGCCGTTGGGGAATTTGTCAAATGGCCAGCGGGGAATCTTTACCACGCAGTAGTCCAGGGCCGGCTCAAAGGCCGCGCCAGTCTTGCCCGTAACCGCGTTGGGAATTTCGTGCAGCCGCTTGCCCACGGCAATCTTGGCGGAGACCCGGGCGATTGGGTAGCCGGTGGCCTTGCTGGCCAGGGCCGAACTGCGGCTGACCCTGGGGTTCACTTCGATGATATAGTAGTCGGAGTCCGGTTCCCAGTGCGCCTGCAACGCCTGTTCCACCCGGGGGTGGGGCCGCAGGGCCATCTGGATATTGCAGCCGCCCTCAATACCCAGGCCGCGAATAATCTTCAGGCTGGCCGACCGGAGCATCTGGTACTCCTTGTCGGTCAGGGTCTGGCTGGGGGCCACCACGATGCTGTCGCCGGTGTGGGCGCCCATTGGGTCCAGGTTTTCCATGTTGCAGACGGTAATGCAGTTGTCGTCCCCGTCGCGGATAACCTCGTACTCAATCTCCTTCCAACCCACGAGGGAACGTTCCAGCAGCACCTGGGAGATGGGACTCAGGGTCAGGCCGTTCTGGACGATCTCCTCGAACTGCTCCCGGGTGTTGGCAATGCCGCCGCCGGTGCCGCCCAGGGTGTAGGCCGGCCGCACCACCAGGGGCAGACCCATTTCGTCGCAGTACTCCCTTGCCTCCTCAACGGTGGACACGGTGCGGTTGGGCGGTTCCGGCTCACCGATATCGTGCAGGAAATTACGGAAGAACTCCCGGTCCTCGGCCTTGCGGATGGTCTCCAGGGGCGTCCCCAGCAACCGCACGTTGTACCGTTCCAGCACACCGGCGTCGGAAAGGGCCACGGCCAGGTTCAACCCCGTCTGTCCGCCCAGGGTGGGCAGAATTCCCTGGGGCCGTTCCTTGGCAATGATACGCTCAATCACCTCCACGGTCAGGGGTTCGATGTAGACGTGGTCGGCAATGTCCGTGTCGGTCATGATGGTGGCCGGGTTGGAGTTGATCAGCACCACGGAAATACCTTCTTCCCGCAACGACTTGCAGGCCTGCGTGCCCGCGTAATCAAACTCGGCGGCCTGCCCGATGACAATGGGGCCGGAACCGATGACCAGTACCTTATCCAGTGGCGGCGTGTTGTTGCTCAAGTTGCGCTTGCATCCTCCGGGGACGGCTGGCCCGACCCCCGCCTTAGAGTCCTGACCCAAATAATCCACGAATGCGCCCGAATAACCACCAACGTTCTGCTAAACATTCGTGAAAATTCGTGCCCATTCGTGGATAGTCTCCGCTCATCCTGAGCCTGTCGAAGGACGTGTCCCTCTGTGGACGATTTCTCCGGCCTCCTAAAACGTCGGCAGCCGGCCCGGCAGCTGCATCAACCCCCGGTCGTACAGGGCATTGATCATCTGGCAGCAGAATGACCCGTAGTAAACTCCATCAAAGTCCAGCTTGGCCATGCCGGGGAAGTCCTGCTCCGCCCGGGGCGGCACCCGGAAATTAACCGTGTCGTTGCCCGTTTTCTGCACCTCAATGCAGCCCACCGGCTCTTCGTAGACCTTGTTGTTGCGCAGGTCTACCAGCTTGACGTTCAGTTCCCACCTGCTGCCCAGCCTGGCCCGGCTTACGGATGCCAGCTGGTATCCGAAGTTCTTGTGCTCGATGCGGGGCACCACCTGATCCAGCAGCCCCAGCATATTGGACAGACTTATGGGCAGATCCGCTTCTACGCCTTCTTCAACCAATACCATCGAAAAAGTGGACATAATGACCCTCCAAATAATGCTTCCGGAATCTGACTAACCGGACTGGTCGCCGGAAATTCCGCCATTTCGGGCGGAAACCCTGGCGCCGACCCTTAACACAACCCCATCCACACCTCCGCACTGCAAGGTTAGCGATTGAATTCCTTCACCATATCCAGGAACTGGTCGAATATGTACTCGTTGTCCCTGGGGCCGGGCGATGCCTCCGAATGGTACTGGATGGTAAACAGGGGCATATCCCGATGGCGGGTTCCCTCGACAGTTTGATCGTTCAGATTAATGTGGGACACCTCCAGCCCCGAGGGCAAGGTGTCCGGATCTACCGCAAAGCCGTGGTTCTGGGCGGTAATATACACGCGCCCTGTCTCCAGGTCCTGCACCGGATGATTGCCGCCCCGGTGGCCGAAGGGCAGCTTGTACGTGCTGCCACCCAGGGCCCTTGCCGTCAACTGGTGGCCCAGGCAGATGCCCATCACCGGCACGCGGCCCAAAATCTGCCGCACGTTGCCCACCACGTAGTCCAGCAACTGCGGGTCCCCAGGCCCCGGCGAAAGGAGGATGCCCGACGGATTCATGGCCAGCATATCCTCGGCGGAAGTCTCCGCCGGTACCGCGATTACCTCGCATCCACGCTTTTGCAGCAGGCGCAGAATGTTGTACTTGAGACCAACGTCGGTTACCAGGATGCGGTGCTGGGGTTCCTCGCCATCCGCAAGTCCCAACGCTGCCGGTGCAGGGCCCTCCACACTCCAGCGATACCGTTCCTCGGCGGTAACCGTCCTCACCAAATCCTGGTCGTCGTACCGCGGCATTTCGGCCAGTTGGGCCGCCGCCGCTTCCGGATTGGCGGTGGTGATCAGCCCCATCATCACGCCCCGTTCCCGCAGGCGGCGGGTGATGGCCCGGGTGTCCACCCCGCAGATTCCCGGAATGCCCTGGGACTTCAGGTATTCGTCCAGGGTCTGGTCACTTTGGCCGTGGCTGGGCTCGTCACAATGCTCCCTGACTACAAACCCGGCGACCCGAATTTTCGCCGACTCGAAGTCCTGGGGATTGATACCGTAGTTGCCCACGAGAGGATAAGTCAAGGTAACCAGCTGACCAGCATAAGACGGATCGGTGAGCACCTCCTGGTAACCGGTCATGCTGGTATTGAAGACCACCTCGCCGTGGCCCTCCACCCGGGCGCCCATGGACTCGCCCCGGTGCACCGACCCGTCCTCCAGCACCAGGTAAGCCGGAACGGAACTCTCGCTATCGGAAGTTGCCAATGTTCAGAACCCCTCGTTTTTCTTGGCTAGTGTCGGAAGCTGCTATTGTTCCCGCCCTCGGAAACGCCCTGAGAACCTCAACCGTCGTTCCCGCGAAGGCGGGAACCTCGATGTGTACCTACCAACTGTGTCCACCCATGGTCTTCCTTCGTGCCCCATCGTGGAAAACCTACACCCCAAAATCCTGGTGAACCAGGCGGCCTTCCACCATGGTCGCTATTACGCGGCCCTTTAGCGCGACCCCTTCCAGCGGCGTGTTCCGCCCCTTGGAGGCGAACTGGGCGGTGTCCACCGTCCACTCCAGGTTGGGGTCAAACAGCACCAGGTCCGCCGGGGATCCGGCCTCCAGGGTAGCGTACTGCTCAAAGCTGGGCCCTAGCACCCGGGAAGGTCCCACCGTCAGGCGGTCCACCAGCGTACTCATTGAGATACGGTTCCCATGCACCAGCGACAGCAGCGACCCCAGGGCCGTCTCCAGGACGCTAATGCCAAAGGACGCCTCCTCGTAGGTGACCTCCTTGCTGGCTACCTCGTGGGGCGCATGGTCCGTGGCGATGCAGTCGATAACCCCCTCGGCCAGGCCCTCTATCAGGGCCTCCACGTCAGTATGGCCCCGCAGGGGCGGATAGACCTTGGTGGAAGTGTCGTAGTTCTGCTGCCCGGCGGTACGGCCCGGGTCGCCCTGGTATCCCAGCGCCCATCCGTCGGTCAGAAACAGGTGCTGCGGGCACACCTCGCAGGTCACCGAAACGCCCCGCCGTCGCGCCTGCCGCACCAGGTCAACGGAACCGGCGGTGCTCAGGTGGGCCAGGTGCAGCAACCCCCCGGTCATCTCGGCCAGGGTCAGGTCCCGGGCCACCATGGCTTCCTCGGCGGCCGCCGGTATGCCGGGAAGGCCCAGGCGCGTGGCGGTCCAGCCCTCGGCCATCACGCCGCCGCAGCAAAGACTGTGTTCCTGGCAGTGATTGATGATGGGCATGGCCAGGTCCAGCGTATAGGTCAGGGCCAGCCGCATCAGGTTGGGGTCGGACACCGGGTCGCCGTCGTCGCTGTAGGCCACCACCCCGGCGGCGGCGATTTCCTCCATCTCCGCCAGTTCCCGGCCTTTCCGGCCCTTGGTTACCGCGCCAATGGGAAGCACCCGCACGACGCCTTCGGCTTCCGCCCGCTGCTTCACAAGCTCCACCATAGCCTCGTTGTCGATGGCCGGATCGGTGTTTGGCATGCAGCACAGGGTCGTAAACCCGCCCCGGGCCGCTGCCCGGGTGCCGGTGGCGATGGTTTCCTTGTACTCGTACCCTGGCTCCCGCAGGTGCGTGTGCAGGTCTATGAACCCGGGGGCAACCACCAGGCCGTTGGCTGGAATGGTATGGGTCCCGTCGGGCACGTCGAACAACGTCAGCGTCGACTCGGCAGAGACGATGCGCCCCTCCCGCGTCAGAACGTCCCCCACCCCGTCAATCCCTCGTCCCGGGTCAACAATGCGGGCGCCCTTGATCAGCACCGGTCTATTGTGTGTTCGATTCACCAATTTACTTCTCAGGCTCTTCGTACTTCTTCGTGTCGCTTCGTGGATAAGACTCTCATGGAGTCCTCCACGCTTTGCCGCTACGTACTGTCGCCCCGGCGCCCACCTCGCCCAGCGCACAGGCGGTACAACAGGGCCATCCGCACCGCCACGCCGTTGGTTACCTGCTCTTCGATTACCGAGCTTTGGCCGTGGGCCAGGGAGGTGCTTATCTCCACGCCCTCGTTCATGGGCCCCGGGTGCATCACCAGGGCGCCGGACTTGGCCTTGGCCATCCGTGCGTCGGTAACCTGCCAGCGGCGGACATACTCGCGCAGGCTGGGCAGAAACCCGCTCTGCTGCCGCTCCGACTGCAGCCGCAGGGCCATAACCACGTCCGCGCCCTCAATTGCCCGGTCCAGGTCGGTATCAACATCCACCTGCGCAAACGGATGGTCCTCCTCCAGTTCGTCCCGCCCGCTCAGCAAATCCAGGGGCATCAGCGTGGTGGGACCGGACAGTACCACCTGGGCCCCCATTCTGGTCAGTCCCCACAGGTTCGAGCGGGCCACCCGGCTGTGCAGCACGTCGCCCACAATGACCACCTTCGCGCCCAACAGGGTACCCAGCTTCTCCCGCATGGTGTACAGGTCCAGCAGCGCCTGGGTGGGGTGGGCGTGCAACCCATCGCCGGCATTAATCACCGAAACCTGGGGCAGGTGCCGCGCCAGCAGGTAGGGCGCCCCGGAGTGGGGATGCCGGATGACCACCACGTCCACGCCCATGGCCTGCAGGGTCAGGCCCGTGTTCAGCAGCGACTCCCCCTTGTCCACGCTGCTGCCCGAACTGGACATATTGATGACGTCGGCGCTCAGTACCTTGCCCGCTTCCTCGAAGGAGATGCGGGTGCGGGTGCTGGACTCGTAGAACATGGTTACGACAACGCGGCCGCGCAGGGTGGGCACCTTCTTGATGTCCCGTCCCAGCACTTCCACCATGGCGCCGGTGTCGTCCAGGACCGACGTTATCTCTTCGGCGGAGAAGTCGTCCAGGTCCAGCACGTTGCGGCGGTTGCCGGCGGGCGCCGCCAGGGTTACGTCCCCGGCCTCGCCGCCCAGGGCCATTGCGTCCGGCGTGGTCATTTTATCTCCCGCCCCAGCTTGACGATGATGACGTCCTCATTCCGGTCCGTCTCATTCAGCCGCACCTTTACTTCCTCGTCCAGGCTGGTGGGCACATTCTTGCCCACATAGTCGGCCCGAATGGGAAGTTCCCTGTGTCCCCGGTCAACCAGGGTAGCCAGCTGCACTTGCCTTGGGCGACCCAGATCGCTCAGCGCGTCCAGCGCGGCGCGGACGGTACGGCCGGTGAAGAGCACGTCGTCCACCAGCACCACCCGCTTGCCCTGGATGTCCACCGGAAACTTGGTGGGCCGCACCCTGGGGTTCTCCCGCGCCTGCAGGTCGTCCCGGTACAGGTTAATATCCAGTTCGGCCAGCGCCGCATTGCTGCCCTCGAAGCGCTGGATGTTCTCGCCCAGCCGTTGCGACAGGACGACGCCCCGGGTGTAAATGCCTACCAGCACCAGGTCGTCGACTCCCCGGTTCCGCTCCAGGATTTCGTGGGCAATGCGGGACAGGGAGCGCTGGATTTCCTGCGCGTCCATTATCTGCCGTTCCGGCCTGTCGCTGCTCGTTGTAGCCATAACCAGATCTGCCCGAACCGGTCTACTGTTTCCCACCACTCATGGTGTTAATGGTCTCCACCAGCACGTTCATCGCCTCTTCCAGCTGGTCGCCTACTGCCGGGTCCAGCAGTTGGCCGTCCGGCCCGAACACGCTGGCGGCGTTGGCCACCAGGATCATGGGCCTGGGAATCAGCCACGCCCCCTCGCACTGGAGACAATCGGACAGGTGCAGGTGCATGCGTATGCCCCCCGACCGGCCGGGAGTTGTGCCCATGCCAAAGACCACCTTGCCGGTCCAGCAGTTGGGGGGACGGCAGGTCCACTCGATAGCGTTTTTCATCACCGCCGGTATGGAGTGGTTGTATTCGGGACACGCGACCAGCAGCCCGTCGGCACTCTGCATGGCATCGCGCAGCGCCGCCACCGGAGCAGGAAAGGTACCATCGTCCAGGTCGCCGTTGAACAGGGTCAGTTCGGCCAGGCTGGCCTCCTCCACCTCCACACCCTTGCCCTTCAGGACCTCAATGGCCGCCCTGGAGAGCCTGTGATTCCAGGAATCCTGCCGCAGGCTTCCAACTATGCTGACAATTTTCATCAATTCGCCTCCTTCCAGACTGGAAGGTTAATCGTCCCAACTAATCCCGCTCATCCTGAGCCGAGCTTGCCGAAAACCGCCCGTGCACCCAGCCCAATGCAACGGATTCCAAAACAATACCCCTTACCCGACTGGCAAGGGGTCGTAAAGCTCGGCACGCGCCGCATCATCACGGCACACCGCACGATACCAGGCCAAAACACTTTGCCAGCCTCACGGGACTGCTTAAAAGATGGCCGGTTTACCGGGATAAACGGGCCAAGGCCGGGGGTTTTTCAGTTGTTCAGTGTTGGCGGAAAAAGTCCAGGGTGAGACTGAGCGCTACCATTGGCGATCTATCCCTACTATAACATATTTCGTCAGTCCATGCACTAGAATCAGCAACTTTCCGCAACAACGTTACGCTTGGCCTTTACACAGTGCCAGCTGGCAGGGCGTATACTGAAATCTCAATCTCGACACTTCCAAAGGTGGTAGAAAGAGTTGGCGGACCTTGCTCATACTCTGCAAGACTTTTTTGCTCTACCTCGGTTAACGGCTCTCTGTGATGAGCCTTTGCCTCTTCCAGCGTCATTGGCCTATCAGGTAACGCGTCACCGTGCTGAATCATCCCTTCGATATGAAACTCTAAAGCCTCTCGCACCATTTCCTGGATTTCGTCCCAGGTCTTTCCCGTCGATATGCAACCGGGGAAGTCAGGGAAATATGCGCAGTAGTTGTTCTGCGTTTCTTCATACACAACTAAGTAGCTGACCTTCATCTGCCTACCCTCGTTAATCCTGCTTGTGCCAGGATACTTCGCCAGGTCTTCGGGTCAAGGTCATCGCCAGGGTGTCCAGGAACCGTAACCGTACCAGGCTTGTCTGGGTGATGAAACTGCCGATGACTGCCTCGGGTTAGCACTTGCCGCCATCCATCCCGTTCCACCAACCTCAGGGCGCCCCTTACCTTTGGCGTGTATTATTGGTCATCTAATTGCGATTACTAACCGGGACGCTACCCCGTAACCCGCTTCTTCCTGTTGTTCATGTAGTCCACCAGGATGTACTCCCCCAGGTTTTCGGAACTGCTGTAGAATGCCCGGCCCCGATTGATGCGGGTCATGCGGTCAACGAAGTTCACCAGCTGGTAGTTATTCTCCAGCATGAAGGTGTTTATGACGATACCCTCCTGGCTGCACTTCTTGACTTCCTTCAGCGTCTCTATCTCGGTGCGGTAGCTGGGCGGGTAATTGAAGTAGGAACGGCCGTTCTCCAGGTGGGCCGTGGGTTCCCCGTCGGTGATCACCAGGATCTGGCGAGTGCCGCCCTTCTCTTTGGCCAGCAGGTTGCGGGACAGCATCAGGGCGTGGTGCAGGTTGGTGCCCGACACCCAGGCGTTCCAGCTCAGCGACGCCAGGTCTTCTTCCTTGATTTCCCGGGCGTAGTCCGAGAACCCCACCACGTGCAGCGTATCCCGCGGGTACTGGGTGCGGATCAGGGCAAACAGCGCCAGCGTAACCTTCTTGGCCGCCTGCCAGTTGTTGAACAGCCCCATGGACCGGCTCTGGTCCAGCAGGACTATGGTGGCGGCCCGGGTCATGTGCTCGTTACGGTAAATTTCAAAGTCCTGGGGGCTGATCTTCACCGGCACCTGGGGCCCGCCCCGCACGATGGCGTTCTTCACCGTCGATTGCAGGTCAATCTGGAAGGGGTCTCCGAATTCATAGGGCTTGGTCTCCCCCAGCAGATCTCCGCCCGCGCCCCGGGTGTCCAACTCGTGGTTGCCGTTGCGGTCCTTCTTCAGGTGGATGAAGACTTCCCGCAGCGCCTTCTGGCCGATGCGGCGGATGCCACGGGCAGTCAGTTTCAAATCGTCGTCGCCGGTGACGTACCCCGCCTCCTTGAGCAACTGCCGCAGGCGGTCCAGTTCCTCCCAGGCCCGGCGGGCCTCATCGCCCAGCAGTTGGGCCAGCTTGTCCGGGTCTATATCTTCCAGGTCGCCGGTGCGCAGGGCCTGCTGCAGCATCTGTTCCAGTTGGTCCAGGTCCTGCATCTGGCCCATCATCTCCATGGCCTGTTCCAGTGTCAGGCTGTCGTCCCCCAGGAAGGGATACTGGCGGCGCAGGTCGTCCATGGGCATTAGCTGTTCCATCAGCGACGCGAACTCCGCCATCTGCTGCTGCATCCCCGGATCCAGGGCCGACTGCAGGGCGTCTTCCAGTTCCCGGCGTGCCTCCGGGGACATGCTGTCCAGCATCGACTGCATCTGGGCCAATTGCTGCTGGAGCATCTCCATTAGTTCTTCAAAGTTCTGGGGCGGATTGTCCCCAAACATGCCGCCGAACTGCTGCATGAATCCGTCGAAGTCGGGTTCGAGGCCGGACAGCTTGTCCCGCATCATCTCGTTGAGCTGACGCATCATCTCCTGCATGGCCGCCATCTGCTCCGGCGACATGTTCTGGAGCTGTTGCTGCATATCCTGCCCCATGTTCTGGGCCATCTGCTGCTTCAGCATGTCCAGCAGTTCCTGGAACATTTGCTGGGCATCCGGGTCCATGAAGTCGTACTCCATCAACTCCTGAATCTGACCGCCCAGGCCGTCGGGCAGGTTGTCCAGCTTTTCGCGGTTCCGGTCCGCCCGCTGCTTAAGCAGGTCCAGCAGGTTCTCCTGCATGGCCCGGTCTTCGTCCGACGCCTGGCTGACCTGTTCTCCGGCCTCGTCCATCCGCCGGTCGATGCCCTCCCGCTCGGTGCGCAGGATTTCGTCAAGCCGCTCCTTCAGGTCGTCCACCACCGAGTCCATGTTGTGCTGCTGCAGTTGCTCACGACGCCGGTCCCGCAGCATATCCATCAGTTCGCGGAGACCGGGCATCTGCTGGCCGTTGCGGTCCTGCATGCCGTTGCGCATCAGTTCCCGCAGGGCTTCCATGATGTCGCCCTGCTTCAGCAGTTCATCGGCCAGGCGGTCCATCAACTCGTCGGCGTCGATGTCAAAGATTTCCTGGGTGCCGTCCCACTGGGAGTAGCGGTAGGTGCGGTAAAAGAGCATCGTGGCCTCCCTGTGCCTGTGGTAAGCGTCGCGGGAGATATAGGGGATGACGGAAAGGATTGCAGGGAATGATACAGGGCAAAGCAGCGGCCCGCAAGAATTTCCGCCTTCTGCCTCAGGGTCTTTCGATTTTCCCTCTCCCCTGGCGGGAGAGGGTTAGGGTGGGTACAAACCTGGTAGATTGGTAACAGATTATCCAGGAACATAGGTAACACTTTCCTATAGGAGGAAAGGAGATGGTATCTGGGAGGAAAGTGTTGCCCTGGACTGATACGAATCCACAGTTGGAGCAAGAGAGATTCATTCTGGCAACCCTGGAAGGGAGAGAGAGTTTCAAGGTTCTGTGCCAGGCCTTCG
>DAOUHR010000147.1:0-12124 GCA_034428635.1 Dehalococcoidia bacterium
AAACGGATACCAGGGGCCGCCGGATCACCCGCGCCCGCTCCAGCCCCAGGGACGCCAGCACTCCCATCTCGGAAGGGCGAATCACCGTACCGGCTTCCAGTACCAACTCCCCGGCTTGCACGTCTTCACCGGCGGGCCGCACGTTGCAACCCAGGGGCAAATCGGCCTGGATATCAATGTCTGACAGAGAGCGGCCCGACGTTCGGCGGCCGATCTCATCTGTCTCCTCGAAGGGGACCACCGTGTCCGCCCCCTCTGGCACCGGCGCGCCGGTCATGATCCTGATCGCCGTGCCGGGCTCCACAGGCCGGTCGGGAACCTGTCCCGCGGCTACCAGCCCGACTACCCGCAGGTTTACCGGCGCCTGCTCCGATGCGCCTGCTATGTCATCCCGCCTTACGGCATAGCCGTCCATGCCCGAATTCGCCAGCGGCGGCAGGGACAGGGGCGACCGGACTTCAACGGCCAGGGTCTGGCCCAGGCAGTCCAGAATAGGCTTCTCTTCCACATCCAGGGGCGAAAAGCACGCCATAATCTGCCTGTAGGCCTCTTCCACCGACAGCATATCCTCGCCAACGTGGCGGTGCCCGTGGTCGTGGGCGGCTTCATGGTGGCGCCCGTGTCCCCCATGTTCATGATGCGGCGTCTGCATAATTCGTCCTTATTCAGGCCTGCCAGTAATCTACGGATTGCTTCCGTGAGCCAATAACCAGCGCCAACAACTGCGGCATTGGTCTGAAGCTAGTCCCTTAAGACCGCTCCCACGTCCCGCTGCAGGGTGCGTAGCAGGCCGTCCAGGGTGCGGTTCACTTCCTCCGCGGTCAGCGTCCTGTCCGGCGACTGGAAATAAACGTGGAAGGCCAGCGACTTGGCCCCCGCTTCCAGGTTTTCGCCGGTGTACACGTCGAACAGTTCCACCCGGTCAACCAGCCGGTGCCGGTCCAGGATTTCCTGCACTTTCCCTGCCGGTACATCCTCCGGCACCACCAGCGCCACGTCCCGGTGGGCCGCTGGGAAGCGGGTCAACGACCGGAAATTGCGGCCCGAGCGAGCGGGCAGCGCCAGCAGTTTGTCCAGATACAGCTCAAACGCGATAACCGGCCGGTGCCGCAGGTCGAACCCCTCGGTTACCGTGGGGTGCAGTTCGCCCAGGATACCTACCTGAGACCCGCTGCAAACAATGCGGGCAGTCCGGCCCGGGTGCAGCGCCGGATGATCCCCCGCCCCCGCCGGCTCCCAGGCTGGCGTCAGCCCCAGCAGGGCCAGGGCCGAAGCAAGCATGCCCTTGGCGTCAAAAAAGTCCAGCGGGCCGTTGTCCACCAGCCACGAAGGCTCCGAGCGCATGCCCGATATTACTCCGGCCGCCACTTCCCGCTCCTCCGGCAGTTGATTGGCCCGGGGCAGGAACACTCGCGACTGCTCGAAAAACCGGAAGGGCCCCTCGTTGTGGCCTTCGTTATACGAAAGGGTGCCCAGCAGGCTGGCCAGCAGCGTGGGCCGCAGGTGGTCGTGTTCCGTGCTCATGGGGTTGGCCACCCGCAAGGGGCTGGCGCTGGCGACATCGTAATTGACCCGCTCCAGATCTTCCAGGCTCACCACCGGGTAACTGATGGTTTCCTGCAAACCCACGGCGACCAAGGCTTCCCTGACCCGGCCCCGCAGTTCCGTCATCGGCGCGGGCTGGCGATAGGGTATGGGCGTGGACAGCATCGTGGTTGGCACGTTGTCGTACCCGATGATGCGCACCACCTCTTCTATCAGGTCTTCCTCGATATTGATGTCGCTGCGCCAGTAGGGCACAGTTACCAACACTGCCTCATCGCCCACCCGCTCCGTCTGGAACTCCAGCGAGTGGAAAACTTCCTCCACCTGCTCGATGCCCACGTCCATACCCAGGATCTGCTTCAATCGCCGCAGCGTCATCGTCACTTTCGGCGCAGGCTGGTCAGCATCCGCGAATATGTCATAGATCCCCTGGGCTATGGCTCCTCCGGCCACCTGCTGGATAAGCTGGGTGGCCCGTCGCAGGGCGATGGGCGCCAGTTCCGGCCTCAGACCCTTCTCAAACCGCTGGGAAGCATCGGTGTGCAGCCGGAAAGTATCGGCGGTGCGCCGGTTGTTGTAGCTGTTGAAGGTGGCCGATTCCAGCAACACGCTGGTGGTCTCCGGTCCTATCTCGCTGTTGGCCCCGCCTATTACTCCCCCCAGGCCCACCGGGTCTTTGGAGTCGGCGATGACCAGCACCTCGGTATTCAGTTCCCGGGGCATCCCGTCCAGCGTTTCCAGCGTCTCCCCTGGGGCGGCGCGACGGACGATTATTGTCTTGTCCCGCACCTTGTCCAGGTCAAAAGCGTGCAGGGGCTGATTGAACTCCAGCATCACGTAGTTGGTAACGTCCACCACGTTGCTGATGGGACGCAGCCCCGCCCTTGTCAACCGGTCCTGCAGCCACTGGGGAGAGGACCCAATCTTCAGCCCCTGGATCAGGCTGGCCGTGTAGCGGCGGCACAGATCGGGGTCAGCCACCGAAACACTCGCTTCTGCCTCAATTGGCGGCCCGTCCTCGCTGTAGCTGACCTCCGGCGTCCGCACCTTCTTTCCGGTCAGCGCGCCGATTTCGTGGGCCACGCCCAGGATGGAGAAACAGTCCAGCCGGTTGGGGGTAATCTCCAGGTCCAGGATGGAATCTCCCAGGTAGTCGTCCAGGGGCATCCCCAGGGGAGCATCACCGGGCAGTACCACGATCCCTTCGTGGGCCTCGCCCAGGCCCAGTTCCAGCTCCGAGCAGATCATCCCCTCGGAAACCACGCCCCGTATGCGGGCGGCTTTCAGGGCTTCGTGGCGGCCGGAATGTGTGTTGTACAGGTTGGCTCCCACCCGGGCGAAGCAGATGCGCTGACCGGCGGCCACGTTGGGCGCACCGCAGACCACTTCCATCTCGGTCCCGTCGCCCGGGTTAACGCGGCAAAGCTGCAGGCTGTCGGCGTTGGGATGGGGATTCACCTCCAGCACCTCGCCGACGCAGCAGTTCTCCCAGCCTCCCAGTTCCGTAACTTCGCCCACTTCCACCCCGGCCATCGTTAGCCGGTGGGCCAACTCATGGGGAGGCAAGTCTACATCTACGTATTCCCGCAACCAGCTTAAAGGTATTTGCATAGCTGTTAGGTTAATTCTCCGGTCCGATGACAGGGATGACGAAAAAGCGTCAGGTAGTCTCCATTCGTTGGAGTCAGGTCAGAATATTATTAATGACCACAAGAACAAGTCCGGCAACAAAGGAGCCCAGGGTCGACAGGTAGAACAGGGTCATTCTCTGTTCCAGCGATGCCATTCTCCCGGCTAGCAAGTCTATTGACTCTTTCAACGCTGTCAACTGGACTTCGACGGCGATTAGCCGTTCTCCCTGCCGAGCTACGGTTCCCTGCAGCTCGTCAACTTTGTCTTGCACCCCGCTAACTTGACCTGTCAGGCTTTCCAACTGCTTGCCTTGACCCTCCGCAGTTACCTCCAAGGAAGCCAATCCGCCGCCGAGTGAGTTAACGTTCTCCTGTAAACTGGCTACCTGGTCACTTAACAGGTTAAAACGCTCGGAGTCTGAATTCGGCGTGGTCATAGACCCTCCCTAGCATTGGAGTCGGCGGCGTCAACCGCTAAAACTGCCTAAGGAACCGCAGGTCATTGGAGTAGAAGTGCCGGATGTCGTCAATGCCGTACTTCAGCATGGCGATGCGTTCCGGCCCCAGGCCGAAGGCAAAGCCCGTATATTTCTCCGTATCGTAGCCCACCGCCTCCAGGACATAGGGGTGGACCATGCCCGCGCCCAGAATTTCGATCCACCCACTGCCTCGGCAGATTCGGCACGCGTTGTCCGTCCCCTCGCAGGAGAAGCAGTCGATGGACATGTCCACGCCCGGTTCGACAAAGGGAAAGTAGTCGCACCGGAAGCGCACCTGCCGACGCGCGCCGAAGATCTGACGCGCAAACTCGAAAAGGGTGCCCTTCAGGTCGGCAAAGGTAATTCCCTCGTCCACCGCCAGCCCCTCAACCTGGTGAAAATGCCATTCGTGGGTGGCGTCCGTGGCCTCGTAGCGATAAACCTTGCCTGGCACCACCAGTCGTACCGGCGGTTCCATGCTCTCCATTACCCGTGCCTGCATGGGCGACGTATGGGTCCGCAGCAGCATGGGCCGCTGGCCTTCTTCGTTCACATAGTCCACCCACAGGGTGTTCCACATGTCGCGGGCCGGATGCCCCTGCGGGATGTTCAGCATTTCGAAGTTATAGTGGTCCCACTCCACCTCGGGCCCTTCCACGATGCTGAACCCCATGGCCACAAATGCGTCGGTAATCTCCCGCAACACCTGCGTCGTGGGGTGAAGCCGGCCCGTGGTAATGGGTCGTCCAGGCAGGGTTACGTCGATCCGTTCCAGGTCGGCGACCTGCGCCAGTCTGGCTTCACTAATTTCCTGTCCCCGACGTTCCAGCCCCTCTTCCAGCGTCGATTTGGCGCGGTTGCCCAGGGCGCCAACCTCGCGCCGCTGCTCCAGGTCCAGCTGGGACAGGCCCCGCAAAATAGCGGTAAGCCCGCCGCGCCGTCCCAGGTAGTGGACTCGCCACTGCTCCAGGGCTTCGGGGTTGTCTAGTTGCGCCAGTTCGGAGAGAGCGGTTTGCGTCAGGTCTTCAATGGACTGGGCGGTGTTTTGCGACACGCTGGCTTACCTTTACCGGAAGGGTGAACGGGATAGGGGCTTTTTCCCGCCACGCCATTATAGGATTCGTACCTGGCAGGGTCAAGCTGACACGCCGGTGTGCACAGGGCAATCGCACACCAGCTTTGGGGATAATCCTTCGCGCCCGCGAAGGCTGGAACCTCGAACTTAGAGAACCCCTGAATAAGTCTCTGCCCCATTGACGGGGGAAGGTTAGGATGGGGGTGATGGCGTTAGCTTTCTATCTGAAACCCTCGGCTGGCATAGCGATATTGGTGTGTCGAATCATCGCCAATGACTTTTTCAGAGGTTCCTTAGGGCAGTTCCGTTCCACCCTTGGATGAGAAGATGGCGCGGGTCAGCAATTCCACATGCGACTGCCCTGAGGGTGTGCAATACCTGAAAAAGCGTATGGCTCGTACACTTCTTAGGGGCAGCCACAAAGGCTGCCCCGAAATAATCGGCAACAGTAGGGGCGCACGGCCGTGCGCCCCTACCCAAAGATCACTACCTTTCTGGTCTGGGACAATCGCCCCACCCCTAATTCGGCGTCCAGGCCAGCGCCCGTACCTCGGTAAACTCCTTCTTCAGCTTGGCCCAGTTCTCCCCGCCGTCCTCGCTGCGGTACAGTTCCCCGTACACGCTGTTGGCCAGGATCAGATCCGGGTCCGCCGGATGCGTGGCAAAATTCCAGACCGGCGAGTTGGGTTCCACCGGCAAGGGCCGCTCCTCCCAGGATTGGCCGCCGTCGGTGGAACGGCGGATGGTGCCCGTGTTGCCGATGGCCGCGTCGCCGTTGGCCACGAACATGGTCTGCGGGTCGTCCGGCTTGACCGCCACCCAGCGGCAGTAGGGCATTTCCAGCGACTGGGACGACATCAGGGACTCGAAGGTGGCCCCATCGTCGCGGCTGGCGAAGATTTCCCGGGGCGTGCTGACCAGCACCGTCTTTTCCTCGCCCAGGCTGAAGGCCATGCCGTGGATGTCGGGGTTGGTGATGCCCTGCTCCACGTGGGTCCAGGAATCGCCCCCGTCCCTGCTGACGTACACGCCGTCGATCTCCACTCCGGCCATGATGGTGTTGCTGTCCACCGGGTCCACCAACAGGGCCGTAACCCGCGGGTCGCCGATGGCGCATTCCTGGGCAATGTTGGCTTCCAGCCTGTCCCAGGTGGCCCCTCCATCCCGACTGCGGAAAAGGCTGGCCGGGGCGGTGCCCACGTATATGTTGCTGGAGTTGCACGGGTCCACCGCGATGGACCAGATCTTCAGGCCCTCCATGGGCGAGTCCAGCTTGCTCCAATGCATTCCCGAGTCTTCGCTCCGGTAAATGCCGTTCTCCGCGCCGGCATAGACCACGCTGGAGTCGCTGGGATCAACTGCCAGCGCCCTGATCTGGGATTCGCCCGGGAACGGACTGCCCACTCGCCGCCAGCTTTCTCCGGAGTCGGCGCTGTGGAACAGGCCCGCGCCCGTGGTTCCCACCATAATGCTATAGCTTCCTGCCATTGCGTTTCCCTCCATGACCGACACAATCGCCGGTTGATAGGACTTGCCGGCCCAACTGGGCCGGCTACATTTGGACTCTTGGATCTGTTCCTTCCCTCTCGACGGGGAAGCTCTGGATGGGGGTGAAGAGTGGTCTCCGCAGTACTCACATCCATAGCCGCAATCTAAAAAAGCGGTCCCGGGATGGCCGCCCTAAGCAGTCGCCTGCGCCTGCCGCTCCAGCATCTCATCCCACGGCCCCGGCATGCGGCCCTTCTGTGTACCCCCGATCATGTAACCGTTGGGGTCATGCCCCCACTGTTCGGCCGGCATCTCGTAGGACAGCTCAATCCCATTGCCGTCCAAATCCCGGATGTAAATGCCGATGGCATGGCCATGGTCCGACACCCGCTCGATGGGGATGCTCTTTTCCTTGACCCGGTTGTACAGTTCCGCCAGGTCTTCCAGGCTATTCATGTACCAGGCCATGTGGTTCAGGCCCACCTGCCCCCGCTGCGGTCCCATGGCGTCCTCGCCCACTTCCACCAACGCAATCTCATGGGAGTTGCCAATATCAGCGCTCATAAAGGCGGCCCGCCCCGGGGTAAAGCCGTGGGTGTGCAGTCCCAGCAGATCCTCGTACCACTCCCTGGCCCGTTCGGCATTGCGTACGTAAATGTTCACGTGCCCCAGTTGTCGCGGCGTATAACCCATAATTTGCCTCCTGTACTGTTCGATTGAGACTCGTGGGTGTTGATACGGCGATTATATCAGCAGGGAATACGCCAAACAATTGCGAAAACCGCACGGGACAGGGTGATCTCACATCAGCTTTAGGGATAATCCGTCGTTCTCGCGAAGGCGGGAACCTCCCACTTAGGGCAGTTCCGTTCCATCCCTGGATGAGAAGGTGGCACGGGTGAACATTTCCTTATGCGATTGCCCTGCCTCACGGGAAATGTAGGGGCAGACCTGCCTGTCTGCCCTGTTTACACCCACGAACCCACCTGAAACGAAGCCGGTCCAAACGTGTTGGCGCCCGACCGCAAACGAAAGAAGAAACCATGTCCAGTCCCATAGCACGGGATGGCGCCGGAAGCCAGGGGTGAATTTTCTACCTGCCCTTCTTCAGGTCCGGCAGCGCCTCTCGAATTTCGTCGGCGTGGACGGCGAAGAAGGTGCCCACCACGCGCTTGCCACCGGCACTGGTCTGGGCCGCGCGCACCAGCCCAATAACCTCGCCCTTGCTGTTGAACACTGGGCCGCCGCTGTCTCCCGGGTCCACCGGAACGTCCATCAGCAGGTTGCGGACCTCCTTGTCGCTGTCAACGTACACCACCTGGGACAGAACGCCCCGGTTGGCCGAAGCCGCCCCCACGGTGCCGTCGTCCCGGGGAGAAACCGTCGAATACCCCAGCGCCATCAACTCCTGGGCTATGTTCCCATCGGGCACCTCGCCCAGCGGCAGCGGCGCGGCCCGACCGTTTATTGGGTCTTTGTCGGGATCGAATTCAATCAACGCCAGGTCCCGCTCCCGGTCCACGCCCACAACCCGGGCGGTGAACTTGGGGTCCTCCGCCTGCCTGACCGTCACAGTCCGGTAGTGCTCCACCACGTGCTCGTTGGTAATAATCAGGTCCTCTTCCAGCAGCCAACCGGAACCTCTGCTGTTCCCCGCCTCAATCATGAATACTGCCGGCCAGGCATCTTGGTGAATCGCTCGGAAGTCGGTAACTGGTTGCGGCGTGGCCGTGGGCTGGGGCGTAGGAGTATTGGGAAGGGTTACCGGCGTGGCCGTGGGCGGAAAAGTTACCGGCGTCGGCGTCGGCGCCGGTGTCGCCGTCGCTGGGAATGCTACGGGGGTCACCGTGGGTTGGGGTGTAGCGGTAGGCACGGTAGTGGCAGTGGGTGCCGCCGTAGCCGTCGCCACCAGTGTTGGAGTGGGAACAGGCGTAGGCTCCGGAATCCGCGTAACAGTGGGCTGCGGCGTGGCCGTAGGCAAATGCGTGGGAATAACCTGCGGCGTCACCGTCGGCATCGCGTCAACAATGGCCCGCGCCCGCCGGTCAATCAGCCGGTTCATCTCCTCATCCGACGGCCCGCACGCGGTTAAAAGCAGGGCCAGAACGGCAGCAACCGCTCCGGCCCTGGCCATTCCCGAGATGATAGACCGCCCTCTCCCCACCTAAATAAACCGCGCCTGCGTCCTCGGCGCGTCAGCGTAATCAATGTAGACGGTAATTACCTCGCTGAAGAAGTCCACCGCCTCCACGCCCTGCTCGCGCTGACCCACACCCGAAGCCTTCAGGCCGCCGAAGGGCAAATGCACCTCGCCGCCCAGGGTTGGCGCGTTAACGTGGACCATCCCGGCGTCCACCGTGTTGATGTACCGGTAGGCCCGGGGCAGGTCCCGGGTGTAAACCGACGACGACAGGCCAAATTTGACGCTGTTGGAAATCTCCACCGCCTCCTCCAGGTCCCTGGCTTTGAACACCGTCAGCACCGGCCCGAAAATCTCCTCCTGGGATATGCGCATATCCGGCGTACAATCGGTGAATATAGTCGGCTCCACGTAGTAGCCCTCGTCAAATTCGCCGCCAGTCACCGCGTGGCCGCCGAAGGCCAGGTGCGCCCCCTCCTCCGCGCCAATGCCGATGTACTCCAGCACCGTGTTCAGCTGCGATTGGCTCGACAGGGGACTGACGTCCGTGTCCGGCGCCAACCCGTCCCCCACCTTGAGCTTGGAAGTCCGGTCGATTAGCTGCTCCATAAAGGTGTCGTAAACGCCCTCTTCCACAATCACCCTACTGGTGGCGGTGCACCGCTGCCCCGTAGAACCGAAGGCCCCCTGCACAATGCCGCCCAGGGCCTTGTCCAGGTCCGCGTCCTCCAGCAGAATGACCGCGTTCTTGCCCCCCATCTCGCACTGCACCTTCTTCAACCGCTGCGCCCCCTCCGCATAGATGCCCGTGCCTATTTCCGTGGATCCGGTGAAAGAGATGCCGTTGACGTCGGGACTCTCCACCAGGGCATTGCCCACCGACCCGCCCGGCCCGGTGATCAGGTTCAGGACGCCCGGCGGCAGCCCCGCCTCCTCGAATATTTCCGTCAACTTCACCGCGCTCAACGGCGTGATGGACGCCGGCTTGAAAATCAGCGCATTCCCGCAAATCAGCGCCGGCGCCATCTTCCACGCCGGTATGGCAATGGGAAAGTTCCACGGGGTAATGATGGCCACCACGCCCAGCGGCCGCCGCACCGTGTAGGCCACCGTGCTCGGCAGCTCCGACGGCGTCGTGTACCCGAACATCCGGCGCCCCTCGCCCGCGGCATATTCAATTATGTTCATCGCCCGCCGCACCTCACCCTGCGCGTCGGGCAGCGGCTTGCCCTCCTCCTCGGTGATGGAACGGGCCAGCTCATCGCTGCGGCGCCCCATTATCTCCAGAGCGCGGAAAAGCACCTGCGCCCGGGCCGGCGCGGGGGTGTTGGCCCAGCCCTCCAGCGCCTCCTTGGCCGCGGCCACAGCCTTCAGCGCGTCCTCTGGCGTAGATGTCTGGAACTCGCCCAGCATGGTGCCCTTGTGGGCCGGATTGTAAACGGGATAGGTACGGCCGGACACGGATTCAACCCATTGTCCGCCGATAAAGTTCCGATGGGTAGCCGGAGTTGTCGTGGTCATATTTAGGTCCCTCGTTACGTGGTTGATTGTTCATCGCCAGGGTCGGATTGCTACGGAGTAAAGTACCATTCCACGCCCTAACGGGCAAGCTGAACCTGGCACCCGGCCCGTCCTCGTTTCAGGTGGTCCGCGTAAGAGGAATGGTAGGGGCAGACCTGCGTGTCTGTCCTGGTCTCACAAATGAAACCACCTAAACCGTAACGCATCCTGGGCGTGCGGTAGCGTTGCAATCAGGTGGATTGATCTGGGCCATGTATGGGCCACCTGCGTGTCTGCCCTGGTCATTGGCAGGATTGCCTGATGGTCGGCTGCCCTCTTCTGGCCGTATCCGGTGCTTCCCTCCCTCTTATCCTATACAATTGCAATGCACACTGGTTAACGAATCTCGCACACAAGGAGCAGCAAAATGGCAGGCTACATGATTGCCGACGTCAACGTCACCGACCCGGAGGGATTTGAGGAATACCGCAAGCTGGTATCCGCCACCATCGAGGCCTACGGCGGCCGCTACGTCGTCCGGGGCGGCGCCACCGAAACCATCGAGGGAGACTGGAGCCCCAGCCGCCTGGTCATTATCGAGTTTGACAGCGTGGAGCAGGCCAAGGCCTGGTACCATTCCGATGAGTACGCCGGCCCCAGGGACATGCGGCACAAGGCGGCAACTACCAACGCCATCTTCGCCGAGGGCCTGTAGGTGACCCGTGGCCGGACCAGGTTCGGTATTGCCCTTCTCCTGATCATCGCAAAAGAACACCCCGGGCAGGCTTGCTGCCCGGGGTGAGTCTCGTCATGGATGCAACAGCCGAGGCCTAGTGCCATTCGGCGTGGTACATCACCTCAATCAGATTGCCGTCCGGGTCACGCAGGAACCCGGCTAGCTTGCCGCTGTCGTTCAGCTTCGGCTCGCGGCCCGGTGCAAAGTCAATTCCCTCGCTTCGGAGGTTATTCAGCCAGGCGTCCCAGTCCTCGACCTCGATGGCGAAGTGGTTCGTGGGATGAGGCTGCGGGTTGGCTTCCACGTGCAGGTGCAGCTCCGTGTTCCCCAGCTTCAAAAAGCGAGGTCCCTCCTCCGTCCACTCGGCGCCGAACACTTTGCCGTACCACTCCTGGCTGCGGGGCACGTCGCTGGTTTCCACGTTGGTATGCTGGATCATGCTTGCCTTGATGCTGCCCTGGGTAAATGTGGGCATATAGGGGTTGCGTTCCGGCATGGTTTTCACCTCTTATGAATTTTCTCGGGCAGATTTACCGCCCTGTGGGGCCGATGGGTTAAACAGAATATATTACAGCGAAGGGATTCGGTCAATCAGCCGTCAACATTCATCGCTTTCAGCCCAATCCCCGCCAGTTCCTCATCCCGGATCAGGTAGCCACCCACGCCAATGCCGCCCATGATTATTCCGTCCTTAGACTTGACCACCACGCCGCCTTCCCCGGGCGTCAGGCTGGGATCGCCGTAGTCGCTTACCGTGCGCCCCCGCTCCTTCAACTGCTCCCCGTGGGGCCCCGTGTCCATGCCCATGATGGCCGCAGTGTAGGCTTTGCGGAAGGCGTGGCGGCGAGCGTACAGCCGCACGTGGTCCATCTGCGCGTAGGCCACCATGTTGCCCGCGTCATCCACTATCGCAATTGCCACCGGCAGCCCGCCCGGCTTGGTGGCTTCATCAATTATCGCCTTCATCGCCGCCTGGGCCTGGTCAAAATCAATAAAGGGCTTCTCCGACATATTCCTCTAGTTCCTCCTGCCGCATCTCGTTCGAACAACCTGCGTTAACCTCGGTTCCGGCCCATAATACCACGCGCACCGGCGCCTCCCCGGTCTCGAATTGCTGACGCCCACACCTTGCCAACTCGCATAACCCATCTCCACCATAAGAATACAAGATCAAGAAAGGGAAACGGAGGTAATCACCCCCCACTGTAGGGGCAGACCTATGTGTCTGCCCTGGCCCACCAACGTTATCGTAGGCCCAGACCTGCGTGTCTGCCCTGGTCTGGGATAAATGTCCCCCCTCACCCTCCGATACCAGGCCCGGGGTGAAGGCAAAACCGAGACAAAATGACACAAAATGGGACACTTTTCAAAAAATCCCACCTTCGTGCCCCTTCGTGTCCCTTCGTGGAATAAAAAAAGGAGACAGACAACCATGAGAACCATAAGCGAAATCAGAAGAGAAATCCGCGCCCTCCAGCGCAAGTACCACCGCCAACTCACCATCTACCGCATGCGCCGCGTCACCGAAGA
>DAOUHR010000148.1:0-10791 GCA_034428635.1 Dehalococcoidia bacterium
TGAAATGATGTGCGCTGAACCAGTGTCGTTGTTCGGGGGTTGAGCCGGGTGTGGGAGGGATGCCGGGGGGCAGTGGTGGATTGGAGGGAGGAGTCCTGGATTTCGGCTTTCTGGGGAATGACGATTGATCCGCAGCCCATTACTCCGGCTTTCGCCTGAATGACGGGTTATCCCCAGCCAATGATTACTATGCTGTTGCATTGTTAGATTCGACTCGAAAATTTGGGATGGATAGAAACCTTTGCCGCACCGGCCAAAAGGCCGGCGCGGCAAATTTAGTGCTTACGGGTCGTGGAGGCGGGGTTTACTGCCAGACTGCCGCCACCCGGTAGGCCAGCTGGGTGTGGGACTCGCGGACGTCCACGATTTCCGCGGGGGTGTCGCCCAGGATGCCCAGGGCAATAATCCAGTTCAGGATTTCGTGGTCTCCCGACTGCTGGAGTTCCTCCGGAGCGAGTTCGGCCAGCTTGTGGCCCTGGCCGGTGCGCACCCACTCGAGGTTCCGGCGGTCGGTCTCAATGTCAATGGCGCAGCACTGGAACTTGTGGGCCAGGAAGCTGTGGGACCAACTGGATGAGGCGACCACGGCCACCCGCTCGTCCCGGGTGACCAGGAACCTGCGGATACCCTGGCCCAGCTGGTAGCAGCGCCTGGGCGTGGGGCGGGGCGGATAGTCCGGCCCTGCCTCCTCGCCGTAGCAGTTAACGAACAGGGGCAGCAGCGGAAACTTTCCATCGGGGTCTAGTTAGACCAGGGGGTTGATTATGGCGTGGGCCAGGCCCCAGTCCCAGTTCTTGAGTTGGCTGGAGGAGGACATGTCGAAGCCATCGTGAATCAGGAAGTTGCGCATATCCCTGGAGAAGTCCTTGGGGCACTGGAATGTGAATTTCGTTTCGGGCGCGGCGTCCCACAGGTTGGTGCGGGCCGAGGCGCGCTGGAAGGGGTAACCGTCCACCTCCGCGCCGGTGTAAAGACAGAAGGGAGGCAAGTTATCTTGCCGGAAGTTTTCCGCCTGGTCGTCGCCGATAATCATCAGGACGTCCGGGTTCCACTCGTGCAGCCGGTCGTGAAGGACGTTAAAGGCAGCCACCACCTTCTTCTGGTCGCTGATGTCCTGGCTCAACCCATTGTCCTGTCCGAGTTCCTCCAACAGTTGGGCCGGGGGTTCGTAGTTGGGAATGCGGGCGAATACCCGGTCCCTGCCTTTGCCCCACACCTCCGGAGGGGTCAGGATTATGGGCCCGTGGGAGCAACCCAGCCCCAGTAGCTCAGCCATGATGTCCTCCTGTAAGACCGCAGGTTGAGGCTTGTTTGAATTGTGGCAATTGTAGATATAGCGGCAATCCAGTGTCAATTGATGGGCCAGGCTTAGGGACTTGTTGGCGAAGAACTACTGTTTTGGCTCTGGAATTGGAGTCAATCATCAACCACTGGAAGTCCAGCGGCAGGTCCGGCTGGAGGCTGCCCCTTATCTATTGCGGTCCGGCCGTTCTTCACTGGCCTACGGGGCAAATGAGGCTCAAGAATTGCCGAGACCAGATCGGAAATGTCGTGGCGTTGATGCGGTGCTGGCCTATCCGCACCCCTCACGTTCCGTGTCACAGTAGCAACCTACTAACCTGTTATCACTTTGACGACACTGCCTAAGGGTCTTCAATCAACAGGCCGCAGTGGGGGCAATATTGGGCCTCGCGGTTTCGTTTCTGAATTTCGTCCAAGAAGCCGGATCCCAGAATACCGGCCGGCAGCGCGAACATGCCGATGCCCATTACTGCGATGATTCCCGCCATCACCTTGCCAAGGGGGGTTACGGGCGACACGTCACCGTACCCAACGGTGGTAAGGGTAATGATGCTCCACCACATGGCCTCGGGGATGCTGCCAAAGTCGTCGGGCTGGGCCAGGTGTTCCGCGTAATACATCATTGCCGAAGCAAGCACCAGCATAACCGCCAAAACGATAACCACCGTCACGAGATCCACGGCCTTGCTTTGAAGGACTTTGCCGAGGGTGCGTATGCCCTCGAAATAACGGCCGAGGCGCGCGGCCCACGCCAGCAGGCGCAAAGCCCGCAGGGTACGCAGGTCCTCCAGTCCCAGGAATGTGAAATAGAAGGGCAGGAGGGCCAGCAGGTCTATAAGCAGCAGGGGGGTGGCGGCGAAGCGCAGCCGGCCAAAGAAGGGATGGGAGTACCGATCGTCGGCAGTGCAGGCCCAGACGCGGAGAACATACTCGACAGTAAAAATCACCATGGAGGCAATTTCGAGGAGGGGGAAGAACCATGGGGCGGAGTTATAGACGGCGTCTACGGTTTCCAGGATTTGCGCAACGGTATTAACAAAAATCAGAGAAATGATGAAGATATCAATCGCCCGGTCCAGGCGGTCTCCCGCTTGCCCCACCTCAAGGAGTTCGTGAACCCGGGCTCGGATTTTTGTTAGGGAATTGATAGCGCCACTCCTGATCCCCGAAGGATTGCCCTCAGTGTATCTGCGGTTGCCTTAAGCGCCGGCATGCGGCCAAAAACGCCCGGCGCGTGAATTTTTCCAAAATTTAGAAAAATATAAAAATGTGCCTTGACAACCCCTAATGGGGGGTCTTTTAACCTGTTATAGCCGAGGTAGTCCTTCGGAAATTATTGGAGCGCTTGTTACACGGCCTCGGAGGGGACTTCCAACGTCTATCCGGTGATAAATGGCTCTTCTGTCCCGGGGCACCCCCGTCGGAATCATTGGGGCGCGGAATACCTTAAAACGTGTCAGGCAGTATTACCGTTCCGTAGCAGGGCTGCTCCCAATTCCGCCGGCGGCGCACCTTCTACCAGTAGAGGGTTGAATCGGACCAAGAGAATACTAGCTGATACTTCAAGGAAAGGCATTATTGGGATAGGACGGTTTGGAAGGATTTTTGGTGGTGAGGTGGGTATATGGCCTTAACAAAAGCAAACATACTTTGCGACGGAACCTTCAAGGTCGACGGTGGCGCCCTGTATGGTCAACTGGCCAAGATGGTCTGGGAGACTATGACGCCTACCGATCGCAAGAATCGGGTGACGCTCGGCCTGAACTGCTGGTTACTTCGCATCGCCGATAAATGGATCCTGGTGGACACCGGCGTGGGAAGCAATCACGAAGAAAAGGACCGAGATCATTACGGCCTGGGGACCAATCGACTGTTCAAGGAACTGAAGGCGGCAAATCTGACGCCCAAGGACATAGACATTGTTGTCCTTACCCACATGCAGTTTGAGCACAGTGGGGGCAGCACCCGGATGGACCGGACCGGCGCTATTGTGCCTACCTTTCCACGCGCCACGTACATGGTGCAGCGGGCATCCTGGGAAGAGGCACTGAACCCCAGCGAACGCGGCAGGTTCGCCTACCGGGCGGACAACTTCATGCCGGTAGCCGAGCGGGGCCAACTGGAACTGCTGGATGGCGATAGCGAGATAATGCCGGGCCTGCAGGTGGTCGAGTGCGACGGGCCGGCCAGAGGTCACCAGATGGTGTTGTTTAATCACGGCGGGGAACGACTGGTAATTCTGGGCGACCTGGTGCCTACTCCCTTCCACCTTAACCTGCCCGTGATATCGGCCTTCGATTATTCTCCCCAGAACTCCCTGGAGCAAAAGCGTGAAGTCCTGACTGACGCTGAGAAATACGGCTGGCTGATCGGTTTCTCCCACGGGCATGACGTCAAGAGTGGGTACCTGGAGAGGCGGGGCGAAATGGTTTACATCACCCCGGTGGATTTGACTATAGGAAACCGCGGCTAGATTCGACTGTTCCTAAAAGGCATATTTTTCCGAAACCAGGGCGTGATAATCGGCGGCCCCGCCAACAAGGCGGGGCCGCTTACAGTTTGATTCCTAGTAGTTCAACAGAATTGTAATGACGGGCTGGGGATTAACCGTCATTCCGGCGAAAGCCGGAATCCAGGGCATTTCTTATATTTTGCAGATGACCTTTCGCAACCTTTCTGGATTCCGGCTCAAGGCCGGATTGACGGTTAAACACGCGAGGCTCCTTGGTGAGCCATCATTTCAAAGTTGTCAGACTAATAGATACCAAGCTTTTATTGCTGCTGTTTCTGTGGCCGCGTCCTTGCGAGGCACGTTTTACAGGACGGGACTGGCCTTTATCAATTTACCCTGCAACCTGACAAGCCGCGCCGGCGTGACTTTATTGGTCAAGTCGGGAAGCTGGTCGCCTGCTGCGACTGATTCCATTTCGACCCGGACGTAGTTGTCGGTCAAGCCTCTTGGGCCGCCGTCTCTCGTTGCCTGCCCCTCCCACAGAACCGGCCTGGTGGACCCCAGGAGATTGACTCTGAACTCCTGGAACGAGGAACCGGCCATCTCAAGGACCTGCCGCATCCGCTCTCGCTTTGTTTGATTGGATACCTGGCATTCCAGGTAGACTGCCGAGGTGCCGGGCCGCCTGGAGTAAGGGAAAGCGTGCAAGTCGCTGAACTCCATTTCCGTTGCGAATGCCAGGCTTTCTTTGAATTCCTTCTGTCCCTCCCCCGGGAATCCTACGATCAGGTCGGTGGTAATGCCGGCACCGGGCACCATGGCCCGGACCAACTGCACAGTGTCGGCAAATTGGGTGGTAGTGTAGCGCCGGCGCATGGCCTTGAGGATGGAATCGCTGCCGCTCTGCAGGGGGATGTGGAAATGGGGGCAGAGCCGCGAATCGTTTTGCCAAAGGCGGAGCAGGCGTTCGTCGATTTCCTGGGGCTGCAGGGAAGATACCCGAAGCCGGGTGACATCGGAGTCTTCAAGTATCCGGCGGATCAGGTCGACGAGATCCATGCCGGGTAAATCGAACCCGTAGGTGCCCAATTGAGTGCCGGTAAGGACCGCTTCCCGGCATCCTTCCTCAATTGATCGGCGCACTTGCAGGATAATCTGCTCGGGGGGAATGCTCCGTTCCCTCCCCCTTACCCTGGGGACTATGCAGTAGGCGCAGACCTGGTCGCAGCCTTCCTGAATTTTCACCATGGACCTGGTGCGCCCCGGCAGGTTGCCATGGGCGTTATCGTTGTAAAGCCGTAAGTTTGCCTCGTCCGAGAACGCGAAATCGGCGCCGGCGCGCTCCCGGTGGGCCTCGATGGCGAGGGTTGCCAGCTTTTCCTTTTCAGTATTCCCTACCACCAGGTTAACCGCCGGCATTCGGGCAAGCTCATCGGCGGCGCGCTGGGGGTAACAGCCGGCAGCGACCACTATTGCATCGGGACTGGCGCGGCGGGCGGCCCGGAGAGTCTGCCGTGCCTTGGAGTCGGCGGTAGCGGTAACGGTGCAGGTGTTGAGAACGTAGATGTCGGCCTGGGTAACGTCCTCTACCACCCGGTAGCCGGCGCGGCGGAACTGGCGGGCGAGGCTGCTGCTGTCGGCCTGGTTGAGCTTGCAGCCGTGGGTGTGAATGACAACGTTGCCGGCGTAATCCGCTGTCGAGACCGGGTTGCCGGCATTTAGCGTAATGAGCTGGCCTTCCTTCCGAGGGATACTGGACATGAGGGGCCTACACTTCACCATTTTGCGAGGCAAGGTTGGTGTCTACCAGGTCCCACAGTTTCTCTATGGCACCGCCGATATCCTCCAGCACCCGGTAAACCCGATCCACCCGCCGGCGGGTCTCCCGAGACCGCTCCAGCGAGTCGGTCAGTGATGCCAGTTGTTCGAAGGCTTCGCGGACCCGCCTGTCCCTGAGCTCGCTGCCGAGAGCCTGGGCATAAGCCTTCACTGCCGGGTCATCCTCCACGTTGACGCCGCGGCTGAGGGCGGCCCCTTTGACCGCCAGGGTGAGGCTGCCCCACAACAGTTCCTCGGAGCGGGTCCACTTGCCGCCCTGTAATTCGGTCATGGCGGCATTGAGCAACCTGATGCTTTGGCTGCGGTAGCGGTTGATCCTTGCCTGGTCAGCGTATGAGGTCATAGCTTTGCTATCAACGACGCCGGTTGTTTCCGCGCTTCCCTGGGCCCTGCCGGCATTTGTCGGTCGTCGGCATGTTTCTTGTATTGTTACTGCGATTCTACCCTATCACCGCGTCCAGGCCGTGGGGTGGCGTCTGGAAGGGGGGACGGAGATTGGGCATTGGCACCTCGATTACCGCGGGCCTGTTGGCGTTCAGAGCGTCCCGCAGGGCGGGCCCCAGGTCACGGCGGTCGGTAAGCTGGATCCCCAGGGCGCCATAGACCTCGGCCAGTTGGGCAAAGTCGGGATTAAGCAATTCCGTTCCGATGGTGCGACCCTGGTAGCGGTTCATCTGGTCTGCCCGGGAGGCGCCGAGCAGGCCGTTGTTGAATACCAGCGTAACCACGTTGATGCCTTCCTGCACCGCCGTGGAGAGTTCGCTGCTGGCGTACATAAAGCCGCCATCGCCGATGGTTGCCACGACCTGCCGGTTGGGGTTGCCTACCTTGGCGCCGAGGGCGGTGGGAAAGGCGTAGCCCAGGGTGGCGAAGTAGCTGGAAGTCAGATACGAGCGGGGTTTCAGTACTGGGAATGCCAGGTGTCCCCAATAGGCGACCTCGGTGGTGCCGGCCACCATAATGGCGTCGTCGTCTAGTTCCGACCGGATAGTTTCGATGATTTCGACCTGCAGCGGCGCCAGGCCCCGGATGTCGTCTGCGGCCTTCTGGCGGATATCGTTCAGTTCCCCACCGTGCCATTGGCTGGCGCCGGTACCGCCGCCCCAAACCGCCAGTATTTCGTTTACGGCAAGCCTGGCGTCCGCCGCCATGCCAACCCGAGACTCGACGTTCTTGCCCAGTTCCTCCGGGTCTGCGTCTATGCGGATGACCACCTGGTCGGGCCGGAGAGACCAGGGCGTACGGGGGTTCATGTTCATGCGGCTGCCAATGGCCAGGATGACGTCCGCCTGGGGCAGGGTGTAGTAGGCCGCGCCGTGCCCGTAGTAGAAGGTACCCGCTGATAGGGGGTGGTTTTCGGGGATGGAACCCTTGCCCTCGGGAGTGGTAATGACCGGGGCGTTCAGTGCCTCGGCCAACTGGGCCAATTCGGTCGTAATATCCGCCTCCCGGCAGCCGCCCCCGGCCCAGATCAGGGGTCGTTCCGCCCGGGACAGCAGTTCCACTGCCTCTTTGACTTTGGCCGGGTCGGGGGACTGCTTGATAGCGCCTTCCCGCTCCAGGAGTTCAATGTCGTGCGACCCTGGGAGGATGTCGAAGGGTACTTCGATCTCTACCGGCCGGGGCCGGCCGTCAACTACCTGCTGCATGGCCATGTGGACCAGGCTGGGAATTTCCTCCGCCCTGGTGGTGCGTGCGTTCCACTTGGTTATTGGCTTGAATACGTCAAGCTGGTCGTCCACTTCGTGCAGGGCGCCCCGGTTCTGCCCCAGCATGGCGCTGTCAACCTGTCCGGAAATCAGCATGACCGGAGACGAGGTAGCGTAGGCGGTGCCCACGGCAGCGGCGGCATTAAGGGCGCCCGGGCCCGGTACGACCAGGGCCACGCCGACCCGGCCGGTGGTGCGGGCATATCCGTCGGCCATGTACCCAGCCGACTGCTCGTGGCGCACGGTGATGAGGCGGATGCCGGGCTGCTCGTACAGGGCATCGTATATCTCCATGATCTGGACGCCGGGCAGGCCGAAAACCACTTCCACGCCTTCCCGGACCAGGGACTGGATCAATGCCTGGGCGCCCGTCAAGTTCGCCATCGTTCACCTCGGTTGGGTAAGGAATTCCTACGGTTATGATGATTAACGGAAACCACGGTGTCAATGGGAACTGGTCGTGGCGCCGGGCGCTACCTGGCGGCAACAAGCTTTACTGATTCCCCCATTTCAAAGCGAATACATTGCCCCAATGCACCGAAATCCGCGTTTGTGGTATAACATTGGCAATTTCTATACCACTGGTACCACACCACTGGTACCACTGGCCAACGTGGAAGAGGCGATTTGAAATGAAGTATGACGTGATAATAGTGGGTGCCGGCGCTGCTGGCTGTGTCCTGGCGGCCAGGCTTTCGGAGGACCCGGAGCGGTCGGTGCTTTTGCTGGAGGCAGGCCCGGATTACCCCGACTTTGATCAGCTTCCCGTAGACTTGAAGGAAGGCAACAACATGTGGCGGTCGGCCTACGGCCCCCACAACTGGGGCTATACGGCGACGGCAACACCCCTGCAGGCTGAGCCGGTCCAATTGCCCAGGGGCCGGGCCATTGGCGGTTCCACGTCAATCAACGGGCAAGTCCTATTTCGAGGCGTGCCCGGGGACTACGACAACTGGGCTGCATGGGGCAACGACGAGTGGTCCTACCTGAACGTATTGCCATACTTCCGGAAGCTGGAAACCGACCTGGACTATCCGGGCGACGATTTCCACGGCAGCGATGGGCCCATTCCCGTACGCCGATACAAAAGGGAGGAATGGCTGTCCCATGCCACCGCCTTCTATGATGCCTGTGTTGACCTGGGGTTCAGGCAGGACCCTGACCAGAACCACCCCGATTCCGGCGGCATCGCCGCTCGCCCACTGAACAATATCGACGGGGTGCGGATGAGCACCGCCATAACTTACCTCAATCCGGTGCGAAACCGGCTCAACCTTACCGTGCGCGGTAACGTCACGGTTCGGCGGGTGGTGTTCGAGGGCAAGCGGGCCGTGGGTATTGAAGCCGAGAGCGGCGGCGAGACCTTCATCCTTGAAGGGGAGGAAATCATTGTCAGCAGCGGCGCGATAGCTTCGCCGCAAATCCTGATGCTGTCCGGCGTGGGACCGGCTAACCACCTGCGGGAGTTCGGCATCGAGGTGATCCACGATATGCCCGGCGTGGGCGAAAACCTGCGCGACCATCCCTCCTGCTTCACTCTCTTCAGGGGGAAAGGAGACCCGCCAGAAGAACTGGCTCCCAGCATCCAGGTGGGTCTGCGTTTCAGCCTCGAGGACTCGCCCACCACCGGTGACATTCAGCTGGCGCCCATTTTGATGAACAGCGAACACCGGCCGGCCAACGTGGTCATCGAAGGGAACGACTTTCACTTCGGGTTCAGCGCGGCCATCCAGAACGCGGTCAGCGCCGGCCGGCTTCGCCTGGCATCCACCGATCCCAGGGTACAGCCGGACCTCAATTACGACTGGCTGTCCAGCGCTTACGACCGGCAGCGGATGCGGGGGGCCATCAGGACCGGTTTGCGCATCGCCGACCACCCGCTGTTCACCGATATCATCGAGGAACGCCTGAACCCTACCGACGCGGACCTGGAGTCTGATGAAGCCCTGGATAACTGGATGCTGCGCAACGTGGGCACCCAGCATCATTCGTCGGGCACCTGCAAGATGGGGCAGGCAAGCGACCCCATGGCCGTTGTTGACCAGTATTGCCGTGTCCACGGCATGGAAAGGCTGAGAGTGGTGGACGCTTCGGTGATGCCAGACGTGATCCGCGCCAACACCAACGCCACCACGATCATGATCGGCGAAAGGGTGGCCGACTGGATCAGGGAAGGGAAGTAGAGAAGTTTTCCAATAACGGATTCCTATCTCAGGCTTGATGAGTGAACACGGAGTCCGTCTGTGGCGAGGCCTTCGGCAGGCTCAGGACAAATAGGACAGACTCCCCACCTGACCCTGGAAGGGAAGATCACAGGTTGGACCTGAACGAATACCAGGGCGGGATGTGCAATTTGGGGGTTTTGAAGACAGATGAAGGGACCCTTATACGTCAGCCGAATTACAGTAGCAGGTCTCTCCTTGATCGACGGTGCCGCCTTACCATTCCAGTTTTGGGACTGTTACAATTAGCCCCGCAACCCCAAACTAACGAGTCTTTTGGAGAGTAATGATGGCTGTTTCCACCGGAGTATCAAATGCGCTGGAGCGTAACTGGGGTATGGTAGATCGCGCTATAGACGGGCTGAGTGATGAGACACTGGCGCGCCGGATATCCGACAGCGACAATTCCATCGGTTGGCTCCTTTTCCACATGAGCCGGGTGGTGGATGTCTTCATGAATACCAGGTTCCAGGGCAAGGCTCAGATATGGATAGAAGACGGGTGGTGCGAGAAATTCGGCCTGAGCGACGACCCGGAGACGACTGGCCAGGGCTGGGACGCGGCGCGCGTGGCCGCGTGGTCGCTTCCCTCCAAAGACGTCCTGACTGGGTACTACGAGGCCATGAAGGCCTGCTGCCGGGACTATATGTCCTCGGTAACGGACGAGGAGTTGAGCGCGACCATGAGCCTGAGGCCCGGTTCTGACCCAGAGCCGAAGGAGACCCTTTTGGGGGTCCTGGTCTATGACAACATCGTCCACGGCGGCCAGATAGCATTCCTGCGGGGCCACTGGGAGGGCATGGGCTGGTTCATTTAGCGCGGCCGCAGGCTTCGCAAACTACGTTTACAGGTTTACCGAAGGGCACGGCGACCTAAAGCCGTGCTCTTCATTAGCTTGGGTTTGTACATTTCACCATGGATTTAGGTTAGTACCCAGAATCAGCAGGACGGTATTTCTGACATGACTACCAGCAATCCCAACGTGAGAATAGAACGAGATTCCATGGGCCAGATGGAGGTGCCCGCCGACGCCCTGTACGGGGCGTCGACCATGCGGGCAGTGTTGAATTTTCCCATCAGCGACCTGCGCTTTCCCCGTACCTTCATTCGCGCGCTGGGCCTGATCAAGCAGTCAGCCGCCAAGACCAACATGTCCCTGGGCGTTCTGGACGAGACTATCGGCAATGCCATAATCGAAGCGGCCCAGGAGGTTATAGACGGCAAGCTGGACAGCCACTTCGTTCTCGACATCTTCCAGACCGGGTCC
>DAOUHR010000149.1:0-15394 GCA_034428635.1 Dehalococcoidia bacterium
GCGGGAACGACGGGCTTTCCAAATTAGAATGCGTTTGCGCTGGATTTTTGAATCGGGGGGATGCCCGTATGCAGTTTTGGTATGGGTGATTTTGGGGGGGGGGAGCAGGCAACTCTTCTGGTTCGAGGTTCCCGCCTACACGGGAACGACGGGCTTTCCAAATTAGAGTGCGTTTGCCCTGGATTCTTGAATCGGGGGGATACCCGTACGCAGTCCTCGTATGGGTGTTTTTGTGGGGGGAGCTGGCAACGCTTCTGGTTCGAGGTTCCCGCCTACGCGGGAACGACGGGCTTTCCAAATTAGAATGCGTTTGCCATGGATTCTTGAGTTGGGGGGATGCCCGTACGCAGTCGTGGTTGGGTGATTTTGTGGGGGGAGCTGGCTGCCACAAGGGCGGCGGCTACGCAGTCATGGGAGCGGCCAGTTTGGGACGGCACCTGGGGTAGTGGTCCGTTCCGCGTGGTTTCATATGAGGGACCAGGGCAGACACACAGGTCATGGAACAGGGCAGACACACAGGTCTGCCCCTACGCAGTCGTGGTTGGGCGGAATGGCGGGGGGACCAGGGCAGACACACAGGTCTGCCCCTACGCAGTCATGGGAGCGGCCAGTTTGAGACGGCACCTGAGGTAGTGGTCCGTTCCGCGTGGTTTCATCTTGTGGACCAGGGCAGACACACAGGTTATGGAACAGGGCAGACACACAGGTCTGCCCCTACGCAGTCGTGGTTGGACGGAATTGCGGGGGGAACAGGCGGCCACAAGGGCGGCGGCTACGCAGTCGTGGGAGCGGCCGGGTTGGGACGCTAGCCGACTCTCTTGCAATTGCAGTAGGCCAATGCCACAATGCAGACTGATTTTCGCCGGCCAAAAGGCGAATTGGGAGACCATTTGCATGCCCGGACTGCTAGAAGGCGTAAAGGTAATCGACTTCACTCACTACTTCGCCGGCCCCTATTGCACGAAGCTGCTGGCCACCCTGGGCGCAGACGTTATCAAGATTGAACGTCCCAGAAGCGGCGACCCGGTCCGCAGCATTCCGCCCTTTGCCAGCCAACGAAACCCCGGGGAGAGCGGGGGCTGGTTCCTGTACCTGAACACTTCCAAGAAGAGCGTTACGCTGGACCTGAAGTCGGATAAGGGACGTGAGATTGTCCTGAAGCTGGTTGAAGGGGCGGACATCGTCGTGGAGAACTTTGCTCCCGGGGTGATGGAGCGGCTGGGACTGGGTTATGACGCCCTTAGCCAGGTCAATCCCGCGCTGGTGATGACTTCCATATCCAACTACGGGCAGACCGGGCCTTACCGGGACTGGAAGGCATCGGAGATAAACCTGTACGCCACGGGCGGCCTGATGAACATCACGGGCGAGCCGGAAGAGCCGCCCCTGAAGGAGGGGGCGCCGCTGGCCCAATTGGGAGCGGGGCAGAACGCTTTCGTAGCCACCATGACCGCCCTGTTCCACGCCGAAGATACGGGCGAGGGGCAGCAGGTAGACCTGGCCATCGCGGAATACGCCACCAACGTGCTGGAAAACGCATTGATGCAGTACAGCTACTCGGGTGTGGAGTTCACGCGGGTGGGGAACCGAGGCTACGGTCGGGCCGCCTGGGGCATTTATCCCTGCCAGGACGGCTTTGTGGGGATTATCGCCGGGCCTGACCAGAACTGGCCGGAAGTGTCCAATATAATGGAGTCAGAGGAGTTGGCGGACCCCAGGTTCGCGTCCCGACAGGGCCGGCTGCTGAACGCCGACGAAGTGGACGCCCTGATGCTGCCGTGGCTGCTGGAGCACGACAAGGTGGACATCTTCAAGGCCGGGCAGGACCACGGGCTGGGCTTTTCCTTCGTGGCGGGAATGCAGGACATCCTGGAAATGGAGCAACTGGTGGCGCGGGACTACTTCGTGGACCTGGAGCACCCGATTGCGGGGACGCAGCGCTACCCGGGGCCGCCCATAAGTCCCGACCGCAACGTGGTGGAGCCGTGGGTGTACCGCCGGGCGCCGCTGCTGGCGGAGCACAACCTGGCGGTGCTGGGCGACCTGGGTTATGACAGCCAGGGCGTGGAACGTCTCTTTGCCGAAGGAGTGATCTAGTTGAGCGCGGCACAACCCCTGAAGAATTTTCGAATCCTGGACCTGTCCCGAATCTGGGCCGGCCCCTATTGCACCAAGCTAATGGCGGATATGGGCGCCGAGGTCATAAAGATGGAGTCCATGCGAGTGTACGACTCGCACCGGGGGCCGATAAGTCCGGCGCCGGGAATTGCGGCGTACCCGGACTCCGATCCCGGGGAAGAGGCGTGGAACCGGAACGGGTGGTTCAACTGCCTGCACATGAGCAAGTACGGCATCACGCTGGAACTGACCGAAGCCGAGGGACGCCGGGTATTTGAGGAACTGGTGTCCATCAGCGACGTGCTGGTGGAGAATTTCCGGCAGGGCAGCCTGGAACGATTAGGTTACGATTACGAGACTTTGCGGCAGATTCGGCCGGACCTGATCTACGCTTCGATGCCGGCCTTCGGAAACAGCGGCCCTTGGCAGAAATACGTGGCCTACGGCATTGGGCAGGAGCAGCTTTCGGGCATGGCCCACATGACGGGTTATGCCAACGACGGGCCCATGAAGTCGGGCATTAACCACGGGGACCCGATAACGGGTTCTCACGCCGCGGGGGTGCTGCTGGCCGCGCTGCGGTACCGGAGGCGCACCGGCAAGGGGATGTTCGTGGACGTGTCGCAACAGGAGTCGGCGGTGGCCCTGATTGGGGGAGAGATTGTCGGCTACCAGATCAGCGGCGAGGAGCCGGAAAGGATGGGGAATCATTCGCCCTGGTACGCGCCGCACAATGCCTACCCCTGCGCCGGGGAGGACCGGTGGGTCACTATTGCAGTCACGAACGACGAGCAGTGGCGCGGGCTGGCTGAGGCGATGGGGATGCCGGAACTGGCCGAGGATGCGCGTTTCGTCAGCAATGAGGACCGGATGCAACATCGCCGGGAACTGGACCAGATTATCGGTCCCTGGGTTGCGGACAAGGACATGTGGGACGTGACCCGGCGGATGCAGGAGAAGGGCGTTCCGGCCGGGCCGGTGCTGCGGGGCCCTGATCTGCTGGAGAACGAGCATTACGTGGACCGGGGTACCTTCAACTTTGTAGACCACCCGAGGGTGGGGCCGAAGTGGTACCAGGGTTTTGCGTGGCGAATGTCGAAGACGCCGGGGCAGATACACTGGCCGGCGCCAACCCTGGGGCAGCACAACCGGCAGATTTATAATGAACTGTTGGGGCTTACGGGGCCGGAAATTGATGGCCTGGAGAGCGGCGGGGTTATTGGGACCAAGCCGACGGGGTCGCGGATAATTTAGGGAACCTCTGAACAAGTCATTGGCGTTGAATCGACAATTCAGTATCAGGATGCCAGCCAATGAGTTTCAGATAGGAACCTAACGCTGTCACCCCCATCCCAGCCTTCCCCCGTCGAGGAGGAAGGGTCTTATTCAGAGGTTCCTTAGGCGCGGATAAATGCTGGCAAGATTGGGGCAGCCGCAAATTGTACGAGTTAGGGGGTGTCGTCAAATTAGCCATTACTGCCGGTTAGGTATCGGGTATAACAGGCGATATACCAGAGTCCTGGTAGATCGCGGAGGATATTACCCATTTACATTACGGATCTGGATTCCGGCTTTCGCCGGAAAGACGAAACTCGGCTTTTGACGACGCCCCCTAAAGTAATTGCAGGCGCCCGAGAATTTAAGGAGGAAATACGTTGACCACCCAGACTGAACCGGAAGCCCTATACGATATCAAGGACGGCATCGCGTATATCACGATGAACCGGCCGGAGAAGCTGAACGCCATTGACCCGAATATGCGGCAGTTGCTGTGGGAGGCCTTCCAGGACGTGAAGACCAACCCGGAGGTGCGGTGCGCCATTGTTACCGGGCGGGGGCGGGCCTTCTCCACCGGGCATGACCTGGTGGCCATGGCCAATGACCAGGCCAATGAGGGCGTGACCACGGGAGACCTGTACGTGGAGCAGTCCAAGATTTACAAGCCCATTATTTCCGCCATCAACGGCATCTGCCTGGCCCAGGGGTGCGGCATTGCGCTGGGCAGCGACATACGCATTGCGTCCACCGAGGCGCGCTTTGGATGGCCCCAGGCCAAGCGGGGCATTTCGTCGGTGAGCGGGCCGGCGCTGCTGTCCCAGGTGGTGCCGCGGAACATTGCATTTGAATTTTTGTTTACCGGGGAGTTCGTGGACGCCCAGCGGGCATTGGACCTGATGCTGGTGAACTACGTGGTCCAGCCGGAGGATGTTCTGCCCCGGGCTGAAGAAATGGCGCGGATGATAACCGCAAACGCCCCCCTGTCGCTGGCCGCTATAAAGGAGGCTTCCATCAAGGGTTCGGAGATGGGCATGCAGGAACGGGTGGACTTTGCCCAGCAGAAGCGGAACGAAATCCTGGAAACGGAAGACGCCCAGGAAGGCGTACGGGCCTTTGCCGAGAAGCGAGCGCCGGTGTGGAAAGGACGCTAACCCGTATCCGCGCCGGCGAAAAAGCGTCGTTGAGGCCAATGGCAGCGCCCGCACAGGGGGAGGTATGTTATGGCAACAAAAAGCAGCCTTGTAACGGCCAAGGAACTCCTTGATATGCCCGATGACGGTTGCCGCTATGAACTGGTAAGAGGGGTGTTGGTAAAAATGGCGCCGGCGGGGGCGGAACACGGGGACCTGGGGATGATAGTTGGGGCAAGTCTGTATAACCACACGAGGGCCAATGGCCTGGGCAAGGTGTACGCCGCTGAAACCGGGTTTCTCATTGGTACCAACCCAGACCATGTGCGCGCACCGGACGTTGCCTTTGTCCGGCAGGACAGAGTAGCGGAGGCGGGCCGGGTAACCGGTTACTTTCCGGGCGCGCCGGACCTGGCCATCGAGGTCATTTCTCCTAATGACCGTTACACCGAAGTGGAAGAAAAAGTGGAGGACTGGCTGGCCGCCGGAACCGGGGCGGTAATACTCCTTAACCCGGGAAATCGGACAGCGATCTTGCGATTGGCTGGCCAGGCCCCCGTTATCCTGACCGAGCAGGACACCCTGGACGGGGCCGAGATAGTCCCCGGCTGGAGAATGGCAGTGCGGGAAATCTTCGCAGGATAATTGTGAAGGCCCGCAGCTTTTTTGTCCATCTATTGGGACAACGGCAAAGTCCTGCTGAATTTCCCTTCTCCGCCCATCCAGAGCCTGTCGAAGGGCCGCCCCTTTATGGTTCGACGGGCTCACCACGAACGGACTCGCGAGCTAATGGTTCGACGGGCTCACCACGAACGGACTCGTGAGCTAATGGTTCGACAGGGTTACTACGAGCATTCATACCCAACTCTAGAGTCGTTCTAACGCACCTGTTTATGCGCTTCTTCACTGCGACCGTAACGCCCTGCCGGGCATGGCGCCGGTGTGGACGCCGTTGTCAATGACCACCCGGCCATTGACCAGGACATAGTCGATGCCTTCAGGGTATTGCATTGGATCCTCGAAGGTGGCCCTGGCTTCTATTTTTTCGGGGTCGAAGACGACGATGTCCGCCTTCATACCGTCGCGCAAGATTCCCCGGTCCTTAAGGCCCAGGCGCTGGGCCGGGTAGGAGGTCATCTTGCGGACGCCCTCCTCGAGGGGGAACAGGCCTTCCTCACGGCAGAACTGGCCCAGGACGTAGGGGAAAGTGCCGTAGCTGCGGGGGTTGGGGTGGTTGCCCGTCAGGAGGCCGTCGGAGCCCACCATCTGGGCCGGATGGCGGGCAATGGCGCGGATGTTTTCCGGGTTGCCGGTGCGGGCCACGAAGGCCACTTCCAGGTTTTCCTCTATCAGCAGGTCGCAAATGGCATCCACCATTCGTTTGCCCTGGTGCTCGGCCAGATCTACCAGGGAGCGCCCTTCCCATTCCTTGTTTTTTTCCGAGCCGATGTGGCTGAAAATGTAATGGTCCAGGCTGAGGCCCCACTGGGGTTCGACGGTATCGCCAATCTCGTCCCGTATGCTTTGCTCGTGGATGCGGCGATACAACATACCGGGGCCACCAGCGTGGACCCAGTAGGGAAGCAAGGAGTGCAGGACCGTGCTGGCCGCCGGGTAGGGATACTGATCGAAAGTTACGTCGATACCGGCGTTGCGGCCCTCGTCCACCAGGGCAACCATCCGGTGGCCCAGGCCCTCCACAGGGCTGTGGTAGTGGGAGATGTGAACTGGAACGTCGCTCCGCTGGCCGATATTGATGGCCTCGCGGAAGGGGTCCAGAAGCCGGTCACCCAGGCTGTAACGGGCGTGGGTCATGTAGAAGCCGCCGTAGTCCTTTATGGCATCGCAGACGGCCGCCAGTTCGTCGGTATCGCTGTAGGCGCCGGGCGGGTAAGTGAGACCGGTGGAAAAACCAAAGGCGCCGTCGCGCATGCCCTGCCGGGCCAGTTCCTGCATTCGGATCAGCTCGGCGTCGGTGGGAAGGCGGTCTGCCCATCCCATAGCCTCCACACGGATGGCGGCATGGGGTACGAAGTAGACGACGTTGCAGGCGATGCGTCCATCCAGCAGGTCAAGAAATTCGCTGACCCTTCCCCACCGGACGTCCGGCGGCGGCGTCCCATTGATAGCTGCCAGGTAGGTCAACAGTTCTTCCAGGTGACCGGGAGAAGTGGGGGCGTAGGACAGGCCGTCCATTCCCAGGGCGTCGGTGGTGACGCCCTGGCGCAGCTTGGCTTCATTGGCAGGCTGGGCCAGCAGCATGAGGTCGGAATGGGAGTGCATATCTATGAAACCGGGACAGATCACCCGGTCGGAGGCGTCAATTACCCGGTCAGCAGCTACCGATGAGGTATCTCCCCGCAAAAGGGATACTCTATCGCCGTCGATACCGACGCTGCCGCGGAACCAGGTCTGCCCGGTACCGTCGATAATACGGCCCCGGTCGATCAAAATATCAAACATCAAGCTGCCTCTCAATAAAATTTGGGAAACATCGTCGAGTTTCGCCGTGTTCTAGAAATAATATGGCGTGATTCGTGCAATAACCAGTTAAGTCCGGTTGGGAAACGAGCGATTACCCGAATTTACCTAAGGTTATGGCGGGATAACAGTTTGACAATGGAAACGGATAAAAGTATTATGCCCCCACACCGCACCCTAGCCAAAAGGGGGTTTCCAAGGATGCGTGTAAGTTTAGCACGGCAGTGCATTTACATACCTTACTCTACGGAGCCCGAGGGGCAGTACAACTTCTGTACCGGTTTCCGGTCAGATATTGGTTCCCGGCGCTTTTTCAGTTACTTCGGAAATACCGCCTCTCTCCCCAGTCGACAACTCCCCTGCGAACCTTAGCTGCTCCTGCTGCCAGCAATATAGAGTCTTAGTTGGGCGGGTGGGGCTGATACAAAGTCGCTAAAACTAAAGCGCAACGTATTTAACAGGTGTGGAAGGACTCTACCGGGTAGCTCTTTGAGCCCAGGCAGAAGAAACTTGCGCGCTTTTTTGACCATGACCCCCAAAGCATTCAGAAAGAGGAAAAACGAGGAGGAGATTAAATGCGACAACTCATGAGGTCGAAGATTCACCGGGCCACCGTTACCAACTGCGATGAAGACTATATCGGCAGTATCGTCATTGACCAGGACCTGATGGACAAGTCGGACATTTGGGAGTACGAAAAAGTCCTGATTTGTGACGTAGATAACGGCGCTCGCTTTGAGACCTATGCCATCTCCGGCGAGCGGGGCAGCGGGATCATTTCGGTCCAGGGAGCGGCCGCCAAGCTGACCAACCCCGGCCACAAGGTCATAATTATGGCCTTTGAGGTTACTGACGTGCCGGTCCGGCCCAAGGCGATTCTGGTTACTGACGACAACGAATTCGATTATTACCTGACGGAGATCGAAAATGCAGTTGCAGTTTAGCGAGTCGGAAACAGAGCAATATTACGACCACGAGGACGCCGTTTACCGCGCCCTATGGGACAAGGACGGCAGCGTTCACTGGGGACTGTTCGAAGACGGCGCCAACATGACGTTCCTGGAAGCGGGCGCTAACCTGGACAAAGTTATGGTGGAAAGGGGCCAGATTGGGGCCGATTCCGTGGTGATTGACGTGGGCTGCGGCAGCGGAACCATCGCCATAGGCCTTTCCAAGTCCACAGGTTGCCAGATTACCGGCGTTGATTTGAGCGGTGTGCGAATTGCCAACGCCATAGATTCGCTGGAAGACCAGCCGGAGACAGTCCGCGAGAAAGTGACGTTCAAGAAGGGTTCGGCCACCGACCTTCCCATCGAAGACGAGTCCTTTGACCGGGCCTGGAGCCAGGCAACCATTTACCATGTTCCCGACAAGGTGAAGGTGCTGGAAGAGGTTTACCGGGTGCTGAAGCCCGGCGGCATTTTCGTCTTTGACGACCTGATCAAGCCCCAGCCCGAGATCAGTGACAAGGCCCGGAAGTTTGTGTACGAGCGGCTGCTTTACGACACAGACTTTAGTTTCGAGTCCTACCAGGCGGCCCTGAAAGAGGCCGGTTTTGAGGTGCTGGAGGCTGAGGACATGTCCCGCCACCTGAAGACCAGCTACATGATGTTGAGCAATGCGGCTTCCCAGGGCAACGAGGAACACAAGGAGAGGTTCGCCTTCCTGGCCGAGGCGTACCGGGAAACAGCGGAAGCCGTGGACCGGAAAGAGGTAGGCTGGGCCATGTTCGTTTGCCGCAAGTAGCAAGTTTTCCCGATTGCACAGCCCGTAAACGTGGCAAACGAGGTTAGAGGTACGCTATGACACAGAACAATCGGGTCCAATGGGTGTACTCTTCACAGAATGAACAGGAACTGGAAGAGCGATACGACCAATGGGCCGAAGAATACGACGCTGACCTTGAGTCCGAATATGGCTGGATTTCTCCCCAGCGCACTTCGGAGTTCGTGGCAAAGCATGTAGCCAGTGATGCTTCAGTGCTTGACGCTGGCGCAGGGACGGGCCTGGTGGGCGAATGTCTGAACGGAATGGGCTTTGACAACATCACCGCCATGGACCTTTCCCTGGGCATGCTGGAAGTGGCCCGTAGAAAGAACATCTATAAGGCGCTGGACCAGATGACCATGGGTGAAACCCTTGGATATGACACGGACCAGTTTGACGCTTCAGTCATAGTTGGCGTCTTCACCCAGGGCCACGCACCGGCCGGTTCGATTGACGAACTGGTGCGGGTAGTCAAGGCCGGCGGGCACATCATCTTCAGCCTGAGAACCGATACATACCTGGAAAACGGTTTCAAGGACAAGATGGACTCACTGGAATCCGCGGGCCTGTGGAAGCTGGTAGAAGTCTCCGACGCCTACCATCCGCTGCCCAAGGGTGAACCGGAAGTAATGCACCAGGTGTGGGTGTTCCAGGTCAGCTGACCCGGCACACTTTTGAGTTCCCAAAAACGATACAGGGCCGCCGCCCTTCCCAGCAAACTGGGAAGGGCGGCGGCCCTGAAATTGTTGATGGCGCCGTGTTTTACTCTCGTGTCTCCATAGGCAAGCCCAGGAGCTTGACCTGGTCAACACAGATTGGGCAGCGCTGCTCGGGCGAGTGCCCCACAGCGGGCCAGAAGTCCTCCGAAGTCATCCCGCACAAATATACGGGCGCCACCTCTTCGATACCCAGGCTGTCCACGTAATGAACCTCGCCGCGATGCTGAGGATTGGGCCACCACCAGGGCGTCAACTGCCGGGCCAGGCTGTCGATATGGTCCTTATGCTCGTCCTGCCATCCATCATCGGGCAGTTCCACCACCCACGACCGCCCTTCTTCACCGGACTGCCGCCGGGCCTTCAATCGGCCCTCACGGACATAGCGCCGAATAACGTCCTGGGATACGTTCAGTCTTCGTGATGCTTCCTGAATTGTAACTTCTTCCAAAACCACCTCCCCCTCTGTTCGGGGTTCAGACCCACTGAGGTAAAGTACGTTGCGTACCCTAGCCGGCCTTCACTCCTGTCGTCAAGGGATCTTCCAGGGTTTCACCCAGGGAGCCGCCGGGCGGCACCATGGGGTAGAGGTTGACCGATGGGTCAACGACAAACTCGATAAGGTATGGTCCGTCGTGGGCCTGCGCCTTACGCAGGGCCGGCAGCACATCTTCCTGTTCGGTGACCCTGACGGCCGGTATTCCGTAAGCCTCCGAGAGTTTCACGAATTCCGGACCAGGAATAGGGACTTCCTTCAGGTGATTCTCAAAGAACATCTCCTGCCACTGGCGGACCATGCCAAGATAGCCGTTATTGATGAGGGCTATCTTGACCGGCAGGTTCTCCTGGGCCACCGTAGCCAATTCCTGGGAAGTCATCTGGATGCCGCCGTCGCCAGCGATGCTCCAGACCGACGCGCCGGGCTGGCCCACCTGGGCGCCCATAGCGGCGGGCAGCTCAAAGCCCATGGCTCCCAGGCCGCCGGAGGATACGAAGGTGTTGTAGCCGTTAAAGAACAGGAACTGGGCCGCCCACATTTGATGCTGGCCCACACCGGTCACAACCACAGTTTCCGGGTCTTCCTGGATCAGCTCGTTGATATCCGACATGACGTGCTGGGCCAGCAGGGTGTTGGTCTTGGGAATGGCCAAGGATGGATGGTCCAGCTTCAGCTGGTCGATAAAGTTCATCCACCCAGGGCGTTCCACCTTCTTTACAAGAGGCACCAGAGCTTGCATGACCACCTTGGCGTCCCCAACCAGGGGTACTTCGACCGGGACATTGCGCCCGACCTGGCTTGGTTCAATATCCAAGTGAATAATCCTGGCGTGAGGTGCGAAGGTGGAAGCTCTTCCGGTTACGCGGTCGTCGAAACGCATACCAAGACCGACCACGAGGTCTGCCTGGTCCACAACTATGTTGGACCAGTACATACCGTGCATTCCCAGCATCCCCAGACTGAGGGGATGGTTGCGGGGGAAGCTGCTGAGTCCCAGCAGGGTGTTAATGACAGGGATTCCCGTGGCTTCCGCCAGTTGCATCAACTCTTCCCAAGCATGGGAGGCCAAGACTCCGTGGCCGGCAATCAGGACCGGGCGTTCGGCCTCGTTAATGAGACGGGCAGCCCGTTCCAATCCGGACGCGGTCTCCTCAGAAAGAGGCTCCCTTACCGGTTCGGGAATATCGGGGTATTCGAACTCGGCCAGTTCCAGTTGTACATCTCGGGGAACATCGATCAACACCGGCCCGGGACGCCCTTCCTGGGCGACTTTGAAGGCCTCGCGGATGGTGTGGCTAAGGTCTGCAGCGGACATCACCAAGTAGGTACGCTTGGTACATACGGAGGCGATGGAGCAGATATCGCATTCCTGGAAGGCTTCTGATCCGAGGGCAGTCCGGGCCACCTGGCCGGTAATGGCCACGATAGGGACCGAATCTGCTTTAGCTCCCATAAGACCGGTGACCAGGTTGGTAGCGCCCGGCCCGGATGTGGCAACGCACACGCCGACTTTGCCGGCTACCCGCGAGTAACCATCAGCGGCGTGGGAGGCCGATTGCTCGTGGCGAACCAGGACATGCCTTAGCTGGGGGTAACTCCACAGGGCATCATAAAAGGGCAGAATGGCTCCGCCCGGGTGCCCAAAGATTACGTCGACTCCTTCCTGGAGCAAACTTTCACATATGATTTCCGAACCTTTAAGTTTCACAGCAGCCTCCGATACTAATGCGTACTGCCGCCGAGAAAGGTGTCGGGAAGGTCGTCTACAGGCCAATAAAAAAAGCCCGTCCCCCACATAGGGACGGGATATTGCTATTCCCGCGGTACCACCCTATTTATCCGGTGCGAACCGGACCTCTCTTAGCAGGCACCAACATGCCCCGTCACGGATAACGAGCGACGAACCTCGGCCGGGCTTACTGGGCGACGGTCTTCCTGGACCGCCGCGGTTCCGCTGGCAGCTCCGGAGGGATTTTCAACAAGGTTGGCGTACCTGCTCACACCATACCAGGCTCGCTAAGCGCCGGGCCCTGCCTACTCGTCTCCATCATAGCTTTTAGTGTATGCAAAATATCACAGTACGAAATAGGATGTCAACTGCTATATTCGAGATTTGCAGGAATGTCGACCTGATGATCAGGGCAATCGCGCTTTAGATCCAGACTATAGGTGGCAGACATCCGCCAGGCATAAGACAGGTCGCTCTGAGCTTGCCGAAGGGCCCAAAATCCTGCATGTCAGCCCGGTTACGGGTCCCCCAGTGGGCCGGTGGGATGGAGTTTAGATTCTTCACTCCGTTCAGAATGACAATTTAAACATAATGCGATTGCCCTGCGGCGATTCGCGAATCGCCCCTACGGTGGCAGGCCCGCGCCGGAAGGGGGCAGACACATAGGTCTGCCCCTACGGTTCGGACAAGGGCAGACACCGCCCGGGAACCTTGCCGAAGGGCCTGAAATCATGCATGTCAGCCCGGTTACGGGTCCCTCGGTCGGCCTGTGGGATGGAGTTTAGATTCTTCACCCCGTTCAGAATGACAATTTAAACATAATGCGATTGCCCTGAAACGTCCGGTAGCTAGGCCGGGTTCGATGGTATATAATGGTGCTGCTTCGGAATCCGCTGTCCGTTTGATTGGGCGGCGGCTTTACATTGCCTCCGGGGCAAGGGAACAAAAAGATGGAGCAAACACAAAACCAGCCCCTGTATGCGGCCAAAGACCGGGTGCCGTTCAACCTGACCCTGATACTGGCCCTGGGCATCGCGGTGTGGGGGCTGGCGGGACTAGTGGGAATTCTGCCGCCGCCGGGCAACCCGGAAATGATAATTATCCTGGGTCTGGCGGTAACGGCCTATACCTGGCTGTTCACGCCCCGGGAGTACATGGTCTACAACGACGCGGTGTGCGTGGCCTACGGCAAACCCCGGATAAAGACGATTCATTTCAGCAACATTGCCACGGTGGAGATGGGGTCGATAGCCGCCATTGACCAGCTGCGCATCCGCCCGATCAGGGGACGGCGCCAGTCCATCAGGGTCAGGGATCCGGAGACCTTTTACGACGAGCTGGAAACGGCCATCAACGCCTACCGGGCATCCCATCCGGAAGAGGATATTTCCTTCCAGTTCACCGGGCGGCATCCCCCGGCGGTGGTTGAAGGGGAGCCGGTGGATATGACCGACGCCGATGTTGCCACGGAACCTGTAACCGCGCCGGCCGAGGACGTCGTTCCGGTGGACTCAATTCCGGAAGGCGTCGGGGAGGCGCAGGATTCGCCGGTGGACCAGCCGGCGGATGAAGTGTCGGAATGGTCGGAAGAGGAAGAGCCGTCCGCAGAGGCTGCGCCGGAAGACCAGGAGAAACCCCAGGAGCCTGGCAGCCGGAGCTTCTACTGACCTTTCCTTCCTTATCCTCGTTTACCTACACCCTTTGTTCCAGTTCCTCGTAGACCGGGCGCGCCATCTCGAAGACGTCGGCGGTGTGGCAGTACATGCTGCCGGCCAGGCGGCCGGTGGGCTTGAGCAACTGGTGGTTGATGCGGTGGCCGTTTATCAGGTCGTCGCGGATGTGCATGTAGACCACTTCCCCGATGACCAGGCCGTGGCCCGTTTGAGGGTCCCTTCCCAAATCCACCACCTGCTTTAGCCGGCACTCCATGTTGACGGGGGACTCGGCCACCCGGGGGGCCTTCACCTTCACGGAGGGGGCTTCCGTTAACCCCGCTATTTCGAACTCGTTGACCTCGACGGGGAACTCGGCGGCGGTCTTGTTCATGGCTTCGGCGATGTCGTCCACCACCACGTTGACCACGAACTCGCCCGTCTCCTCCACGTTGGTCAGGGTGTCCTTGGCCTTGGAACCGGCGCGGCGGGAGGAAGAAAAGACGATGGTGGGCGGGTCGGACGCGACGGCGTTGAAGAAGGAGTAGGGCGCCAGGTTGACAATGCCGTCGGTGGAAATGGTGGAGACAAAGGCGATGGGTCGGGGTACTACCACGCCGGTGAGGACGCGGTAGAAATTGTGCTCAAAGGTGTTGGGGTCTATCTGCAAGTCGGCACCTCTCAAGGGTTCAGGCTGCCCAAGATATTAACATGGATGGACCGGACATACAGGATATTCGGGTTTGCTTACGTGGACCAACTTGTGCTTTATGCCCATCCATGTTTGACAATTAGCGTTCCGATTCAGGTGGTTTAGTTTGTGAGACCGGAGCAGACATTTATGTCTGCCCCCACCGTTCCGATTGCCCATATCGCCTGAAACGAAACCATACCTGTTTGACACCGTCCTGTTTGACACCTTTTTTTGACAGGGCAATCGCGCTTTAGATTCAGACTATAGGTGGCAGACATCCGCCAGGCATAAGACAGGTCGCTCTGAGCTTGCCGAAGGGCCTAAAATCCTGCATGTCAGCCCGGTTACGGGTCCCCAGTCGGCCAGTGGGAAGGAGTTTAGATTCTTCACTCCGTTCAGAATGACAACTTAGACATAATGCGATTGCCCTGCCGTTTTTGACTTTCGACACCATTGCTGATAATTTAGGCAATGCCCTTTTTCAGGTACAAATCGGGGCTTTGGAGACACGAAACAGCTATGCCGTGGAACGACATAATCGTTGACTCACTTAAGAAGTGGGATACATCCCTGGTGGCCTATGTGCCCGATATTTCCATAGACCGCGTGACTACCCTGATCGACGGCGACCCCTACTTTCACCTGGTTTCGGCCACGCGGGAGGAGGAGGCTATCGGCGTGGCGGTGGGGGCCTACGCCACGGGGCGCAATTCGGCGGTGTTCATGCAGTCCAGCGGGTTTGGCAACAGCATCAACGCCATCGCCAGCCTGTGCATACCGGCCCGCACGCCCATACCCATCTTCCTGAACCTGCGGGGCGGGCCCGGGGAGTTCAACATCGCGCAGGTTGCCATGGGCCGAGCCACCCGACCGATACTGGATGTTTTCGGCCTGGTGCACTTCACCCTGGAGGACGAGTACAACATGGAGAAGATCGTGGATGGGGCGCTGAAACTGTGCCACGCCAACCGCCAGCCGGTGGCCATCTGCATGACCCAACTGCTGCACGGAGGCAAACTTGCTTAGGTTCGAAGCTACCCAAATGCTACTGCGCCATATTGGCGACCTTCCCATTGTAAGCAACCTGGGCCCCACCACCGACGAGTTGTGGCACGCTGGGCACCGGGACCGGAATTTCTACACCTACGGAAACATGGGACTATGCTCGTCCATTGCGCTGGGAATGGCGGTTTCCACCGAGGAGAAGGTGGTGTCGCTGGATGGGGACGGTTCGCTGCTGATGAACCTGGGCTCGATTGCAACCATTGGCCGGGAGCAGCCGAAAAACCTGGTGGTGGTGGTGTGGGACAACGAGCAGTGGGCCCAGACG
>DAOUHR010000150.1:0-5874 GCA_034428635.1 Dehalococcoidia bacterium
CCCTGCTCGAGCAGGGTGGGCCATCCCTGCCCCAAGCCCTGGAGGTCTCCCGCAGGGCAGGCGCCGGAACTGCGGTCCTCCTCCCGGTGTTCATGCCCGTTGAAGCCGCAACCCGGAAATAGCTCCAGTTCGTTGCTCGCCGGTGGCAGCGACAATCAGCCACCCCATTGCTTGTCCTCTTTGCTGGCCTCTTCAACAATGGGCCCCAAGTTGCCGACGCCGCCACGGAGGCGGTTAGATTGGCCCTGGATACCAATAACACCATTGCTTCCGGCAGCGGCCATGCCGGGGCGCCCGACCCCGGTTGGTCGGTTATCCCGCCGCACGCCCATCACGTGCTGTTCTGTCAGGGCCCCCGATGCACTGCTGCCGGTGCAGCCGAGGTCGGCGCCTGGCTGCGAATGCGCCTGAAGGAAGAAGGCCTGGACCGGGGCCCCGGGCACGTTTTGGCGGCTCGCACCGGATGCCTGTACCCCTGCAACCTGGGTCCGGTCATGGTGGTTTACCCCGAGGGCACCTGGTATTGCGGATTGGACAAGGACACCGTCTCCCGAATCGTTGACCGCCACTTCTTGAATGGCGAGCCCGTATCAGCCAGCGCATTTCGCCCTTCGCCGGATCGCCAGTTGTTACCGAATTCGCAAACACTACCCAAATAATCACTGTGAGATTAGTAATGTTCACCAAGTCACTTGCCCTCTTCGCAACATCTTTCGCCATTGCTTTGGCAGTTGTCGCCTGTGGACCGGCGTCCACACCCGTGCCCGCCGAACTTCAGGCGCAGCCCGTAGACACGCCGATACCCGTAAGCACGCCGGGTCTGCCATCCGACACGACAGCGTCGCCCGTCAACACGCCGATGCCGGAGGTCGCGCCGGCTCTGCCAACTGACACTCCGTTGCCCACTGCCGAAGCCACTTATGCCCCAGTCACCGTCGAGAGTTGTACCGCATTCAAAGACGAGGAGGGCGAGATACAGACCGGCACGGCAAGCTACATCTACTCCGAGCCGCCAACTCGAGCCATTACACTCAACCAGCATGTGACAGAGATCATGCTGGCCCTGGAACTGCAGGATCACATGGTGGGTACCGCCTACATCGACGACAATATTCTGCCCCAGTACCAGTCAGCGTACCAGTCCATCCCGGTGCTGGCCGAGGAATATCCTTCCCGGGAAGTCATACTCGCCCAGAATCCCGACTTCATTTACGGCGGCTTCCTCAGCGCTTTTGGTGACGGCGCTGCTGGCTCCCAGGACGTGCTCAACGAGCTTGACATCGGAACCTACTTGACCAGCGCTATCTGCAACGCTGGTTCCGCTGACACCCTCGACGATGTTTACGCCGATATACGCGCCATCGGCGACATATTCGGCGTACCCGACCGGGCCGATGCCCTGGTGCAGGCTCTGTCAGGGGAGGTGGCCGAAGCCGCACCCCGGACCGCCAGCCCAGGCGATCCGTTGCGGGTTTTCATTTTCGACTCTGGGGACGACTCCCCCTACACTGCTGTCTGCTGCTCCATGTTCACGAACATGATCGAGACCGCAGGAGGCTCTAACGTATTCGATGACGTGGATGGCCGCTGGAAATCCGTCAGTTGGGAAGAGGTCATAGACCGGGACCCCGAGCTGATTGTGCTCACCGAGGCCGACTGGTCCACCTCTCAAGAAAAGATCGACCTTCTTCTGGGTGACCCCGCCCTTGCCGATATCACCGCCGTGAAGGAGCAGCGATTCGTCGTGCTCCAGTTCAGTTCCCTCGTACCTGGAATCAGGAACGCCGCGGCCATCGCCGAACTCGCCGAAGCAGTCGGTCAATAGGAAACGGCCTCAATGTCGATGCGGAAGAAATGGGAATGCTGAGAGACCGCGTTTCCAAGTCAACTGGCGTGCAAGCCAGCAATGGGAAGGAGCGGGATTCTCAAGTTTCTGTAACCCCCCACCCCCACGCCTCGGGGTCTCCCGATGAGACGCGGCGCATGGGCCTGGGAGTGGTTCTGGGAGTGCTGGGCCTTGGGGCTTTGCTCTCGATTACCCTCGCCATCACCATTGGGCCGGTCTACATTTCGCCCGTCACGGTCTGGCACATCATAGCCTCACATACCCTTGGCGTATCCCCCGGGGACTGGACTGCGGGGCAGGACCACATCGTTTGGCTTATACGGCTGCCCAGGGTGCTCCTCGCCGGAATCGTCGGCGCCGGGCTTGCAGTTGTCGGCACCACCATGCAGGCAACGGTCCGGAACCCCCTGGCCGATCCCTATCTGCTGGGCACTTCCTCAGGGGCATCAGTCGGGGCGGTCCTCGTCATCATGCTGGGCATCAATTTCCTCGCGCCTTATTCGCTGTCCATACTGGCTTTCGTTGGTGCGGTTGGTTCCTTCGCCATCGTTTTTGTCATGGCCCAAACCCGGGGTCGCGTCTCTCCCACACGGCTGATACTTGCGGGCGTCGCCACGGCCTATGTCCTTTCGGCCATCACCAGCTTAATCCTGTTCATGGGCGACGAAAGGGCCGTACGGGGGGTCCTCTTCTGGATGCTGGGGACGCTGTCAGGAGCGGAGTGGAGCTATCTAGGTTTGCCGGCGGCGGCGCTGCTGGTGGGCATTTCTTTCCTGGTACTGAAATACCGCGCCATGAACGCGCTTCTAGCGGGAGAAGAAACGGCGGTTACTCTTGGGGTGAACACCCAGGCCCTTCGCTGCCAGCTCCTCCTTCTGACTGCCCTGCTCACCGGCGTCATGGTGGCGGTATCCGGCGCCATCGGCTTCGTTGGGTTGATGATGCCCCATATCGTGCGGCTGGTGTCAGGCGCTGACCATCGCCTGGTCCTTCCCGCCAGCGCCCTCGCGGGTTCCATCTTCCTTATTTGGGTGGACGTCTTGGCCCGGACCATTGTTCAGCCTCAGGAAATTCCAGTCAGTATAATCACCGCCCTGGTGGGCGCGCCGTTCTTCCTGTGGCTGTTGCGTTGGCGTCGCCAGGCCTATGGAGGACAGGTCTGATGCGTCTTCAGGCTGACCATGTTAACTGGAGCATCGAGGGAAAGCCCATCCTGAGGGATGTTTCGCTGGCGGTGGAATCCGGTTCCATTACCGGTCTCATCGGACCCAACGGCAGTGGCAAGTCGACTCTTCTGCGCTGCATCTACCGCGCACAGAAACCCGATTCGGGAACCATCACCCTCGACGGGCACGACCTCATTCGCATGGACAGCCGGGAATCCGCCCGCCGGATCGCGGTTGTCTTGCAGGAGTACCCCTCGGATTTCCAGTTCACGGTGGGCGAAATCGTTTCCATGGGACGCAATCCCCACAAGGGCATGTTTGACCGGGACACACCGGCAGACCGGGGCATCATACGGGACGCCCTCGCCCGCGTTGGGCTCGCCGGATTTTCCCACAGGAATTTCAACACCCTTTCCGGGGGAGAAAAGCAGAGGGTTATTATCGCTAGGACTCTGGCTCAACAGCCCAATTTCCTCGTTCTGGACGAACCCACCAACCACCTGGACATCCGCTATCAGCTGGAGACCATGGAGCTGGTACGGGACCTGGGGCTGACCACGTTAGCCGCCCTTCACGACCTGAACATTGCCGCGGATTACTGTGACTTCATACATGTGATAGACGGGGGCAGGATAGTGGCGTCGGGGAGGCCGGCAGAAGTCCTGCATCCGGACATTATCGCGGATGTGTTTGGGGTGGGCTCATCGGTGGGCGAGGATGAGATGACCGGAAGGCTCCGCATCAGCTTTTACCTCAATGGCCATTCCTCCGGGGAAGCTATGGCAGCCCGTTCCTCCTGAAACGGGGCCACCCCCTCGAGGCAATAGACTGGGCGCGACCGTGACATTATCAAGGTCACAAACAGGCGTTATTTGTGGCGCCGCAAGAAAAGGTGGCCTCGCTAACCCCACGCATCGATGCTGACACTACTGACACTCGCCCGCTGACCGCGCCGCCGAGTAGGTGTTTTGCCGAGAAGAACTCGACCCTCGGTGCAAGACTGAACCTTCCTGCACAGACTGGCTCCTTAGGAGTTTCGCCCTTCTCAGTCAGCCCGCTGGTCTACGGATACGGGGGTCCAGCAGGTCCCGAAGGCCGTCGCCCAGCAGGTTGAACCCCAGAACCGCCACAAAGATGGCCGACCCCGGCAAGAGCAAGAGACGGGGCGCGGTCTGCAGGTGGGGACGGGCGTCATTGAGCATGGCCCCCCACTCCGGAGTGGGGGGCTGCGCCCCAAGCCCCAGGAAGTTGAGACCGGCGATTCCCAGGATGATCCAGCCGACATCCAGGGAGGCGATGACGACGATGGGGCCGAGGATATTCGGCGCGATGTGCCGGAGGATTATGCGCATATTGCTGGCCCCGGCAGCCCGTGCCGCCGTCACGTATTCCGACTGTCGCGCCCCCAGAGTGATGCCGCGAATGATGCGTGAGTGACCCACCCACCACACGGCGCCCGCAGCCAGCAGCACGTTGAACAGACCGGGTCCCAAGGCTCCCGCCACGGCCAGCGCCAGGATCAGCGAAGGAAAGGCCAAGAGCAGGTCCACAATCCCCATCAGCGCCGTGTCGGTCCAGCCTCCGTGGTATCCGGAAACAATCCCCACCGTCAACGCGATGGTCATGCTTAGGGCCAGGGTCGCGGCGGCGGCCAGCAGGGTCATACGTGCGCCGTGGACGATGCGGCTGAATGTGTCTCGTCCCAGATGGTCAGTGCCCAGAAGGTTCCCCTCGGACGGAGGGAGCAATCGGTCGGGCAGGCTGATCTTGGTTGGATCATCCAGGGGAAGCCACGGCGCCAACAAGCCCGCCAGCAGCAGGGAAACCACCAGGAACAGCCCCAGGGCGGTTCCCGGATCCCGCGGCAACCCAGTCCACTGCCGGCGCCGCCGTGAACCGCCGGGGATAAGTGTCAAATGTACGCGTTCAGTGGCGTGTCCGATATCAGCTGTCATTAGCCTTTACATCAAAATTACCCTTCCCGGCTGCCTCGGCCGCTGATGCGTCATGGACACCGGTGGCAGGGCCGGTCAACAGACCGGGCAGTGTGGGACGGGGCTCGGTGGTAGGAACTATGATGGTATGTTCGTCTTTGACGCCAATGTTCTCGATGGCCAACGAGTCCGCGGAACCTGCCGACAATCGGACCGTCCTTTCCAGGGAAGCTTTCACGGCTTGGGCATCCATAATGTTGCCGTTGTGGAATAGCACATCGGACCGAAGCCCGATCTCCCACGTTAGCGGGTCGAGTTGCGTTGCGCCGGTGGCCAGCCATGGTTCGGGTCCCAGGTCGGAGGCAGAAAGTCGGAACAAGGTCTCCGACATTCCAGACTGACTGGGTACCCAGCCACTCTCCACAGGGTCCAGAGGTGTGCTGAGCCAGATGACGCCGACTTTTCCGACCCTGCGTCCGTTTGCTAAGGTTGCTGGGGAACCGAAGTTGCCGTCGGGGATGCCGGCGGTTCGGTGGCGGGAGAGGGTGGGGCGCTTTCTGTCGTGATGGGAGAGATCGGGGCGCTTTCCGTAGTGGTGGCTGCTGAGGCACCACAGGCGAGGGCCAGGACGAGGGAAAGTAACAATACCCCAGACACGGCTGATTTGAAATGTGATATCACTTTGATATGCTTAATACCTCCAGATGGTTCTTGATGGACAACGATCGAAATTCCGGCTCTAGTACTGGGTCAAGCTTGGTTATCAAGGGTACCGATAGGGGTTGACTGACAGTGGTAATCTTTGAGCAATTAAGGTTGGTGTGAGGTGGCGGTGTGGTCAGAGAGAAATTTACGGTCCGGCTGACGCCGGAGGAACGGGACCAGTTGGAGCATATGATCCGGGCAGGGAAGAGTTCTGCCAGGGTCA
>DAOUHR010000151.1:0-6032 GCA_034428635.1 Dehalococcoidia bacterium
GCCCAGCGCCGCCAGTCCAGATCAACCGGAGACTGATGGAACGGAACATTCTGGGCGGCCTGGATATCAGCGTTCCCCCATTCAGCGATCCCCTTCCCCCGGACTTGGACAAGGGTATGCTGCTTTGCGTAACCGAAATGAACAGCAAGGACGACATAGACGCCCTGGTGGCAGGGCTGGCGGAGTTTAACTGATGCTCAAAGGTGGATCACGCGATACTAGCAGACTGCTGATGGAACGCAGCATTCCGGGCCGAGTGGGGGTTGTGACGCCGCCGCTGGACGTGCCACTTCAGCCCTTGCCCGATGCGTCCCTGTTGCGCGACGACCTGGGCCTGCCGGAGGTGTCGGAACCCGAGGTAGTACAGTACTTTACGGCGCTAAGCCAGCTAAACTTTTCCATCGATACCCAGTTCTATCCCCTGGGCAGCTGCACCATGAAGTACAACCCCAAGGTTAATGACGAGATGGCCTTCCTGCCCGGATTTGCCGCCATCCACCCTCTGCAGCCAGAGGAGCAAAGCCAGGGGGCCCTGGAACTGATGTACCGGCTCCAGGAATTCCTGGGCGAAATTACAGGTATGGCCGGTGTTAGCCTGGCCACCCTGGCCGGCGCCCACGGCGAACTGGCCGGCGTATTGATGATGCGGGCCTATCATCACGCCCAGGGCGCCACCGGGCGAACCAAGATGGCTATCCCCGACAGCGCCCACGGCACCAATCCGGCGTCGGCGGCCATGGCTGGTTTCGATGTCGTTACCTTGCCGTCAGACCAGGACGGAAACGTGGACCTGGAGGCGATGCACGAACTGGCGGGGCCGGACCTGGCCGGCGTAATGATAACCTTGCCCAGCACCCTTGGCCTGTTCGACAAGAACATTGTCGAGGTTTGCCGAATTGTCCACGAAGCCGGTGGCCTGGTGTACGGCGATGGAGCCAACATGAACGCCTTGCTGGGTCGCACCAAGCTGGGAGAATTGGGCTTCGACGTCATCCACCTGAATTTGCACAAGACTTTCAGCACTCCCCACGGCGGCGGTGGGCCGGGCGCCGGGCCCGTATGCTGCGTCCCTGTCCTGGCGCCCTACCTGGCAGCGCCCATGGTGGCTGCAAACGGCGCTAACGGAAACGGCTCAGAAAATTCTTACTCCCTTTTTGCGCCGGAGCAAAGTATAGGCAAGATGAGCGGTTACCACGGCAACTTTGGCGTACTGGTTCGGGCCTACACCTACATTCGCACCCTGGGCGACGCGGGAATCAAGTCAATCAGCGGCAACGCGGTGCTTAACGCCAACTATTTGCTGCAGGCGCTTAAGGACATCTACTACCTGCCCTACGATCGCACCTGCATGCACGAGGTGGTAATATCCGCCGACTGGCAGCGAGTCAGGGGTGTCAGCGGCCTGGACGTGGCCAAACGGCTACTGGACTACGGTTTCCACGCACCAACCATGTATTTCCCGCTCATCGTCCACGAGGCCCTGATGATCGAACCTACCGAGGCGGAAAACCGGGACACCCTGGACGCCTTCATCCAGGCTTTAAGGGACATAAACCAGGAATCTTACGACGATCCCGAGCACGTGCATCACGCGCCCCACACAACACCGGTTTCCCGGTTGGACGAGGCAGGGGCGGCCAGGCATCCGAACCTGCGGTGGCGGTCGGAGACGTAAGACAGCCCAAGCACATATGACCTCATGTACCGCCCGTTCCTTTCAAAGCGGGCGGTCTTGTTTCTTATTCTTCAGCCCTTGCTTGATAATCTGGCTATAACGTCTTTCGACAGCATGGAGGAATGCCGTCGGCAGTCTTAGATTCAACGGATCGGGCCAAAATTTGGCGAGAGTTGATCAACAGGTTACAATGCCCTCAATTGACCCTGCCAGTCCGTATCTTAAGGAGGTACATCATCATGCCCCTTGACCCGCAAATCGTAACGGTAATGGAAGCTGTGGCCGCCCTCGGCCTGCCGCCCAACAATGAAGTGTCGCCCGAGCAGGCGCGGATAAACGGGAAAATGCGTCCCCGGGCTCCCGGTCCCGATGTCGGCAAGGTAGAAGACCGGACCATACCGGGTCCCGGCGGGGAAATTCCTGTCCGCATATACACTCCGGAAGGGCCGGGCCCCTTCCCTGGCCTAGCCTGGTTTCACGGTGGGGGCTGGGTCGTCGGCGACCTGGATACTGCCGACGGCTCTGCCAGGCATATGTGCGTTGGCGCCAATTGCGTGGTTGTCTCCGTTGACTATCGCCTCGCCCCAGAGACCAAGTTTCCTGGCGCCGCCGATGACTGCTATGCCGCAACCCAGTGGCTGGCGGAAAATGCCGCTTCCCTGAATGTGGACCCAAAATATATTGCCACTGGAGGCGACAGCGCTGGCGGAAACCTGTCGGCCGCCGTCTCTCTTATGTCCCGCGACCGGGGCGGGTGCGACCTGGTTTTCCAGTTGCTGGTGTATCCCGTAACCGAACGGAACTTCGACAATGTTTCTTACACAGTTAATGGCGAAGGATACTCCCTGACCCGCGACGGCATGGTCTGGTTCTGGGACCATTATCTGTCCAGTGAAGCCGACGCCACGAATCCCTATGCCGCTCCCATGCACGCAGCGGATTTGAGCGGACTGCCTCCGGCCCTGGTTATCACAGCGGAGTATGATCCTCTCCGCGATGAAGGCGAGGCTTTCGGCCAAAAGCTGGTTGAAGCCGGAGTCCCGACCGTATGTACCCGCTACGACGGTATGATTCACGGTTTCTTCGGTATGTACGCGGCGGTGGACAAATCTAAGGAAGCTGTGGAGCAGGCTGCCGCCTGCCTCCGGGAGGCATTTGCTGGCGCTCCCGTAGGGGGCTAGGAACCTCGGCCAGCCCAAACAGTAGATTTTTTGGCTCGACGAATAAGGGGGCGAGGGCAGAAAGTTCTGCTCTCGCCCGTTTGTCGTTGAGGGGGAAGCTCGGCAAGCTGGCAGGTTCCGCTGACTATCTTATTTGATAGTAACCAACTGCACTTTATGGTAGTATCCTTCAAACAATTCAAAGGGCTGCCATACCATTATCAGTGCTGAAAGTCCCTCGAGCGGAACTAATTTGCGCCAATTCTTAGCCGTATACCTTGCCGCATACCTGGGCAGGACCGCCCTGGGCATAGGCCTTGCCGTTGTGGCCGCAGGGCTGGGAGTAATCCTGGCGCGAATGGGGTTGCTGCTTTTTGGAGTAACTTCCTGGGTTGGTTGGTTGGCTATGCTCCTTGGCGGCATCGGGCTGGGAGCCGGACTGGGGAGCGCAACAGCGTGGCTCTGGCTAAAGGGCATGGGAAGCGTGTTCTATGCCTTCCTTGCCCTGGCAGCGATTACAGCGGGAGTGGCCGGGGCATGGGTCGCCTTCCGATATGGCACGGGAGTGGAACCGGAATGCTGCGCCTCGCCCACTATGGGGCCGCTCACCTACGCCGTCATGGGAGCAGTCATATTGTCCAATACGGCAGCCCTGGTTTGTGGCGTTGTTGGACAGATGACGGTTCGACTCCTTCGTCGACGCAGTCAGTTGTCGCCTGAGAACCCATTGATTGCCCAGGCAGAAGAGACTCTTTCGAGGTAGCTTCGGTTTGGTCCAAGGGGATTAAGCAGTGCAAAAGTTCATTCTTCGCCGTTTGCTGATTACCGTAGTCACGCTAATCCTGGTATCCCTGATCGTTTTTGTCATGGCCCGCGCTTCTGGCGACCCCCGCACGCTGTTGCTTGACGATTACGCCAGCACTGAAATGTGGGACGAACTGGGCGTCGAGCTGGGGTTGGACAAGCCTCTTTACTTCCAGTACGCCATTTTCCTTGGAGACGCGTTGCTGCTGGACTTCGGCGATTCTGTTATCGACAATCAGCCAGTAACCGAAACTATCCTGGACCGTCTCCCCGCTACCTTACAGCTTGGGGCAGCGGCCTTCATATTCTCCCTGGTTATCGGCGTCCCCCTGGGAATTCTTTCCTCAATCAAACGGGACAGCTTCTGGGACCAGGTGGGCAAGCTGGTCGCTCTCTTCGGACAGTCCATGCCCCCATTCTGGCTCGGCATAATGATGATCTTCTTCTTTGCGGTAATGCTGGGCTGGGTTCCTCCATCGGGCCGATATGACTGGAACAGCTTCATCCTTCCGGCCATAACCCTGGGCTGGTTCACCGTAGCCGCCAACATGCGTATTGTCCGGTCTGCCATGCTCGACAGCCTGGATACAGAGTACATCAAGTTGGCTAGAGCCAAGGGTGTATCCGAGACCCAGATTATCTGGAAGCACGCCCTGAAGAACGCGGTTATTCCACCTCTTACTTTTATGGGCATCACCCTGGGCACGCTGGTTACCGGGTCAATAGTAGCCGAGACAGTCTTCGCCTGGCCGGGCATTGGCCTGCTGGCATTTGACGCTCTGCGTCAGTCAGATTACTCCCTGTTGCAGGGAATTGTCATTTTCTTCGCGGTAATGTACTTGGGAACTTCCTTGCTGGTGGATATTCTATATGCCTATCTGGACCCCAGAATTCGCTACAGCTAGCAGCTGGAGAGGCGACTAATGGCAGACACGGTTCTCACAACCCGGCCACCATCGGCAGTTAACCCGGCGGAGTGGTTGCGTAAGCTCCGACGCCGCCATGTAGTGCTGGGGATTTCCGTGTTCCTCCTGCTGCTGGTAGCCGGCACGGGGATTCTGGCTCCACTGATTGCGCCTCACGACCCTCACAGGGGAAACCTGGCCGATCAGAAGTTGCCTCCAACATGGATTGGTGAACGCACCACGACCAAGCTGGTAGTTGAGTTCCCCGAACCTGGATTGAGCCATCGTCAGATCTCCATTTCCCGAGCCCAGCGCATCAACCCCAATGCCACGGTAGGCGAGGAAGTAACAGTAGTGCTGCGGGAAGGCGGCAATTCCAGGTACCTTCTTGGGACTGACGACCTTGGTAGAGACGTATTGAGTCGCATTATCTACGGCGCCCGTATTTCGTTGATTATTGCCGTTGTCACCCTGGGTATCGGCGGGGCAATCGGCACTGGCCTGGGCCTGATCGCCGGGTATTTTGGAAAACTGGTGGACGAATTGCTAATGCGCATCGTCGACATTTTCCTAGCCCTGCCCCTGGTGCTGGTGGCTCTGGTGCTGGTGGTGGCGGTGGGCCAGTCTTTCTTCATCACCACCATGGTGCTGGTTCTGTTCATCTGGGTGCGGTTCGCTCGCCAGATCCGTGGTGAAGTGTTACAGCTTAAGACCATGGACTATGTTGCACTGGCCAAAGTAGCCGGCGCCTCCACGCCGCGAATCCTGTTCATCCACCTTTTCCCGGGGGTCATAAACACCCTCATCGTGGTGGCTACCCTGCAGGTGAGCATCGTAATCCTGGTGGAATCGACCCTTAGTTTCCTGGGCGCCGGAGTCCCACCACCCACCCCAGCCTGGGGTTCCATGGTGGCGGACGGGCGGGACTTCCTGGCCGATGCGTGGTGGATATCAACAATGCCCGGCGTGGCAATACTCTTGACGGTCCTTTCCCTGAATCTCTTTGGCGACTGGTTGCGGGACCGCCTGGATCCCAAACTGCGGCAACTGAACTAGGCAGAAATGCAAACCTGGCGCGGGAAGCGCGGGCAAGCCATAATGTAGAACTCGAAGGGGGAGACGAGATGGAACAAGTTAGCAGCAGCGTATTCGCGGAAACCCAGATTCGGGGTTGCAACCATGGTTTCGTGGTAACGTCGGAAGGCGTTGTAATGATCGACAGCCCCCAGAAGCCCAGCGATGCCCTGAAGCTCAAGGAGGAAATCGCCAAACACGGCGAACTGCTCTACATCATCAACACCGAACCCCACGGCGACCACTGGACCGGCAATGCCTACTTCGACGTGCCGGTCATCGCTCACGAGGGTGTCCGACAGCGGATCCTGGATACCAACCTGGAAGAACACGTTGCCCGGGTGGCCGGTATGGGTCCTGACGAGCCTGCCCTGCTGGAGAACTACACGCCGAACGCTCCGGTCATAACCTTTC
>DAOUHR010000152.1:0-10362 GCA_034428635.1 Dehalococcoidia bacterium
GAAAGTGCAAGGCAACGAGTCATCTGGCCGAAGAACGTCCCCCTCACCCTAACCCTCTCGCGCCAGGGGAGAGGGAAAATCGAAAGACCCTGTGTGGAGCCTCCCTTTCCTTGACAACCGAAGCGTTAAAATCCTACAATCCCGCCAATTCTTACCTGCCAAAAAGCCTTCAATAAAGGGAGGATCCTAATGTACGAGTGGCCCAGAGTAATTTACAAGGAAGAAGGCATGCGGGAAGGCATGCAGATTGAGGACTCCAGCATTGATGTCGATGACAAAATCGAATTGTTGGACGCCCTTTCAGAAACCGGCCTGAAGCAAATCGTCGTCGGTTCTTTTGTCAGCCCAAGGTGGACGCCTCAGATGGAGCGGATTGACGACATCGTCGGCCGGTTCAATCCAAATCCTGACGTAACCTACACCGCGCTGGCCCTCAATTCCCGCGGTGTGGAGCGGGCCCGTGCCTATTCACCGCCCTTGACCATTGAGCGGGACCCTTATCCCCGCCTGAACTGCCATATGTGCGACGTGTTCGTGCGCCGCAATACCAACCGCTCCCAGATGGATGAAATGGAGCGCTGGCCCCAGATCGTCGCCCAGGCCCAGGAACTCAACATACGGGAAGCCGGCATCGGCTGCAACGCCAGTTGGGGATCCAACTTCCTGGGTGAGTTTCCGGTAGACAACCTGATGACCCTGTTTGAGAAGCAGCACGGGATGTGGGACGAGGTCGGCATCAAGGTGGTCAGTTGTTCCATGGGCGACCCCATGAGCCACTGCACCCCTGCCAAGGTGGAAGAAAGCATCAGCCGGGTGAAGGAACGCTGGCCCGAAATCAACCACTTCCGCCTTCACCTTCACAATGGCCGCAACATGGCCATCGCCTCCGCCTACGCTGCCATGCGCACCCTGACCCCTGATGACACCCTGGAACTGGACGGCACCATCGGCGGCTACGGCGGCTGCCCCTACTGCGGCATCGGCCGAGCCACCGGTATGGCCCCCACCGAGGACCTGCTCCACATGATGGAGGACATGGGCGTTGAGACAGGCGTGGACATCGACAAGCTCATTGACTGCGTCTGGATGGCCGAGCGCATCATCGGCCGCGAACTGTTCGGCCACGTCTCCAAGGCCGGCCCTCGTCCCAAGCGCGTCGACCAGCTTTACGACATGAACATGCCCTTCGTGGAAACCCTGGAACAGGCCCGGCACTTCAAGGTGGGCCCCAGTGTCTACGAAGGCGGTATCTACCCCTACCGCGAGCCCATCACCAGCCCTTACCGCGAACGGGTGGAAAACGGCCAGCCGGCCTTCGACTCCGCCGATGGGGACTTCCCCTGGAAGCAGGACTGGTTCCCGGCGAAGGACTAAGCGAGAGAGCAGAGCCAAGCGGCAAAAAGGGCCACTCTTTTTGGGTGGCCCTAACGTTTGAAGAACAAGATTCGATTGATCTGGGGCCTGGCCTCAGCTGACTAGACTAAACCGCCCCATATGAGGGCGCGAGGGCATTAAACCATGACTACCAGTCCCATCGACCCAAACCAGATACGACTCACCGGCGAAAACTCCTTCATTCGTCTTTCCCACGACGGCGGCGCCAACCAGGCCACCCGCACCAGCCACTGGCGGGTCCTGTATTCCCCTGCCGGCGCCGGCCACGTTCTCTTCATTAAGAGCGATGAGATGGACAACGAGGTCCGCATCTACGCCGACAATATTGCCCTGGCCCGCTGGCTCCAGGACGAGATTGAGTGCCTGCTCTTCCCCGAATTCGCCGACCAGGAGATTCCGGTCATGGACGCCGAGTTCACCAAGTCGGGCGACGTGCGCTCTTTCTGGACCGAGAAGGTGCTTAGCGACGACGAGGAGATTCACCTGACCTGGTACGATTTCCTGGAACCCTACATGCTGCGGGTGGAGGCAGGGACCGTTCCCGGCCGTCCCCACGGCGTTTACAGCTGCTTCATTCCATCCCGCCGGGCCCAGTTGACCCTTAACGGCAATGTCGTTGAGGGCGAACCCTGGCTGGAGATGCGCGGCGACAAGCAGAGCAGCAGCGCTTGCCTGGCTTGGTCGGAGACCTGGGTGCGCCCGTAAGATTCTTTCACTGAGACGCCGAAGCCGGCAGTCTTTCAATCAATAACCTGATAAAGAGGTGAAACCCGATGACCCAGCCAGAATTCAGCGGGGATACGCCCGGTATCGAGGTGTTTCCCCAGTTCCGGCAGGAAATCTACGACATGTACCGCCAGGAATTGGCCGGCTTAACCGACGAGCAACTGGACTTCACTTCCGACCGGTGGGGCTGGAGTGAATGGAGCATTCGTTTCAACTTGAGCCACGTGGCTTCTGGCGATTTCCGCTGGCTGCTCCAGCGGTGGGGTGAGAACCTGTTCACCGACGGCCTGCCCGAGATCGACGACTGGGAGGGAATCATTGATTCTCCCTACGATCGCCGGCTGGACGAGACCAAGTACTGGCAAGTTGACGATATATTTGCGGTGATGCGCAAGAGCATGGATTTCGTCTGCTCCATTCTGGAGGCAGAGACAGTGGACTCCATGCGCAGCAAGGAATTGCGCAGTTCCGTCAGCGGCCAGTTGCACTGGCTCGAAGCCCACCCCGACGGAGTGCGGGAAGACCCGAATGACCCGCCGTGGGGGTACATCGACCTGGTAGCCACCTTCCGGCACCGGTACTTCGAGTACATGACCCACCTGTATAACATCCAGCGGCTCAAGAAGGCCCAGGGCCTGGAGGTTGCGGTCGACGTTCCCGAGGTAGGCTACCACGCCCTGCCCGGCTGGGACCGCAGCGAACCGTAGCCCGAAGACCATTGTTCCATAGTTGAAGGGTCAGGAGACACGGCTTAAATGCCGCCGTCTCCTGTCCCTTTCTAAACCAGGGCCACGATGGAATGTTCACAAGGATGGCCCGTTGGGGAAAGACTGTCATCCTGAACGAAGTGAAGGATCTGAAATCCTGCCTGCCAAATACGTTCCCGACCTCTAGAAGTCTGGATGCGTCGCTTCACTAAGGGGGACTCGTCAAATGACGAGTTTCGTCTTTCCGGCGAAAGCCGGAATCCAGACCCGTCATGTAAATGGGATATATGCTCCGCGATATACCAGACCTCTGGTATGTCTCCTTTTTATACCCGATACCTGACCGGCAGTAATGGCTATTCTAGCGACACTCCCTAGAATGACAGTATTGCAGTTGGGAGTTCTAATCCGGCACCTGCCCGCCTTCTATGGAAATGCACGTCCCACTCCGGCTTCGGTTTAGGTTCTATGAACAAGTACGGATAACATGAAGTCAGAATAGTCGTCTGACCTAATCCAGTGCTTCACGTGCCAGGGTCAACCCCCATACTTGCGATGCCCCCGCTGCCGCCAGAGCCTCAGCACAGGCATTCAGGGTGCTGCCCGTGGTGCAGACATCGTCCACCAGGATGCAGGCTGCTCCTGCCAGATCTTCCTCGCCAATGAATGCCCCGGCCGTGTTGGCGCGTCGCAGAATGCCGTCAGTGGCGAGGGCCTGTGGACCAGAATTTCGGGTGCGGCTCAAAAACTTCCCTTCAACCGGCAAACCTGCAGCCTTTCCGAGTTCCGAGGCCAGCAACTGGGCCTGATTGTAGCCCCGTTCCCGCAGTCTTCGCTGGTGCAGAGGCACCGGAACGATTACTTCACCCGGCAGGGGATTCTCAGCCAGGTAACCCGCCATCAGGCTCCCCAAAAGCGGAGCAGCGGCGCGGTAATTTCGGTACTTGAAAGAGTGTATGGCTTCCCGCATCAACCCTTCCAAGAGGAAAGGGGCCCTGATGCCAGAAAGACAGTTTGCAGATGAGCGGCGCTGGCTAAGGCAGTTTCGGCAAAGGCCAATGACGCCCGGGTCGGCGCAGATGTTGCAAAAGGGCGGTTCCAATGGGACCAGTGTGGACACGCAGGCAGGGCAAATTAGCTCTCCCTGTCGCCCGCATCCAAGGCAGTGGTGGGGCAGGACCAGGTCCAGCGCTGCCTTGGTTGCGGAGCCCAATAGGGAAGCCAACGGGTTTGCCACGCCGCGCTCCTTGGGTCTGAAAATAAACTGGCGACTGAGCCGCCCGGCTAATTTCGAGCTAGCCGTCGCGTTTCAGGCCATCTGACCAGCCTTGCAGAATGCGCGAATCCCCGGGAAAGGCCATCGTGGGCAGGTCGTCCGGGGCGAAGAATCCTGCGTCCAGGGCTTCAGACCCTGGCTTCAGTTCGCCGCCAAGCTCATGTCCCGCAAATGCAGCCACAATCACCGGCTTGCCCGCTTCAGAATACAAGCCAAGGAGGCGGTCGATTTTCACCTCAAGGCCCGTCTCTTCCCGCACCTCCCGCACCGCGGCCTCTTCCACTACTTCTCCCCGGTCGACATAACCACCGGGCACGCTCCACAGACCATACCCTGGCTGATTGGCCCGCCGCACCAGCAGCACTTTGCCATCCCTGCTGATGATGGTGACGGCGGCAACCTTGGGGTCGTAATACACCACGCGGCCGCAGGACGGGCAGACCGGGCGCACGGCCCCGTCGTTCTCCCGTACTTCCAGCGCCGCAGCGCAACTGGAGCAGAACTTGTCCCCTTGTTGCATCTTGTTCCGCCCTTCAGTCGCCGGTGCCGGACCTGACCAGCGCATCAACTTCCTCGCGGGAAGGCATGGAGTCCTGGGCGCCGCTCCTGGTCACGGACAGGGCCCCGGCAGCGGAGGCAATCCTGACTGCCTGACGCAGGTCAAATCCCTCGCCCAATGCTGCCGCCAGCGCACCGTTAAATGCGTCTCCGGCGCCCACCGAGTCCATTGCATCAACCTGGAAAGCGGGTACAAATTCTCTGCCAGCAGCGGTGGCGTAGCAAGTTCCCCGAGGCCCCAGGGTGACAATGGCGGCGCCTACGCCACGTTCCAGCAGCGTTGCAGCAGCCTGCTCCGCCGATGCCCGGTCGGTGACCGGCGCACCCACCAGGGCCTGGGCGTCCGTTTCATTGGGGGTGATAATGTCGCAACAGTCGTAAAAAGCCTCGGGCACCGGACGCACCGGGCTGGGGTCCAAAATCACGCGGACGCCCTGCTCTCTGGCTGCCTGCGCGCACCGCAGTGACAGGTCAACCGATACCTCCAGTTGCAGCAGCAGCGCCGACGCTCCGTCCAACAGGCCCATTACCCTTGCTTCCTCCTCTTCGCCACAGGTGTTGTTGGCGCCCAGCACCTGGATAATCTGGTTCTGTGCCGAGTCGTCGATAGTGATAACGGCGATGCCGGTGCTGGTTGAAGGTGTTACCCCAACCGTCGAAATGTCCACCCCCGACTCCACCAGGGCCCTGAGCGCCTGGGGAGCGAAAATGTCGTCGCCTACCCGTCCGACCATGGAAACCTGCGCACCCATCCGGCCGGCAGCGACGGCCTGGTTGGCCCCTTTGCCGCCGCCGTAGGTTAGAAACTGCCGGCCGACTACAGTTTCTCCCGCAGCCGGGAAACGCGCCGTCATGGCCACCAGGTCAATGTTTATGCCACCCAGAACCACAATCCGCGGCGGTTGCTGTGCACCGGTCATAAAGTCCCGCATTTGAAGAGTGGACTAAACCTACCACCCGATTCGGTGGGTGGTCAACGACTCAGCCTCGGCTCCCGCGGCGCCGTGCTATAATTCCGGCGCGCGGGGGAATCCAAACAGGTATCCACATTGCGCGCACTCTGTTTGACAGGGAGTGGCTGAATATGGCTGCGGCTCTAGAAAACATTAAGGTCCTGGACCTGACTCGTACGCTGGCGGGTCCCTTCTGCACCATGATGCTGGGGGACATGGGCGCCGACGTCATCAAGATTGAAGAACCTGAGCGGGGTGATGAAACCCGCTCCTGGACCCCCTTCTGGAACGGCGAAAGCACCCAGTTCGTCTCCTTCAACCGCAACAAGCGCAGCCTCAGCCTCAACCTCCGGGAAAAGGAAGGCCTCGACATAGTCCGCGCCCTGGCCAAAGACGCCGATGTGATGATCGAAAGCTTCCGCGCTGGTGCCCTTGACCGCATGGGCCTGGGCTACGAAGAGATTTCCGCCATTAACCCTGGCATCATCTACGGCTCAATTTCCGGCTACGGCCGCACCGGCCCCATGGCCGAAAAACCGGGATATGACCTGATAATCCAGGCCTACAGCGGCCTCATGGACCTCACCGGTGAACCCGACGGCCTCCCCCTGCGGGTGGGGTTCTCCCTGGTTGACCTTTTCACCGGCATGATGTGCTTCGGGTCGGTAGTAACCGCCCTTTACCACCGGCGGGAAACAGGTCAGGGTCAGCGCCTCGAAGCTGCGCTGCTGGACGGCCAGGTTGCCGCGCTCAGCTACCACGCCACCGCCTACATGGCCACCGGCGTCGTTCCCCAGCGCATGGGGTCCGGCCACCCCAGCCTGGTCCCCTACCAGAGTTTCCAGGCCTCCGACGGCTACTTCATCCTCGGCGTGGCCAACCAGGGCCTGTGGGAACGCTTCTGCGAGGGCATCGGCCACGCTGAATTGCTCACTGACCCCCGTTTCAAGACTAACGACGACCGGGTTGCGCACCGGGCCGAGTGCGTTGGGGCCTTGGGCGCTATCTTCCGGGAAAAGACCGTGGCCGAGTGGGTGGAAAAAATCGAACAGTGCGGCGTACCCTGTGGGCCCATCAACCGGGTGGACGACGTCGTCAACAACCCCCAGGTCAACGCCCGCAACATGATTGCCCAGCTGGAACACCCCAACGTCCCCGATCTCAGGATACCCAATTCTCCCCTCAAGCTGGCGGAAACCCCGGCCGTCATCAAGCGTCCGCCGCCGCTGCTTGGCCAGCACAACGACGAAATACTCGGCGACCTGGGCTACGACTCAGGAGCCATCAACAAGCTCAGGGAAAAGGGCGTAATCGGCAAGGGTCCGTGATCTCGGCCCTGCACCTGACTCTCTATTTGGGAAGGTAAATTGGCCGCCAAAAGAAAAATCCGCTTAATCCACACCTCCGATACCCACCTGGGCGACGACTGGCGCGGCAACCGCACGGAAACGGCCTTTGCCCGAGTCGTTGACACCGCCCAACACTTCGATGCCGATGCCCTGCTGGTCGTGGGCGATGTTTTCGATCACGCCCGTGTCCCCGACCGGGTGTTGGAGTTCTTCCTGGCGCAGGTTGCCCGCATGGGCCAGCCGGTTATCACCCTGCCCGGCAACCACGACCTCTATCACCAGGAGTCTCTCTACCGGCGAGAACCCTTCCGGCACGCCCCGTCCAACTTCCATCTTTTCACCGGCCACGCCGGCGAGACTATAACCCTGCCGGAACTTGGCCTCGACCTGTGGGGAAGGGCCATGCTCGAACATACGCCCGACTTCCGGCCCCTGGAGGGTATGCCAACCGCCAAAGCTGAACACTGGCTGGTGGCCCTGGCCCACGCCCATTTCCACTTCCCCAACGACACCGAAAACCGTTCTTCCCCCATCTGGTCCGGCGAAGTGGCGGAAGCGCCCTGCCACTACCTGGCCCTGGGGCACTGGGAGCGGCACGTAGACGTATCCCAGGGGGAAACGGCGGCCTGGTATTCGGGTTCCCCCCTGGGCTCGGCGCCGGACGACGACCACATTTCTGTTAACCTGGTGGATCTGGACCCCCTGCTTGGCGTGGCAGTCCGGCAGGCTATGGTGCCCATTGAGGGGCGCATCGAATCCGACATGATTGAAGCGGCTACCGCAGCCGCGCGGGAGGAATCGTGAAGAATTTAAGCAGGGAAAAGCGAATCTACTACCTCGACCCGGAGGCTGAACCGGCTATTACCATCGACTCGGGCGAGGAACTGATGGTGGAGACCTGGGATGCCTTTGAGGGTCTGCGCGACCCGTTGCAGCTGGACGCCAGGGCCCTGAAGGGGCCCGCTACCGGTCCCATCTACGTCAACGGCGCGGAACCCGGCGACGCCCTGAAGGTTGACTTCCTGAAGATCACTCCCAAGGAAGGACCGGCCCACATGGTTATGCCAGGGCGCGGCTTCCTGGAGGAGGAATTCACCGAAGGATACCCCACGGTGATGACCATAGACGGAGGCCAGCTGGTCCTGCCCAGCGGTATCCGGCTGTCCATGATGCCGTCCATGGGCCTGGTGGCCACGACGCCCACCTACGTCCAGAACACCGCCAGCGACAGCGGCCCCTACGGCGGCGACATTGATATGAAGGAACTGGTAGAGGGCAGTACGATCTACATGCCTGTATTTGTGGACGGCGGCCTTCTGGCCATGGGCGACTGCCATGCCCTGGTGGGTGACGGCGCCGTGGCCGGCACCGGCGCCGAATGCTCGTCGGACACCCACATCCGCGTAACCGTTGAAAAGGGGATGAACATCGCCAGTCCCCGGGCCCTGACTCCGGACCACTTCGTGGTGCTGTCCTACGGTGACGAATTGGCCCCGGCGATGAAACAGGCAGTGCGCGACATGGTGGAATTCCTGGTCAGCGAGAAGGGTCTGGCCCCCTACGACGCTTATACCCTTTGCAGCCTCGCGGGCGACGTCCGCGTCTCTCGAACCTTCCGGCCCATCAGCCCGGTTAAGATGATGCTCTCCCGCGAGGCTTTGGCCCAATTGGGATAACTCCTCGGTACATACTGGCTACATCCACAGAGGGGCGGGTTTCAAACCCCCCCCTGCCTCATCCCACGTCATCGCCGTAGGGGCGCATGGCCATGCGCCCCTGCGACCGCCTAACAGCTTCAAGAGAACCTGGTTCTCCCATGCATTACCCCCCCTACATCACCGAATACCCACCATCCACCGTTATCACCGCCCCGGTAACGTAGTCTGACGCCCTGCTGGACAGGAACACCACGGTGCCCTGTAATTCGTCCACCTCGCCCCAGCGTCCGGTGGGTATACGGCTGCTGATCATCTGGTAGCGCTCGGGCTGGTTTACGGGTATGTCCGAAGTCAGGGTGGTCATGAACCAGCCAGGCAGGATGGCGTTGGACTGGATGTTGTCCTTGGCCCAGGCCACCGCCAGGCTCTTGGCAAGCTGTACCACGCCGCCTTTGCTGGAGGAGTAAGGGGCGCCGCTGCCCCCGCCCCCGAATATGGAGTACATGGAACCGATGCCGATGATCTTTCCACCCCCTTGTTCCTTCATTTGGGGGTAGACTTCCCTTGCTGCCAGGAACGATGCCCGCAGATTGACGTCCAGCACCAGGTCCCATTCTTCGGTGGAAGTCTGGTCTGGCGTCTTCCGAACCACCGTTCCCGCGTTGTTCACCAGGATGTCTACCCGACCGAAGGTGGAGACCGTGTCGGCCACCATCTGCTTGATCTCCTCTTCCCGGGTTACATCCACCTTCAGCCCCAGACCTTCCACGCCGATTTCCTTAAGTTCGGCCACTGCCTCGTCCGTCTTTTCCTGGTCACGGGCCGCCACCACTATGTTGGCGCCAGCCGATGCCAGCCCGCGGGCCATGCCCAGACCCAGGCCGCCGTTGCCGCCGGTTACAATGGCCACTTTGCCCGAAAGGTCAAACAACTCCTGCACGTTCATGTTCCATCCTGTGGTTTCGCAAATTTTGGTTACTGTACCACAAGGTCATCAGTTTCCAGGACTCTGCCGCGGCCAATGCAGCGCTCCCCATTGACCCAATGGATGACGCATCTCCACCATTAAGTGTACAAACTCCGGAGCAGGCTAAAACGGCATGGCCTGCCCTGTCAGAGGAATAAACCGTAGGGGCAGACCTCCGTGTCTGCCCTGGCCTGGCGCATCAATCGTAGGGGCAAACCTGCGTGTCTGCCCTGGCCCACCAGCCGCGTTCGTAGGGGCAGACCTGTGTGTCTGCCCTGGCCAAGGGTCAATGCCCCTTCACCTTCCGGAACCAGGCCCGGCGGCGAAGGCAAAAATAGGACAAAATGGCACAAAACGGGACACTTTTAAAAAATCCCACCTTCGTGTCCCTTCGTGTCCCTTCGTGGATAGAAACAAAAGGAGACAGACAACCATGAGAACCCTCAGCGAAATCAGAAGAGAAATCCGCGCCCTCCAGCGCAAATACCACCGGCAACTGACCATCTACCGCATGCGCCGCGTCACCGAACAGGTCCACCACGACTACGCCCGCGCCGTGGCCGACCAGCAGGACCCGCCCAAGCCATTGGAGGTAATCCGCCGTGTCGCCGACCAGGGCTTCCGCCTCACCACCTGGATGCACCTGCACAACTACCTGGACAAGGTACGGGAAAAGGGAGACATCCCCGAACCCCGGCGCATGCTGCTGGCCCTGCTCCCCTGGGCCTGGGAGAGCAAATACGACCAACTGCTCATGCGGGAACTGCCCGGCC
>DAOUHR010000153.1:0-4933 GCA_034428635.1 Dehalococcoidia bacterium
GTCATTGCCCATGGAACCCACCGCCTCGTAGGCCGAAACGGCCATTGGGGTGGTGAGCATCCGCAGTTCCTCGGCGGTGTAGCCAAAGGCGCGTTGCTGTTGTACCAGATCCTGTCCCTTGAAGACCTCGGGCGTCGCGGGCTCGGGCAGGTCGTCCAGGGAGACCTTATTTTCCTTGAGCCACTGGCCGTAGGGCTGGCGGCGGGAAAGGGCCTGCTTGAGTTCCTCGTCCCTGATGATGCGGCCCTGTTCCAGGCTGACCAGGAACATGCGGCCGGGCTGCAGGCGGCCCCGCTGCAGGATGTTCTCCGCCGGAATGTCCAGCACACCGGTCTCCGACGCCATAACGAGCTTGTCGTCTTTGGTTACGGTGTAACGGAAGGGGCGCAGGCCATTGCGGTCCAGCACGGCGCAGATGTCCTTGCCGTTGGCGGCCACGATCATGGCGGGCCCGTCCCAGGGTTCCATCAGACAGGAGTGGAACTCGTAGAAGTCTTTCTTCTCCTGGGACATGGTCTCGTGCTGTTCCCATGCCTCGGGAATCATCATCAGCATGGAGTGGTCCAGGCTGCGACCGGTCATCTGCAGCAGTTCCAGCGCATTATCGAAACCGGCAGTGTCGCTGGCGCCGGGGGTCATAATGGGCGGAATCTTCTTGATGTCGTCGCCGAACAGGGGCGACTCGAACTGGGCCTCGCGGGCGTGCATCCAGTTGCTGTTGCCGCGCAGGGTGTTGATTTCGCCGTTGTGGGCCAGGTACCGGTAAGGGTGGGCCAGCTTCCAGTGCCCCAGGGTGTTGGTGCTGAAACGCGAGTGGACCAGGGCAAAGGCGCTGACCAGGGCCTTATCGTTCAGGTCCAGGTAAAAATCGGCAACCTGGTGGGCCATGAGCAGGCCCTTATACACCAGCGTGCTGTTGGTCAGGCTGCAAATATAAAAATAGTCGGCGTCTTCTTCGCTGATGCCGGTGGCGGACAGGCCGTTCTCGATGACCTTGCGCAGGGTGTAGAGCTTGCGCTGCAACTGGGCGGGTTCAAGCTGCTCACTACCACAGGCAACGAAGAACTGGCGTATGGAGGGTTGGACCGCGCGGGCATCCCTGCCCAGCTTGTCGGGGTCGACGGGAACGTCGCGCCAGCCTAGCAGGGTCAGGCCCTCGGCGGTGATGGAACGGTCAATAAGGTCTTCACAAGCGGCCCTGGCGGCGGGAGCAGGCGGCAGGAAGGTCATTCCGACGCCATAGGCGCCCAATTCGGGCAGATCAATGTTCAGGGCAGGGCAGACCTGGCGAAAGAAAGCGTCCGGCATCTGCATCAAAATGCCAGCGCCGTCGCCCGTTTCCGGGTCGCACCCGCAGGCGCCCCGATGACCCAGGTTCACCAGGACCTGGAGGGACTCGGTAATAATCCCGTGGGATTGGCCGCCCTTGATGTTGGCAACAACGCCCACGCCGCAACTGTCATGTTCGTGGTTGGGAGAGTACAGGCCGTTCTGGGCCAGGTCCCGTAAAGAATTCATTGCCTCAATCCCCGCTCCATGGTCAGAAAGGTGTCAGCCAAGGGCTTGGAGCCGGAAAAATTCGCAAAAACTGCGGAAAAAAGTGTTGACAATTCAATTACCGGGCCCAAGCCCGGCGATTTGTTAAATATATCACAATACAGCGATGATGGAAATACGCATTATACACACCGGGGTATAAGGGGGATAGACCTGGAAGTAAAGTTTAGGTTAACGGAGGAACCCCGCGCCTACCAAAGTTCAAGGGATGCCAGGCGGGCGCCTTCGACCATGGCGGACAGCTTGGCCCAGGCTATGCTGGTTTCGACCTTACGGCCCCAGGCCGAGGTGCCAAAGCCGCAGTCGCTGCCCGCCATGACATTCTCGCGGCCCACTATCCTGGCGTAATTCAGTATGCGCTGGGCAATAAGTTCCGGGTGCTCGATGAAGTTGGTGGTAGTGTCCAGAACGCCGGGAATCAACACCTTCCCTTCGGGCAGACGGACGTCCTCCCATACTTTCCACTCGTGGCCGTGGCGGGGGTTGGCGCCCTCGACGGACAGGCCCAGGGGACGGGACCTCAGGATCAGCTCAACAATTTCGCGCAGGGGGACATCGTGATGATGGGGCCTTCGGTGTTGCCCCAGCTGACGTGCAGCCGCAACTGCTCAGGATCGATGTCCTTCAGGGCGTAGTTGATGACCTCGACGTGGAGTTCAACAATCTTCTTGAATTCATCCACAGTCAGGGGGAGAACTGGGAGACACGGGTCATGGCCAGGTCGGGACAATCTACTTGCAGGATGAGACCGGCCCGGGCGAAGGCGTTGTATTCTTCCTTCATTACCTCGGCCAGGGCGTAAAGGCATTCTTCCTCGGTGGTGAAGTAGTCATTGGGCAGGAAGTTGGCGATTACCCTCGGGGACGCTGCGGTCATGAACACCTCTTCCACCTGCTGGCCGGATGCGGCCTGCTGGAGATTGGCTATATCCCGCTCAACGGCGGGCCAGTCCTTCCAGGCGATGGGGACGGGCAATCGCATTATGTTTGAATTGTCATTCTGAACGGAGTGAAGAATCTAAACTCCATCCCACAGGCCGACTGGGGGACCCGTAACCGGGCTGACATGCAGGATTTCAGGCCCTTCGGCAAGCTCAGAGCGACCTGTCTTATATCTGGCGGATGTCTGCCACCTATAGTCTGAATCTAAAATGCGATTGCCCTGGCTATTCTTGCGGGAAGCATGGCATGGTATAATGGTAAGTCTAGTGGGGACGCGCGGGTTCGACAGGAGCGTCCTGTGGCAGATTGCAAGCCGAGGCGCCACCGCCCTCGTTAATCAGGTGGCACACAAATAACTGGCGAACGTGAATTCGCTCTAGCCGCCTAAGGGCGGCTACGTCCGTACCTTGCTACTCCCGGATGCGGGGATACGGGCGCCATTAGGCCGGGATGCGGTTGCTCTGAGGCCGATAGGGGTTGCCAAAGTTTTATCGGCTGGCCTGCCGGATATTACGCCGGCGGAAGCTCCAGCAGGCGAGAAATAAAGCGTCGGACAAGCTTGTAGTAGATCTAGTCTAGGGGCCTTTTGGACGGGGAGTTCGACTCTCCCCCGTCTCCACCACTCCCACCAAAGTCACTCACTTGCCTTAGACCGCCTTCAAATTGGTCCCTTCGGAATTGGACAAACGGTCCGCTACTCTCTCCCTTCAGTGCCTTCTTAGTTCTTTCCTATGTTCTCTGCAGTTAAGGCCGTTGCAGAATGCGTCGTTTCGTGGCGAACGCCGCCCGACCCAGGCATGAGGCTGTTTGCAGGCCTACAGGTATATACTGACCTGGAGCAGTCCGAGCGTGCTGACTGGTGAGGGACGGCAGCGAGCGAGCGGCAGGCATGCAGGGAACAGCCGGTGATTCTATGAAAGGCAACCTGGACTTTTGCGCCATTGACGTTGAAACGGCCAACCATCGGGTTACCAGCATTTGCCAGGTAGGCGTTGTACAAGTGACTAAAGGCAGAGTGGAGAATTGCTATTCCACCCTGGTGAACCCGGAAGAGGGATTCAACTCCTTCAACGTTCGGTTGCATGGCATTGGGCCGGGGTCGGTTGACGTGTCTCCGTCCTTTGATGAAATCTTTGCCGAGGTCTTTGACCTGCTGGACGACAGGGTGCTGGTGAGCCATACCTTCTTTGATCGAAACGCAATTGATGGAGCAGCCCGCAGGTACGGACTGCCCATATTGCCAGTTACCTGGCTGGACAGTGTGGCCATTGCCCGCCGCGCCTGGCCGGAAAGACGGGGGAACCGGGGGTACCGACTGGCCAGCCTGGCCGCCGACCTGGGCATTACGTTCCGTCATCATGACGCGTTGGAGGATGCCAGGGCGGCGGCGGGCGTGGTGCTTTACGCCTGCATGGAGACGGGCATGGACATCGACGACTGGGTCAGGGAATTCGAACGGAGAAGGACGCCCCGTTCCGAATCTGGCAAAGGGGACCGACAGGGAGTTAGCGGGTCATGAACCGGTGGGCCCGGGCGGGTTGCTGATAATTGAGTCCAGGCTCTCCCACTCATACGACAATGCCAACAACCGGGCGCCCCCAACATCTACCAACTGCTCCTTGTACAGGCTTCCGCCCTGCGCCTCGTAGAAACGGCGTGCAGGAAGGTTGGCGGCCAGCACCCAGACGATCATGGAATCCATCCCCAAGGCCCGCAAATTTTGAGCCACTGCCTGGGTCAGTTTGTGCCCGATACCCCGACGCTGTTGGCCTGGCAGGATACAGATCGAGAGCAGTTCGCCGGTGAAAAGTGAATCGGGCTCGCGGTTCCTTCCCCCGGCAGCCCAGCCTACTACCCCACCCTGCGCTATCGCTACCAGGTCTAATAGACCGGTGGGGGGGTGAGCATGTGGGGGCGTTGTTGCTCGCCCCACCTGACAGGGTCGATGGCATCCAGAAAGTCGTCTGGTACTATGCCCCGGTAGGCCATCCACCAGGTCTCGGCGCGGACCAGACCGATGGCGTGGGCGTCGTCGAGGGTGGCGTGGCGTTTTACTACCATTGGAAGGCAGGTTGCGCCCCAGGACAGGCGGTCAGTCTTTTGCTAGGGCAGGAATGATGTGATTGGCAAAGGCCTGGACTTCCGTCTGGGGTGGAGCGAAGGTCAGGCAGGGCATCAGGTAAAGCTGGTTGACACCATGCTCGGCCATTTCCTGGATGCGCTGGGTACAGTATTCGGGAGTCCCGATGAGGCCGAGGGCGTCGCATAGCTGCCCGTTGACGTCGTCGCTGACGAACCTGGTCAGGTCAATGGCTTCCTCCCAGTTGGGGGCGTGGCCCAGGTCGGGGTAGATATCGTACACTGCCTGGGGTATCTCGTATTCGGGAATTTCGCACCCGGAGTAGGGAAGCCAGTTGGGGCCGCCCCACATCAGG
>DAOUHR010000154.1:0-5574 GCA_034428635.1 Dehalococcoidia bacterium
ATCCGGGGAGAGAGCTACAGGCTCAGAGAGAAACGCCAGGCTGGCTTGTTCCCCTCCCAACAGCTCCTCTCCCCACCGGCAGAGGGGTCTGGAGAACACAACGCATACTGACAAAATCGCTGAGCAATGAAGACGGGTGGGTCAACTCCAACCCGTAACAAGTGGGTCAAGTCTGACCCGTAATTGACAATCAATCAAGTCTACGAAGCTGCCGGCCCCCACATAAGCTCCAATATGATCGATCCTGCGCGCCGGTTTGTGGCCGACATCCGCCAGGTCATTAAGGAGCCAGTCGAAGAAACCGGGGGTGAAGTGCAAGACGTTCGGGGAATGTTCCAACCGCAAAGTCCGGGATAAGAAGCTTTCCATCTCCGGTTTTGACTTCTGCACTATGAATGATGCCGGGCCCTTGCGGCCCGGGCAACTCTCTGAAGGGTAGATGTTGCATGGAGGTTTGTTCTTAGGTCAGCGGCGGAGGATGGTCTGTGAGAACGCACTGATCGGCACCAACACTTCCGGGCTGCGCCATGTTTGTCCCAACGGCCCGACTTTTTCCAGCAGTTCCCTATAGGAAACCCCATAGAGGCACATCGACTCTGGCGCGCTCCATCTGATCGCCCGCCACACCGAGAAAATTCCTCTCGGCCAGGTAATCGTCGAAGACCACCAGCACCAGGGGCCGGTGGCCATGGTCGTCCAGGGGCCGTTGGGAGGAATAGTAGCGCAGGTAAGGCGCCAGCCGCGCGACCATGGTGGCGGGGTTCATAGCCCGGCGCCCCCATTCCAGGAAGAAGGGATAGGTATTGGCGCCGGCCCGCACCATGCCAAAGCCGTCGGGGTGAACGGAACGCAGCCTGCCCCGGTGGGGGAAGTAGCGGGTGGAGTGGTGAGGAGGACTGAATTGCAGGACCTGGAAACCGGGGTTCGCCCTGGCCTGCCGAGCTAGGTCGGCCATGAACCGGTGCACGGCCTGGGTGTGCTCGACGGTACGGGCCAGGGGGCGGTTGCGCGTTCCCGGCAATTCCCTCCAACAGGAGATCGGCCCCCCGTCATCGGGTTCCGCGCACCACCGCCGTAGTGCCCTGGACACGGAGGCCCGGTCCCGTCGGGCCAGTAGCGCCAGTCCCCGGCGGCTCAACGCCAGCCGCCGGCGGCCAGCCAGAGAAACGCGGGAGACCAGTCCAAGCCTGGCCAGACGTAGGCACACGCCCGATACATGGGACTCGGAAAGCCCCAGCAGCCCCGCCAGGTCTTCGAGGGTTATCCAGGGCCAGTCGGACAGACGGTCCGACCCCCTTTGCCGCCGGCTTTAGCACGGCGGGCAGCAGGTAGTCGGGAATCCTGTCGGGGTCTTCGGGCACGACGATGGGACCAGGCGGGGATCGCCGGGTCAATAGCGGCTCGCTGGGCAGCCGTCCACCGGGCCGCAGGTTGCCCAGGGCATCCTCCAGGGAAAGGACGGCGGAGGTCCTGGCCAGCCGCCATACCCGGTCCTCGGCGCTGGCGTTGGATGCGTGCTCCTCCAGGGCCAAGTATACCGGACCGGGGTAGCGGGAAAGCAGCCGGCGGGCCTCCCGCAGCCGCGCCTCGTCAGGCATCAGGGCCAGGAGTCCGCGTGGCTGTGGCCTGCTGGGGTCAGGCAGCCACCGCACCCGGTGGGAGAAGCCGGTGCGGTCGGTGGTGGCGCCCTGGCTGACCACCCCCAGGGTCCTGTTGCTGGGCAGGGTCATGGCGGCATCCAGGGCCGCGCCCCGGTACCACCGGAACCCCGGCGGCCCGGCAACGCCCGCCACCGCCGACGCCAGCCGGTAGATGACCGCCACCCTGTCCAGCCGGGCCAGGAGCAGACGCTGCCAGCGGGCGGACACCGGGCGGGTGCGCAGCAGGCGGTCCACGGAGGCGCCTTCCTCCGCAGCCAGATGGACCAGTCCCTCGCCGGTAAGCAGCCAGCGGCGGGAGGAAGGGGTGTGGGGGGTGGCGTGGGGGCAACGTAATCAGCCAGCCCCGCTCGTTTCAGGCTGCTCAACGCCAGGTGGGACGCCTCTTCGTACATCCCCGCGACGGCGGCCTGCTCCGCCTGGGCCTGGGCCTCCAGCGCAGCTTTGGCCTCCCGTATCTTCCGCAACCGGCCCTCCCGCAACCGGTCCTCCCGCAAGGACAACTCCTCCGGCAATTCGTCGCCACGCTTATCTCTGCCGTAGCGCCGGTCCTCCTCCTCGTCCACTTCCTGGGCCCGCCGGAGCAACTCATCCACCTCCCCCTGCAACTGAGCTTCCTTCTCTTTCATCCGCCGGTAGCTCATCGCATTGTTCTTCGAGGCGTTGGCCCGCACCTTGGTGCCGTCCAGCGCCACGTGCCCCAGCTTCACCAGGCCCGCCTGCTGGCATAGCTCAAGCACCTGGAGGAACAGCCCCGACAAGGCCCCCAGATGGTCCTTGCGGAAGTCAGCGATGGTTCGGAAGTCAGGAGTGTTGTTGGCCGCCAGCACCCGGAAGGCGATGTCCTCGTGCAGCCGCTGGGCCAAGCGCCGCGACGATGCCACCCCTACGCAGTAGCCATACAGCAGCACCTTCACCATCATCCTCGGATGGTAGGGCGGGCCGCCACGGCTCTCCTGCTCATAGCGCTCCGTGATCTCCGCCGGATCAAGCTGGTCCACCACGTCGGAGATGAAGTAGGCCAGGTGGTCCTCGGGCAGCCCTCCTGCAGCGCCGCTGGCAGCAACAACTGCTGCTCAGGCTCGTAGGGAAGGTAGCTCTTCTTCATTGCGGGATCTCCGGTCTGCGGGTGCCCCTCATCATACACCCGCTCTTTCGCTAAACCTGTTTCTCGGACAGACTGCTAGACGTTCCCGCGCCAGCCGCGGTTGGCAGGACGCGTATCTTTGCCCCCACCGACTCCTCCGCCAGCGCCAGGTCGTACTGTGCCTGCAGGTTCAGCCAGAACTGGGGATCCATACCGAACCAGTGACCAAACCTGAGAGCGCTGTCACCCGTCACAGCACGCTTGCCGACCAGGATCTGGCTGATGCGGTTGCCTGGCACGTCAATGTGCCTGGCGAAGCTCGCCGGAGACACGCCTCTCTCCTCCAGCTCCTCTTTCAGAATTTTCCCAGGGTGTACGGCTCGTTTCAACATGGTCGCCAATTACCCCCTTAGTGATAGTGCACGATCTCAACCTCGGATGGCCCTGCTTGTCCTTCTGGCCAACTGAAGCAGATCCGCCATTGTCTGTTGACCCTTTTGGAGTACTGCCCGGCCCGGTTTCCTCTCAGTGCTTCTAGCCGGCTGCTGAGTGCTCCAAGCGTGTCCAGAGACCGTGCCGCGTTTAATATTGAGAGCCTGCGTGCCGCTTGCTGTTCAAAGCCCTGAAAAGCTGGGACGAACACTCCGGCGGCAAACGCCTCGGTCCGTCGGTCCCGATAACTTTCTATCATGCCAGGGTCAGTGAAAGTATGACTGACGTCAGTCGTCAAGCAGGACGTGCAATTTTTGTGACTGGAGAACCTCTTGCTCAACAGCCGTCACATCAGCTGATCCCTTACCCCGCTGGTACGTTTTTCCGCCGTCCTAGTCAAGCTTTCTGCCGGCGACAAACAAACCGGGTTTTCAAGCCAACCCTGAGCTACAGTGGGTTAGAATGTCCAGCCATGGCTGACAACAGGGCTGTTTCCAGCCACTCTCGTGGTCAACTACGGGGTGCTTCGGGACGTGAAGCGGACTAGCGCGTGCTAATCTGCGAACTGAAGATGGCGGCCCCGGAGGATGGCCTCCAGGTGACATAGCCAATGCCGACTTCAACGGTCTCGATTAGGGTCAGTTCGCTTCCGTTGACACTGTCGTACTCCTTCTAGTGGATTAGGTGTGGAGTCGTGGTTCTGGCCGCGATGGGGCACAAGCCCTGGTCTTGTCAACGACTCCGCCCTCGTTACTCCTCGCGAACCCGTAGCATCAGCTTGTCGCCACCCTGCCACGGCTGCAACGCCACCGTCTAACTCAATATTCAGCCGTCCCATCCACCGTCGCACCAACAATTTCCTGGTACAACCGCATCGAACCTTCCAGAGCGATGAAGGCCATGGTGTTGCCGGCAATACCGTTGTGGGGTGCGAGCTTCAGATTCACGCCATCAAGAGGCATCGGGCAACGTGACGCCCTGAGAGGTACTCTGGGGGAGGCGAGAAAATATACCAAGACTGAAAACTGGAAGTGAAGACTCAAACCGTCGAACGGAGAAGACAGCAGAATGGAGCCCACAGGGAACTACCAGACTTCTCCCTCGGCGAATACGCTCTTCGCGGGCCCGATCAGCTTCGGGTCAGTCTTTGAAACGCGCTCCGCTACCCCGGGGTCGTACTCCAGGCTGCGCAGCACGTAGCGCATGGAGTTTAGTCGGGCGCGCCTCTTGTCGTCTGACTTGACGACGACCCAGGGCGAGGCCTTCGTATCGGTGGCCGCGAACATCCGATTCCGCGCCTCCGTGTACTTGTCCCACAGAGGCAACGACCTGATGTCGACGTCACTCAGTTTCCACTGCTTGAGGTCATCGAGTGCGCGAGACATCACCCGCCTGAACTGTTCCTCTCGGCTCACCGAGAGCCAGAACTTGTACAGCCGCAGCCCTTCGTCAATTAGCATCTCCTCGAACAGAACGGCGTCGCGAAGGAAGCGATCAGTTTCGGCCGGTGTGCAGAAGCCCATCACGGGCTCGATCACTGCCCTGTTGTACCAGGAGCGGTCAAAGAAGACGATCTCCCCCCTGGTCGGCAGGTGCTGCACGTAACGCTGGAAGTACCACTGCCCGCGCTCTCTCTCGGAAGGAGTAGGCAACGCTACCAGCGTTGTGCCGCGGGGATTCAAGTGCTCCATGAAGCGCTTTATCGTGCCGCCCTTGCCGGCGGCGTCCCGCCCCTCGAACAGCAGAACCACACGCTCCCCGGTCTCCTGTACCCACCTCTGCATCTTCACCAGCTCAACCTGCAATTCGACCTTCTGGCGCTCGTACGTGGCCCGCGATAGCCTGGTGGGATAGGGATAGGAGTCGCTGATGACCTCCTTGCGAGAGGCGTTCTCCGCCTTGCGCACAACCGCCTCAGGGATGCCCTCAGTGGGCACCAAGAGGCGAAGGGGGCCCCGTTGAGCGGTAGACTCTGCCATGCCAGGTACCGTACAACTGATAACTACACCAGTCAATTTCCGCCCGAAGACGGGGCGCCGGTGACCCACCTTTGGCTAGTGGAGCACCTCGGAGGGTGACGGGACATAGTAACGCGGGATCCAAGGAAATGTGGCGTGCCCAAGATGAGAGCGGTCCAATAGGAAGAATAGCAACCCACAGGCTATCACGATTAAGAACGGGCGGCCTGCCTCTCGGGGCGCTTGCCCTGTATGCTCCTATAAGATGCTCTGGATAGGCAAAGCTGCATGGGGTGATAGGCTAGTACTGGGTCAAGCTTGGTTATCAAGGGTACCGATAGGGGTTGACTGACAGTGGTAATCTTTGAGCAATTAAGGTTGGTGTGAGGTGGCGGTGTGGTCAGAGAGAAATTTACGGTCCGGCTGACGCCGGAGGAAC